>JACMLX010000047.1 GCA_014379355.1 Gemmatimonadaceae bacterium
TCCGCGCCATGAGTATTTCACCGGCCTTCCACTCGTCGCTGGTGGGACTCGGACTCGCGCCGTGGGCCATCATCGCATACCGGCGCGCCTTCAGTACGGGATGGCTGCGTGCGGGCATCGCCGGTCTCCTCACGGCCGCTGTCCCCGTGCTGCTGCTCGCACCCTTCGCCTGAGTCGGCAACCGGTGCGTGCGGCCACACTGGAGCCGACTGCACACATCGGGCATCTTTCCCGCACTGACCAATCCGTGATGGATCGGTCGTCAGCGGCGCGGCAGCAGCCGGCGCCCGATCCTCTACGTGAGATCGTCATGGCTTCGTTCGACGTCATCATCCTCGGCGGCGGTCCCGCCGGGTACGTCTGCGCCATTCGCAGCGCGCAGCTTGGTCTCCAGGTCGCCCTCATCGAGCGCGAGGCGCTCGGCGGAACCTGTGTGCTGTGGGGCTGCATTCCGGCCAAGTCGCTGCTCGAAAGCGCCTCGATGGCGACCAAGGTCAAACACATGGCCGAGCATGGCATCACGACCGGTGACGTGACATACGACTTCGGTCCGGCGATGAAGCGGTCGCGCGGGGTCAGCACGCAGAACTCGAAGGGTGTCGAGTTCCTCCTCAAGAAGAACAAGGTCACCTGGATCCGCGGCAACGGGCGTGTGACGACTGCGACCACGGTCGAAGTGAAGAACAGTGAAGGCACGGTGGAATCGCACACGGCGACGAAGGCACTCGTGATCGCCACCGGTTCGCGCGTGCGCGGCCTGCCGCAGGTCGGACTCGAGTTGAACAAGACGACGGTGCTGTCGTCCGACGAAGTCCTCGTGCTGCCGTCCGCACCGAAGACCATGGCCGTCGTCGGTGCTGGCGCGGTGGGGTGCGAATTCGCGGATGTGTTCAATGCGTTCGGGACGCAGGTCACGCTGATCGAAGTCGCCGCACGCATCCTGCCGATCGAGGATGCGGATGCGTCGGCCGAACTGGCGCGCGCGTTCAAGAAGCGTGGCATCGAGTCAGTCACCGGCGCCAGGATCACGGCTGCAAAGGTCGAGGCGGACAGCGTGACGCTGTCATTCGAGTCGGGCGGACAGCCGCGGGTGCTCACGGTCGACAAGGTGCTCGTTGCCGCCGGCCGTGCCGCGAACACCGACGGCTTCGGACTCGAAGCGCTGGGCGTGAAGAAGTCGGATCGCGGCTTCATCGCGATCAACGAGAAGTTCGAGACGAACGTGAAGGGTGTGTACGCGATCGGCGACGTGGCCGGCAACCAGATGCTCGCACACAAGGGGCAGCGCGAGGGACACGTGCTGGCCGACATGCTCGGCGGGCAGCCCACGCATGCGGTGAATTACGGCAACATCCCGAGCTGCACCTATTGTCATCCGGAAGTCGCATCGATCGGCCTCACCGAAGAGCAGGTGAAGGCGAAGGGCGTCGCATACAAGGTCGGCAAGTTCCCGTTCTCGGCAAACGGCCGCGCGCGGACGTCCGGCGAGACCGACGGCTTCGTGAAGATCATCCGTGACGAGAAGTACGGAGAGATTCTTGGCGCGCACATCGTCGGCGCACACGCCACGGAGCTCATCCACGAAATCGTTGTCGCACGCGAAAACGAGTTCACGGTCGAGGAGATCGACCTCGCCGTGCATGCACATCCGACGATGTCGGAAGCGGTCGCGGAAGCGGTGCTCGATTCGATGGGGAAGATGGTGCACGCGTGAGTGCACGCCGCCTGCTGGTGGTGGATCTCGGGCGTCTCGCCTTCAGCGACGCGCTCGAACTCCAGCGGGCGGTGTCCGCGGCACGCATCAGCGGCGCCGTGCCGGAAGACGTGCTGCTGCTGGTCGAGCATCCGAACGTGGTCACGCTCGGTCGCTCGACCAAGGGTGACAACCTGCTGATCCCGGAGGCGTTGCTCGCCGCTCGTGGCGTGGAGCGGTTCGAGATCGAGCGCGGTGGTGATGCCACCTTTCACGGACCAGGGCAGCTGGTCGGTTACACGATCATCGATCTCAAGCAGCATACACAGGATCTGCACTGGTACCTGCGGAAGGTCGAAGAGGCGCTGATCCTGGCACTGGCCGGCGTCGGCCTCGAGGGCGGACGCGTCGCGAAATACACCGGCGTCTGGATCGAGGATCGCAAGATCGCGTCGATCGGGGTGCACGCGCGAGACTGGGTCACGCGTCATGGCTTTGCGCTCAACGTGAACACCGATCTGTCCTTCTTCGACCTGTTCATTCCATGTGGCATTGCCGACGTGGTGATGACGAGCACGCAGCGTGAACTCGGGCCCGCCGCGCCATCCTTCGAGCACATGCAACGCGTGACAGCCATCGCATTCGCTCAAGTCTTCTCGCTCACTCCCATGTCAACGTCGCGCGCCGATCTCGAAGCGATGCTGCCGGTTCTCGTGCCTGCCGGCTGAGAAGAGCTAGTCTCGCACAGCGGAAAGGAGCCACGGAGATAGCCTCGAAGACTCGGTGGCTGGTGAGTCGTCGGCTTGACCAGCTGCGCGCGGGGCCGCGAGGCCGCGGAGTCGCAGTGATCTCTTTGTCCCGAGGCATACAGCATTCGACACAACATCTTTTGTGCACAGCAACTGCGAATGCAGGAATATCTCGCGTACGCGACACGATCGCGCGCATCTCGCTGCTGTTCCAAAAAAAGAATCAGTTGCCGTTCTCCGCGGCTCCGCGGCCCTGCGACTCCCCACCGGGCAGTTTGAGCCCCGCGAGACACCGAACGCTGGCGTAAGGCGTTGCTTTCTCTGTGGCCCCGCGGCTCTGTGCGAGACAGGCAGTCGCACGTCCGCAGAGCAAAGACTGACGCCGACGAGACGGCCCGCAGTATCGTTCAGCAGACCCTGAGCCCCGCAAATGATGTCCGACGAACTCCCGACCCTCGACGTCCGACCGACCGACCGCGAGCGCATTCCGCCTGGCCAATCGCAGACGCGCAAGTGGCCCGTGCTGCACTATGGCCGCGTGCCGGTCGTGAATCCGGACACCTGGCGATTCGAATTCCGCGGCCTCTGCGCTGCGCCCAACTCGTATACGCTGAAGGACGTGCAGGAATTCCCGCGCCAGATCACCCGCTGCGACATGCATTGTGTCACGCGGTGGAGTCGCCTCGACAATGACTTCGAGGGAGTCAGCGTGCAGCATCTGCTGCGACTCGCCGAACCGCTGCCCGAAGCGACCCATGTGATGATCTTCGCAGACGGCGACTTCACGACCAACCTGCCGCTCACGGATCTCGATCGGCCCGAGAACGTGCTCGCGTGGAAACACGATGGCATCGATCTCACACCCGACCACGGCTGGCCGATGCGCCTCGTCGTGCCGCATCTCTATCTCTGGAAGAGCGCGAAGTGGGTGCGCGGATTCGAATTCATGAACGCCGATGCCCCCGGTTTCTGGGAGCAGAACGGCTATCACATGTATGGCGATCCGTGGAAGGAACAGCGTCACAGCAAGGTCGATCTGTCGCAGTGGATGATCAACGCGTTCCGCAGCAAGTCGAAGGAGTGAACGGAGACGCCGGGGCGACGACGCCGTCGCCCGCCCACGCCGGTCTCA
>JACMLX010000048.1 GCA_014379355.1 Gemmatimonadaceae bacterium
GCAGCCGCCGCGCAGCCGACGCCGGGCGCACCAACCACTGCTGCCACGCCGGTCACGCCGAAGGTCACCTATCGCTCCGCACCGGCGTTCTGGCATCTGCTGGACCCTGAGACCGATGGTGTCGCGGGCGTGGGCGCGCGGCGCGCGGTGAGCGAGTTGCTCAACAACGCCGCGCCCAAGCGGATGATCACCGTCGCCGTCATCGACGGTGGCGTGGACACGTCGCACACGGCGCTGCGCGATGTGCTGGTGCTCAACGCCAGGGAAACACCCGCCAATGGTCGCGACGACGATGGCAACGGCTACGTGGACGATGCACGCGGATGGAATTTCATCGGCGGCGCGACGGGCAACATCGATGGGGCACAGCTGGAGCTGACGCGCCTCGTGGCGCAGTGCCGTGCCAATGGCGGCAAGAGTCCGGTGAGCGCGCCCTGCACACAGCTGGAAAGCGAATACACCACACAGCGCGATGAGCTCGCCGGGCAGTGGGCCGGGATCAAGCCGGTGCTCGCACAGTACGATTCTATGCTCGCCGTGGTCGCGAAGGACAACGGCGTCAAGGCGACCGACATCACCGACGGTACGCTCGGCACGATGCAGCCGAAAACTCCGGCGTCTCGCACGGCGTTGCAGCGGCTGCAAGCCTTCGCGCTCAACGGCCTGACGCCGAACGTCTCCCGGGCGGCGCGACGCGATATGGAAGGTCGGCTCAACGTCGGCTTCAACCTCGCGTTCGATGGCCGGCAGGTCGTCGGAGACACGCCGGCCATGGGTCGACGGTACGGCAATGCGAACGTGACCGGCCCCGACGCGTCACACGGGACGGCGGTGGCCAGTGTGATCGGCGCGGCACGCGGTGACAGCGGATTCGTCGGTATCGCCGCGGGCATCCGGATCCTGCCGGTGCGTGTGGTGCCGAATGGCGACGAAGCGGACAAGGATGTCGCCAACGGCATTCGCTACGCCGTCGAAGCCGGCGCGCAGATCATCAACATGTCGTTCGGCAAGCCGTACTCGCCGGGCAAGGCGGCGGTGGACAGCGCCGTGCAATTCGCCGTGTCGCGCGGCGTCCTGCTGGTGCACGCGTCCGGCAACGAAAGCGTGGATGTGGATGCGACGCCCACGTTTCCCAGCGCCACCTACGCCGGCAGCGCCGGCCGAGCGGCGACATGGATCGACGTCGGCGCCTCGAGCTGGAAAGTCGGTGACCAGCTGGCGGCTGACTTCTCGAACTTTGGCCGCACGTCGGTGGACATCTTCGCGCCCGGTGTGTCGTTGTTCGCTGCCGCACTCAACGACGGGTTCGGGCGGGACGATGGCACGAGCGTCGCGGCCCCAGTGGTCAGCGGCGTGGCTGCACTGCTGATGTCGCAGTTTCCGACGCTGACGGCTGCCGACGTGAAGCGCATTCTGCTCGCGACCGCGACGCAGTTTCCGAATCTGCAGGTGTCGAAGCCGGGCAGTCGGGGACAGAAGGTGTCATTCGCGTCGCTGTCGGCGAGCGGTGGAATCGTGAACGCGTACGAGGCCGTGAAGATGGCGCAACGAGAGACTGCGAAGGCGCAGTAGTTCGTCATCGACCACCCGTGGCCTGGCTGCCTGGTTGCATCCGCTGTATCCGCGGTGTGTCCAGAAGACATCAGGGGCCGGTGATCTCATCACCGGCCCCCGATCTGCGTTACAGCGTCGGACGAGTCAGGCGGCGAGGTCATCCTCCACCGATTCGGCGTCCACATCACCTTCAGCCTCGCGCAGCATGGCGAGCATCGCTTCGCTGTCCAGATCGCCAGCAAACAGCTCACGGATCGGCACACGGATCGCTGCACTGTGTTCTTCCTGGCCACGCACACTCATGAGATGTGCGATGGCGGTTCGCAGCTGGGGGCCATTGGCGCTGAGCAGCAGTGCCGCGTCCTCACGGAGCACGGCAGTCGCGAGCGACAGTTCGGCGGCGACGGCACTGCCATCTGCGCCAATGCGCCACACGGAATCCGGCGTGCCGCGATTGGCGGCGGCCAGCGCCCATGCGAGGTGCATCACCGTCGGATCGCCAAAGAGCGTGACGACCTGATGCTGCGTGGCTGCCGGATCTGCCCCGGCGGCCCAGCGCACCGATTCGGCCACCACGCCAGCCAGCACCGGCGTCGCGGCCATCCGAACGAACACATCAATCATCAGTGCTCCTCCCGGTGACTTAGAGGGCTGCGGTGCGGAGAATTCCGCTCCGGTGAAATACCAGTCGTCGAGGCGACACCAGACGGCGCCGCAGCGTGGCGACAGCACACTTCACACAGATCGACGCAGCAAACGTCGTACCATCTCAGATACTGCGGTGAAATCGATTCCGTCACCAGACGGTTCCGTGCGCCATCATTCAACTGTGACACTTGCCGGACCAAGCGTTATCGTTCACTGATGGCAACACGCGTATCGCAACTCGCAGGTAACGGGACGAGCCCTACCTTGCCAGACACGACATCGACGAACGAGCGGGCGCGAGCGACGGTTCTCGTGGTCGAGGATCGCGCGGAAGTGCTGGAAGTCGTCTCACGAACGCTCACGGAAAGCGGTTACGATGTCCTGACTGCACAGGATGGCGAATCAGGCCTGGCGATCGCGATCGACCAGGCGCCCGACCTCTTGATTCTGGACATCGGATTGCCGAAGGCGAACGGTCTCGATGTCGCACGCGAACTTCGCGAACGCGGCTTCCGTGCGCCGGTGCTGATGCTCACGGCGCGCGTCACGATCGGCGATCGCGTGGCTGGCCTCGACGCCGGTGCCGACGACTATCTCGTGAAGCCGTTCGACGTGGATGAACTGGTGGCACGTGTGCGCGCGCTGCTCCGACGTTCCACACTGCGTGACGAGGAACTGCTGCTGCGCGTCGGGACGCTGCAACTGGACACCGTCTCGCGTGAGGTGACGCGCGACGGCACCGCCATTTCGTTGACGCAGAAGGAGTACGCGCTGCTCGAGTATCTCATGAAACATGCGGGGCGCGCCGTCACGCGTGAGCAGATTGCCGAGCATGTCTGGAAGACGGAGTTCGATCCGTCCACGAACATCGTCGACGTGTACATCAACTATCTGCGCAAGAAGATCGACGGCGCCGAGGGCCCGCAGCTGCTGCACACGGTGCGCGGCACGGGGTACATGCTGCGCGCCTGATGCACGCCAGGTCACGACGCGGGGTTCGTTCCATCGATTGCGGCGCCTGACGAGTCATTCGTCAGCGCCGCGTTTTCGTTGCGCAGGCGCGACAGGGTGGCGGGGGCCAGGCGAGTGACTGTCGGTGTCAATTCAGCCAGCAGCCAATGTGCCGCCCACGCGTCGGCGGCCTGTGCGCGATGCCACGCCTCGGTGAGCCGTGCCGCCACCGCGGCGCCGTTGCCGGTTGTCGCGATCAGCTCGACCGACAGCACATCCTGCAGCTCGCGTCCGGCGAACCATCCGTCCTGTCCGTCCAGCAGCGCATCGGCCTTCGCCAGGCTTTGCTGCGCGCGATCACGGTCACCCAAGCGCAGGCGACAGAGTCCCGCGCCCGACACCGCGCCGACTTCGACATCGTGCTGGCCCACGCGTTCGGCCAGCGAGGCTGCCACACCGTACAGATCGGCTGCGGCAGCCAGCTCACCGCGTTCGCGATCGAGGTGCGCGAGGTTGTACAGCGCGAGCAGCTGGCGTTCACTGTTCTGCACGGCGGCGAAGAGGGCGAGTGCATCACCGAACAGCTGTCGCGCCTGCTCGTGGTCACCGGTCCGACGCGCCACGACTCCGAGATCGAGCGCAGCCAGGCCCCATTCATCGGGTGTCCCCGCCGTGCGTCCGAGATCGATTGCGCGCCCGAGCGCCGTGCGCGCCTCGGCCCACTCTCCGCGCTGCGCAGCTACCACACCGATGCGATCCCAGCATCGCGCCTGGCCGCGCACATCCTGCAGATGTTCGTACAGCGCGAGCGCACGTCGGTAGCTCGACTCCGCCTGGCCGGAATCATCGCCGTCGAGCGCGACACCGAGACGCACCAGCGCGTCGGCCAGCAGGCTGTCATCGCCGAGATTCCCGGCCAGTGAGACGGCGTCCCGCGCAGCCGCGACGGCGGCGACGCGATCACCAAGCCGCAGATGTGTCGCCGCGAGCATGACGAGCAATGCGACGCGCTCGTCGTCGGC
>JACMLX010000049.1 GCA_014379355.1 Gemmatimonadaceae bacterium
ACTCCTCGGCCTCATTGCATCGGCGATATGCCCGGACTAGTTTCTCGACATGCTGCGCGGTGCCGTGCTCGGCGATCATCAGCAGGTAGTCCTCGTTTTCGGAGTTTCCAACGCGCGTGATCTCACGCACCTTGGAATAGCTGTCATACGAAATCGCGAATGCTGCAACTCTAATTGTCTTGGAACTTGCAGCCAAGGCGAATCCGACCATCTACCACGAAGAAATCGTCGAGAAAATCATCCTGCCCGAACGCATACGGGAACCCTCCCTGGCAAGACCGTTAACCATGGTGCCGCGATCTCGTCGATCCCTATGACAGCCGCGCTTCATCGAACATCACAGTGCTCTCAATTCGACTGCGCGCCGCTGGCCGAAGTCACATGGGATGCGCGCATATTGTCTTCCCGCCAGGACTTGCCTCCGTCACCAGATAGATACACCTTGAGACTTTCTACCATCGCGGCCAACTCGTCGTGGGCGATCTGCTTGAGCCAGATGAACTGGACAGGAGTCGGCCCCAACCGGGCCCAGATTCTGCCGCAGATTACTCGTCCTGTACTCGGAGGTGCCTGTGCCCGATGCGCCGGTTATGCGCAGTTGAGCCCAGGATTGCGAGAGCGTGGTGAATCCTTCCTTTTGCCCCGTCTGCACTTTCAATATCACTACCCCCGAATCCGTCGGCGCTTCCGCGATCATGACTTCCGTCGTGCGCAGCAGGCCCGCGACCGAGGACGCGTTCTGCAGCGCGAGTAGCTAGCCACGAACATGGCCAGCACTAACGCCCACAGCTCCACGCCCATCGCGCCACCACCACCCGAATTCTGAGGCGTAGCAGGCGGAGTCGTGGGTGGGGTAACGGGTGGAGTAACGGGTGGTGTGACCGGCGGGGTCGTTGGTGCCGTTCCGGGCGCGGCCGTGATGAGCTGCGGTTTCACGATCACGTCCACGAAGGCCACGTTCGACGCATGGTTCTGCGGATCCGAGACGCGATAGGAGAAGCGATCCATGCCCGAGAAATTCGCGTTCGGCGTGTACGTGATCGCGCCGGTGGCGAGATCGATGGTGGTGGTGCCCGAGGCCGGCGCCGCCACGATCTGCACCGAGGCCTGGTTCAGTGTGCTGTCCATGTCCGAGTCGTTCGCGAGCACGTTTACCGACACGGCAGTGCCGTAGGCCGTGGTCGCTGACTCTCCGTTCGCATTCGGATCGCTTAGGTTGAGCGACCAGAGTTCTTCGCCCACGTCGGGTCGATGCGCGCGGAAGTAGAGCCGCGAACCCACCGGGTACAAGTCTCCCGGATCGGCGAACGACTGCACGCCCGGGTTCACGTCGGCGAGTAGTTTGGTGCCGGCCGTGGTGCCATCGGTGTACCAGAGGCGCCCGGCGTTCGGGAAACTGCGCACCGCGAACACGAAACGGTCACCGAACGTGGCCGTCGCCACGATGTTGTCGAGGCTGAAGGGAGCGCCGGTCGCCAGGTAGTCGTGCGTGCCCGCCACCGTGCCGTCGGTGACCGCGGGCGTGCCGATGCCGAAGGAATTCTGGCCGAAGTAGTACGCGCGCGAGCCGTTCGCAACGACGGAGAGGCCACTTCCAATGCGCTTGTCCGAGATCCTCTGCGTGCTGGCGGGCGTTCCGTCCGTGGCGTAGACACCGCCCTCGAAGCCACCGTTGATGATGCCGCCGATGAGCAGCCGGCCGTTCACGACGAAGGGGGCCCCACTCGGCCTCGTGTTCATTGCCTCGAGATTCGTGACGCGCACGAAATCGTTGTCCGTGCCGTTGGTGCACCAGACTTCCTCGACCTCCGACGGCCTTTGCCTGCCTGTGAAGCAGGCGCGTCCTTGAAACTGCACGCTCCAGAACGCCGGAAACACGTCGAGCGTGTGGCTCGCCCTTACGGTGCCGGCCGGCGTACCGTCCGTCCACCACAGGTCCATGTGCGTGGTCATGTGCACGCTCATCAGCACACGGTTGCCCGCGGTCGCCTTCAACACCGAGAACGACTGCGGTCCAGTGGCAGGCACGATTTCGTAGGTGCCCGCGACGGTGCCGTCTGATCGCCACAGTTCGTTTCGGCCGATGGTGTTGAACACGGTGAAGTACGCGACGCCATTGAGCACGGCCGACATCCCGCCACCGATCGTCGGGTTCGTATCGTTGAATGTGCGGAGTTGATAGGTGCCGCTCGCCGTGCCGTCCGTGCGCCACAGCGTGCCGCGGGTGAAGGGCGGTGGCCCGCTGCTGCCCATGAACAATGCGACGTTCGCATTCAGCGCCTGCATGGTGCGCGGATTGCCGCTTCCTGCGCCCGGCACCATGTCCTTGAGCAGGCGCGTGCCCGCTTCCGTGCCGTCGGTGGCCCAGAGCTCTACACCGTGCTCGCCATCATCCGCGGAAAGGAACGTCGTGCCGCCGAGCGCGCCGAAGGCGCGCGGATATGAGCCGACCGTCACAGCGCGGCCATCGATGTTGGACAGCGGAACCGTGCCCGCCTCCGTACCATCCGACAGCCACGCGAAATCGCCGGCACTGCCAGAGGCGTTGAAGATGACGCGAGTACCAACGCGCTGCAGGTTGCTGGGACTGGAGTTGCCGGCGCCGGGTGCAATGTCACGCACCGCGTGCGTGCCCGCGAGCGTGCCGTCGCTGACCCACATCTCGACACCCAGGTTCTGGCTGTAGTTGCCGGCGGGAAAGAACACCCGACCACCACCCACGGGCAGGATCGACCACAGTGACTGGTCCGATGTGCCGACCGCCGCGTAGACGCGCGTGCCGTCGAACGTGCCGTCGCTGCGCCACAGGTCGACCGATGAACCACCCGTGGTGCCCGCGAAGAAGAATGCCTCGCTGCCATTGGGCGAGAGCTGCGGCCAAGCGCCGGTGAAGCTGATGTTGCCGGCTCCGATCGTGCGCGTGTTCGCGGCGGTGCCGTCGGTTAACCACACTTCGCTGCCGCTGCCGCTGCCGTTGTTCAGCCCGAATACCGCGCCGTTTCCGACCGCCACGAAGCGGTACAGCGAGTCGGATCCGCCCGCTGACGCGAGGCTCACCGTGGTGGACGCGCTCGCGCGCACGAGCTTGCTCGAGGTGACGCCGGACGTGGTGACGTCCGCGACGAAGATCACTCCATCGCCGAACGCGGATACGTTCGTCGGGTTCGAACCGCCGGCGGTATTGAGGTCCGCGATCATCGTGGCGCCCGAGCCGTCGCCGCTGGCGCGCCACATCTCGGAGCCGTTTGTGCCATTGGTGGCGCGGAAGTAGAGCGCACCACCGGCCGCAACCATCTGAGAGATCTCAGGGCTACCCGCGCCCGACAGGATGTCGGCGACTCGGCGCGTGCCTGCGCTGGAGCCGTCTGAAACCCAGAGCTCGCGACCGGCAGAATCCTGCGCGACGAAGAACACGCGCGAGCCCACCGCGACGAGATCGGAAGGCAATCCGTCCTGCGTGCCGGCCATGCTATCGGTGAGACGAAACGTTCCGACGTTGGTGCCATCGGAGCGCCACAGCTCCAGGCCCGTCGCGGCGTCGAACGCGGGGAAGAACAACACCCCGTTCGCGTTGACGATGGGCTCATCCGGCGCAACGGCCGCCGCGGACGCGGAGCCCGCGCCGATGTTGGAGACCATGCGCGTGCCCGCGGTGGTCCCGTCCGAGCGCCACAGCTCGCGGCCGTTGACACCGTCGTCCGCGAAGAAATAAGCGATGCCGGCCACGGTGACGGGTGGCGTGATGTTGGAGCTATCGGCGCCGGGCCTGATATCGCGCACGAGGCGCGTGCCGTTGCGCGTGCCGTCGCTGAAGAACAGCTCCCCGCCATGAATGTCATCGTCGATCACCATCAAAGTGCCGGAGGCGATGTCGGCGGTGCCGTACCACAGGAAGTTCGAGGAGGCGCTGGGAAGGGTATTGATGTCCTTGACCAGCTCCAGACCGAAGGACTGGGTGGTGACGAGCAAGCAGGTCAGCAGTCCGAGCAAATTCTTGTTCATTCTTGTGTGCCTCAGAGTTTCGCCAACGGATTATCTGTCGCCACGGGGCGCTACACGACATCCGAAGCCAGATTTCCAGGCAAATATCTCCTGTTAGCGCCAAGTTTGGTGGTGGATGGTCTTCTAACGACCCGTCCTGCCGTCGCCTGGTGTGCGTTATGGAGAATTGCGGCTGCGTTCTGCAGCGCGAGGCGCGTTGCGCTTCAAATGAGAAAGCCGCGCATTGGAAGGATCCCGGGATTGGCCGACCCCAGGATCGACATTCACTTGCGTGCTGAGGCCCGCTTGCTCGCAGCGGTCGGCTTGATGACGAGGCTGCCACGCCCCTTGGATGGCAATGAAACCTTGGCCTGATCAATCGCGGCGGCGATCAGCGCCTCCACATCCGGATGCTTCAACCGGCTCGCAGCCTCCACCGGGATGAAGCGGACTTGCTTGGCCGATCCCATCAGAAGCTTCTTCGGATCGGGCAATTGGGGTCCGTTCATCAAGTACAGGCGCACACCATCCGGACGCGCGGCGATAGTGACGATCCCTTCGATGCCTTGCGCCGTCGGCGAATACCCGATGACGAAGAAGGTGCCGTAGTCGTACACCAGCTCGTTGGCAGTCGGCAATCGCTTGCGCATAGCCGACCGGACCGAGCGGATGAGCCGCTGGTCCCGGGCATTGAACTTCTCGATGAGGGATCGAAGCTGAGCCTCTGGTGTGCCCTTCGCGTCGACGGCTCTGACTGCCATCCTGTCCTCCAGCCTTTGTCACCAAACGCATCGAGTATATGTGAACGAGAGCGCCCAAAAAAGGGTGGACTCTCGGTGGGCGACAACTCTAAATGCCGGCATGCCTTCGATGATCT
>JACMLX010000003.1 GCA_014379355.1 Gemmatimonadaceae bacterium
AAGGGGTTTTTGAAGCCCGTCGATACGCTACAGCCCTCACCCGCAGCCTTCCGCCTTCCCCGCACTGGGGCATGACGTCAGCACGATTTATCGGACTTCACCGGCAGACTTATCGGCTCAAAAATTATGCCTTCCCGTTCCAGGACTTTGTGCTGCGCAGAAGGTAGGTGTCCGTGCTCGCATTCGTCAACTGGACGGATGGACAGCAGAATCGTCACAGCGCGATGGCACACACTGGAACATTTCGCGTCGTCAGATTTCCCAGTTCGACAGCATCACGCCATCGGTGGGTTGCGCCGCTTCGGCGTGCGCCGCCATCGTCATGCGCAGGTCGGTCCAGCGCACACGACCACCGCGCGCAATCAGCGCCGCATAAAGTCGAGTGGCGTCGCCCTGCACACGAATCGCGACGCGTCGCGTACCGCACCGACGTGCATATTCCGTGAGCTGTGTCACCAGCGTGAGCGCATCGCCGTCCGTCGCCGACACGAACTTGAGCACGCGCACTTCATCACGCGACCGTCCCTCCACCAGCGGCGCCGAGTGACAGATGGCGAACGCGCGAACCTCGCCGTCGCGGCGCAGCAGCACCGTCTCACCGATCGCCAGCGCGTCGGTGATTCGCATCTCCCGCGTGAAGTCGTATCCATCGCGCAATGACGACGTGAGCGCCGCACACTGTGCGATGGCGTCGTCGCGCTCGGGCATGGGCAGGCGGCCGAGCAACGTGATCGGACTGTCCGTGGTCGCCGCGTCGAGTGTCACGGTGATCGTCAGCGGGCCGGGCACAAAACCGAGCTGCGAGTAGAAGCCGATGTTGTCCATCGTGCGCGGCATGGTCTCGAGGCCGATGACGCGGCAGCCGAGCGTGCGCAGATGCTCCATGCCGAATTCGACGATCGTGCGGCCCACGCCGCGCGACTGCAGTTCCGGCATCACCGCGAGCGGACCCATCCAGCCTTCCGTGCCGCTGCGATGCGCGATGTTGAACGCGGCAACGGCGCCGCGTTCCGTACGCCACAACACCGCGCCGGCGCCGGCACCCTCGATCGCGTAGCGCCAGATGAGCGGATTGAGGAACGGCACGCGCACGCCCACCAGCCCGTCCTTGCGATACCGCTCGGAGAAGGCATCACTGAACACGGTGTTCAGCGACGGAATGTCCGCCGGCTGAATCAGCTCAGGGCCGGAGATGACCGAATCGGAACGCCACGTGCGCAAACTTGCCACCTTCAAACCCCCAGACCGGCCAGAGTGTCACCGGGCACCCGCCCGCCGTCGCGTTGTTCGACGAGTGCGCGACCGGTTTCGTCATCCACGCTCACTTCGAGCACGCGGTCAAGACCGTCGCGCACGCCGTCGATGTGGGTGATCACGATCACCTGTTCGAACCGATCCTGCAACCGACGCAGGAGTTCGACGACGTTCGCACGCCGTTGCTCATCCAGCGATCCGAACACCTCGTCGAGCACCAGCAGGGAAAACGGCTGCCCACTGCGCTCGGCGATCAGCTGCGAGACCGCGAGGCGGAGGACGAGATTCGCGAGATCCTCCTCACCGCCGGAAATCACCTGACGCGGCACGCCGCCACCGATCAAAATGATCTCGTAGTTCTCATCCAGCTCGAACTCATTGTACCGGTCGTCGGTCAGATCGGTCAGGAACGACCCCGCGATCTCTCCCAGTTCCGGTCGCAGACGCGCGTTCAGTTCGGTGCGCAGTTCCCCGTAGGCTGCGTCGAGCTCATCGTGCACCCGACGTTCGGCTTCCAGCTGACGCTGTTGCTCGCGGACACGCGCGGCCTGCTCCGCCGCCGTCAACGCACGCGCCAGCGCACCTGCCGCGTTGCTGGCGTCGCTCTCGGCGCT
>JACMLX010000050.1 GCA_014379355.1 Gemmatimonadaceae bacterium
GCGTCAGCCAGCTGATCGACACCGCGCTTGAGCGCTGCGCGTGCGTCGACATTGAAATGCAGTTCCTTGGCAGCCATCTGTTAATCCTCGAAAGTGATCAGGCGAGGACCGCGAGTACATCCGACTCGCGGAGAATGAGCACGTTCTCGCCCTCGATCGTGACTTCGGTGCCGCTGTACTTGCCGTACAGCACACGGTCACCAACCTTCACGGTCATCGGGACCAGCTTTCCGTCTTCGTACTTCCCGGGGCCAACGGCCACGATCTCGCCCTGCTGGGGCTTCTCCTTGGCGGTGTCGGGGATGTACAGGCCGCCGCGCATCTGTTCCGCTTCTTCGAGCGGCTTCACAACAACGCGATCGGCCAACGGGGTGACCTTGGCGCCGATGGCACTCTTGGTGGTCATCGTCCTTCCTCCAGACCTGACGTGTGACTTCTGTGAGCGCGCGGACCAGGACACGCGCGCATTGTTAGCAGTCGACCCTGTTGACTGCTAAGACGGGTAAGCTAGTCACCGTGACGAGGCAGTCAAGCGCCCACGGCACCTGAGCCAGGAAAGGGCCAAGCGCATCGTAACATGTTTGACATCAATGTGTTACAGAAGATACTTGATGTCCGAAGACATCACCGTACGGATCAGCCTGAAAGCTCCGACGACAGCAGCGCGTAGGCCATCTGGAGGCCGCGGAGGGTCAGATCGGCGTCCACGATCTCCAGCGTCGGGCAGAGCGGAGCCAGCATGGCGGCCAGGCCACCGGTGCCGATCACCAGCGGGTCTCGCCCCGTGGGCCACTCGGCACGAATGCGAGCGACGATGCCCGTGATGCCGTCCACCGCGCCGAACAGTACTCCCGAGCGGATGCACTCTTCGGTGCGTCGCCCGATCACGCGTTCGGGCGCGCGCAGCTCGGTCGCCGGCAGCTTCGAGGTGCGACGCGTCAGCGTCTCCAATGACGTCAACACACCGGGTGCGATGACACCACCCAGAAAGACCGCGTCGCGCGTGATGCAGTCGTACGTCGTGGCCGTGCCCAGGTCGACGACGATGCAATCGCGCTCGTAGATCCGACTTGCGGCGAGCGTGTTGATGATGCGATCGGCACCGACGGTCTGCGGCTCATCGACATCGAGCGTGATCGGGAGCGCACTGTTTGCATCGATGTTCAGCGCCGTGACACCGAAGGCGAGGCGAATGCCTTCCGCCAGCGGCGCGGTCACCGACGGCACGACCGATCCGATCGCGGCGCCGTGCACCGCCGCGTGTGCGACCTGGTCGAGATCGAGCAACGATCGAAGCAGCAACGCGAATTCGTGCGGGGTGCGCGAGCTGCTCGTGATGACACGCCAGTGTGAGACGATCAGGCTCGAATCCGCGAGCCCGATCGTCATCTCGGTGTTGCCGACGTCGCAGACCAGCAGCATGCGATCAGTCCCGATGTGAGGTGCGAAACACGAGCGAGCCCGCCATCGCCACCGCGTCACCTGCATGCGTGCGAATCTGCACGCCACCGCGCGGCGTGATGCCGAGCACCGTTCCCTCGAGTGGAGCGGTGACGGTGCGACCGCGCGCGAGATCGCGTTGTGCGAACTGCATCAGCTCATTCGCGCTGAGTTCACCGCTGCTTTCCGCCGCTGTCAAGATGGCGTGGATGACATCCACCAGCACGTCCGCGCGGCGCACGGCCTCACCCAGCGCAGCGACCGGCGGTGCGACACCAGCATCACGCACGTTCACGCCGACGCCCACGACGATCCACTCCAGCAGATCGCCGCGCCAGCGCGCCTCGGTGAGCACACCGCCCAGCTTTCGCCCGTCGAGAAACAGGTCGTTCGGCCACTTGAGCTGCACCGTCGTCGCGACACGCGCGTCGAGCGCCTGCGCGAGTTGCAGACCGACGCGCAGCGAGAGCACTCCAGCGGGCGCATCGCCGCGCTGACGCAGCACGACGCTCGCCCACACACCCGCGCCCCGCCCCGACACCCACGACTTGCCTGTACGGCCGCGACCAGACCCCTGTTCGTCGGCCACCACGACGGTCCCGTGGCTGGCACCGTCGGCCGCCAGCTCGTGTGCGAGATCCATGGTGCTCGTGCACTGCTCCACCGCGAGTACATGCGACGCACCCGCGCGCATGCGCACGATGTCACACGGTGTGTCGTCGTATCGCGACAGCTCCGTGCCGTGCGACATCATCCCTTGCGCATGAAGATCAGCACCAGCACGGCGATGCCGAGCACCCAGCGATACGCGGCGAACACACCGAAACTTTTCGTCGACACGTACTTGAGCAGCACGGAGATCGCGAGCCAGCCGCTGATGCCGGATGCCACGATGCCCACGACGATCGGCAGCGTGATGCCTTCACGCAGCGCCTCGGGCACTTTGAGCACCGCCGCTGCCGCCGTGATCGGCATCGACATCAGGAAGCTGAACGTCGCGGCACTCGTGCGATCGAAACCCAGTGCGCGACCGGCCGTCATCGTCGACCCGGACCGTGACACGCCGGGGATCAGCGCGAACACCTGCGCGATGCCGATGAGCAAGGCATCGGTCCACCGCAATCCGGTGAGCGGCCGAGTCTGCGGCGCGAAACGATCGGCAGCCCACAGCAGCGTGCCCATCACGATCAGCGCAATCGCCGTCAGTGCCGGGGCGCGGAATACCGTCTCGGCATACTTCTCGAGCATCAGGCCACCGATCGCACCCGGAATCGTTGCGATGACGATGCAGACCGCGCGCCATTGCTCGTCGCCGGTGATGCGTCGGGTGCGCACGATCTCGAACGCCGCCCTGCTGAGGTTCACCCACTCCTGCCGGAAGTACCAGAGCACCGCCGCCAACGTACCGAGATGCAGCGCGACGTCGAAGGCGAGACCAGGATCCTCCCATCCGAAGACCCAGGGCACGAGGCTCAAGTGCGCAGACGAACTGATGGGGAGAAATTCGGAAAGCCCCTGAACAAGTCCGAGGACGAGCGCGTGAAGAACGTTCATGGGGTGGGACGGGGGACTCGACCGACCGCAGCGGGCGCCGCGGCATCCTAAATTTACTGTGGCAGTGCAAACGGCAGGGTGTCCGTGGCGCGACGGTTGCGCGCGGTCCGCCGCGACGCCGCGACCGCGAGCGCATCCTCGTACGTGGCCTCGTACTGGCCGATGATGCGTTCCTCGCTGAACCGTTGACGCGCATCGGCCGCCGACGCCACGCTCATCTGTTTCCAGCGCACATCATCCGAGAGGATGTGCACAGCGGCGGCGGCCATCGCCTCGGTGTCGCCGACGGGACGGAGCGCGCCGGTCACGCCCTCGCGAATCACTTCCGGAATCCCGCCGGCACTCGACGCCACGACGGGCACGCCGCACGCCAGCGCCTCGAGCGCGGACAGGCCGAAGGATTCGTTCTCCGACGGCAGCAGGAAGAGGTCCGCGCTCGACAACAATGGTGCGACGGTATCGATGCGGCCGAGAAACTGCACACGATCCGCGACGCCGAGCAGGCGCGCCTCGTCCTGCGCCATGCCGCGATCAGGACCGTCGCCGACCATGACGAGCGTGGCCGGCATCGCCTGCGACACCCTGGCGAAGATGCGAATCACGTCGACCGTGCGCTTCACTGCGCGGAAATTGCTGACATGCATGAGCACCTTGCCGGGTGCGGCGACCATGCCCGCCAGGGCCCCCGGATATCGTGTGCGATCGTACACACTCGGGTCGATGAAGTTGTGGATCACTTCCACCGCGCAGCCGGTGCAGCCGAACGCATGCACCGTCTCGCGCTGCAGGTGTTCGGAGACGGCGGTGATGCGGTCCGACTTCTCGATCGAGAACTTCGTGATGGCATAATACGACGGATCCTGGCCGACGATCGTGATGTCGGTGCCGTGCAGCGTCGTCACGAGCGCGACGTCCTCGCCGGTCTCGCGCAGCATCTCGCGCGCGATCCACGCGCTGGTGGCGTGCGGGATTGCGTAGTGACAATGCAGCACGTCGAGCTTCGCCGTGCGCACGACTTCGTGCATCCGCACCGCGAGCGCGAGATCGTACGGCGGATATTCGAACAGCGGATACCGCCCCACGTCCACTTCATGGAAGAACACACGCGGCAGGAAGGCCGGCAGCCGGAACGGCTGCGCATAGGTGATGAAATGGATCTCGTGCCCGCGGGATGCGAGCGCGATACCCAGTTCGGTCGCCATGGCGCCCGAGCCGCCATATGTGGGATAACAGGTGATTCCGATCTTCACGTCTGCTCCGTCAGTGAAACTGCGTCCAGCCAGGCCAACGCCGCGTCCGTCGCATCGGTTGCCCCGGGATCGAGCCTGGTGACACGATCCGGCGGCAACTGGTGCCTGAACCACGTGCGCTGTCGCTTGGCGTACTGCCGCGTCTCGATGATCGTGCGCTCCACCGCATGCTCGCGCGTCACCTCACCCGTGAACGCCGCACGTAGCAGGCTGTACCCGCAGGCGTTCCATGCGGGTGCGTCAGCCGCCACGTCGCGCATCAGCGTCGCCACTTCCTGCTCCCATCCGGCATCGAGCATCTGCATCACGCGAGCTGCGATGCGATCGCGCAGCGACACGCCGGGATCGACGACGAGATAGTGCGCCCGGAATTCACTCGCGCGCGCGCGCTCGGTCAGCCATGCACTGAGCGGCCGTCCGGTGAGTTCGTAGGTCTCGAGCGCGCGCAGCAGCTGTGTGCGTCCGAGCAGCGCGCGTGTCGGATCGATCACCGCGCAGCGCGCCCGCAGCGCGTCGGTCGTCTGCGCCTCGAGCGACGCCAGCACGGCCGTCCGCGACTCCGGATCGAGTGGCGGCGACTCGAACAGCGGTGACTCGAGGGTGCGCAGATAGAAGCCCGTACCGCCGACGACGATCACCGGCTGGTCGCGCGCCACCGCCTCCCGGATCCAGTCCGTTGCGCTGACCGCCCATTCGGCGGCCGAATACCGCACGGTCGGATCGACGACATCGATGCCGCGATGCGCAATGCGGTGACGTTCGGACTCGGACGGTTTCGCCGTGCCGATGTCGAAACGGCGATACACCTGGCGGGAATCCGCGCTGATCAGCACGGCGGCATGTCGTTCTGCCAGCGCCATCGCGATCGCGGACTTCCCCGCCGCCGTCGGCCCGCAGATGATGGCGATGTCACGCACGTCCGAACCGCCGCTCGAGTTCATCCCAGCCAAGTTGGACGATCGTTGCGCGCCCGTGCACGTCATGCGCCGGCAGCGTCGTGCGTGCCAGGTCGGCGAACAGGGCGCGCATCTCGGACATCGACAGCACGTCGCCCGCCTTCACCGCCGCCTTGCAGGCGACGGTCATCGCGAGGCGTTCGTGTCGCGCGGCCGTGCTGGCGATGCGATCGCCGGCCAGCGACGCCAACGTTTCGCGCAAGGCGCGTTCCGCATCGAAGCGGTGATGGGGCATCGGCACACTCTGCACGACGAGTGTCTGGCCGCCGAATCCCTCGATCCCGAATCCGAGCAGCACGAACGCCTCGCGATGCGCCTCGAAGGCATCCGCTTCGGCCGGACTCAGGTGCAGTGTCAAGGGAAACAGCAGCGTCTGGATGATCGCGTCGCCGCCGGTGAGGCGCGTCATGAATCGTTCATAGATCACGCGTTCATGAGCCGAGTGCTGATCGATGAGCACCACGCCGTCATCACGCTCGAACAGCAGGTACGTGCGCCGAAGCTGGAGCAGCGGCGGAATCTCGATCGGCGCACTCTCGACGCCAGCCGGCGCACGCGACTCGTCCGGCTGCAGCGCCACGTCGACGAACAGCGGCGACCTGTCCGGCGCGGCGCGCAGCACGCTCACGTCCAATGCGACGGTGGTGGGTGACCAGGACCGCTCACCGCCGAATCGCGTTGCGAACAGCGGCGCCGACGCGGCCACGCCGAGCGCACGACGGACCGCACCTTCCACCACGCGCTCGATGCTCCACCGATCGTGAAAGCGGACCTCGGCCTTGGCGGGATGCACGTTCACATCGACGGCGTCGCCGGGCAGGCGGATGTCGAGCGCGAGCGATGGTCGCGTGCCTGACGGGATGGTGGAGAGGTACGCCGACTCCGCTGACCGCACGAGGCCCGTGTCGCGAATGGCACGGCCATTCACCATCAGGAAGACGCGACGCGCGGCCAGTCCGACCTGCGATGGCTGCTCGACGAGCCCGCGCACGTGCACCGGGCCCTGCACATCGTCGACGTCGATCATCGATGCCGGCGTGACGCCAGGCCAGACGCTGGCCAGCCGCTCGCGCCACGCCCGAGCAGGTACTGCGGAGAAGGCCGTCTTGCCATCGTGTGTCGCCGTCAGTCGCACGTCGCGCCGAACCAGCGCGATGCTCGCGAGCAGCTCGCTGATCGCCCGCCACTCGCCGCGTGCACTCTTGAGAAACTTGCGACGCGCAGGCAATGCATGAAACAGTTCGGTCACCGTGATGGTCGTGCCGCGACGCCGTGCGATTGGCTCGGTGCGTTCACGCGTGCCCTGCGCCACCACGACGCGCGTCCCTTCGCCATCCACTTCCGACGTCTCGAGCACCAGGTGCGAGACGGATGCGATCGCGGGCAGCGCTTCGCCGCGAAAGCCGAACGTCGCCACCCCCACGAGATCGTGCGCGGTGCGGATCTTCGAGGTGGCGTGCCGCGACAGCGCGAGTTCGGCTTCACGCGCCGACATGCCGACGCCGTCGTCACGAATGCGGATCAGCCCACGCCCGCCGTCCTCGATCTCGATGCCGATGTCGGTCGCACCCGCGTCGAGTGCATTCTCGATCAGTTCCTTGACGATGGACGACGGGCGCTCGACCACCTCGCCGGCGGCGATCTGGTCTGCGACGGCGGAATCGAGAATGGCGATGCGCGACATGACGTGAAGTTACGGCGCCGGACTCTCGCTCGCGATCCGCACCTCGGCGAGGGCGACATCGCGACCATCGCTTGCGGACAGCGATCGCACGGCGTCTGCTTCCACCCATCCGCTGCGACCGCCAGGCACCGCCAGCAATCGCCACGTGCCGCGCACCTCCTGCACGACGGCCAACTCGCCGCCACGCGCACGCGCGCCCGCTTCACCAGCCAGCACTGGTTCGGTACGCAATGCAACTTCATGTCGCACCAGCACGAGGCCGTCGGCACTGGCCGATCGCTGGGCGACCACCGACAAGCCGGCGCACAACGCGACCAGCAGTGTGGCCGCACACAGCGCACCGTTGCTGATGCGCCGATTGCTCCATCGCCAGGTCGCGCCACCGATGGACAACGCCACCGTCACGGCGAGCAGCAGCAGCCAGGCCGCGTCCGGCGTCATGGGCACGATCGTCATGCGGACGTCACCGGTCGGGGCGACGGCGTCCAGTTGCGTCATGGCCGGGTTGTTGCGCGGCGCGAGTCGCGCGCTGCGTTGCCATGCGAGAATGGCACCGGCCGTGTCTGTACGCATCCACTGCGCCGCGCCGAGATTGGCCCACGCCGCCGGGCTGCGCGGTTCGGACGCGGCCGTGGTCGCGAACGCCAACACCGCGTCGTGGTAGCGCTGCGCACGATATGCCGCCACGCCATCGCGGAATGTCCGCGGCTGCGCGTCCAGGAGTGACCCGACACCGGCCGTCAGCAGCATCACCCGCGCAGCCGCCGTGAGGCGCTGCCGAACCTTCGACGAGAGTTCGTTGTTCAGTTGCATCACGATGGCGTCGCACTCTGCAGCCAGGGTGTCGAGCGTCGCGTCGCTCGACACGGATACGCCACCGAACGTCAATTGATCGAGTCGCACGAGGAGCGCACCCGCCGCATCGGCCGCGCCCTGCGTCGCTCCGGCGCGCCGCAATCGCTTCACGACGTCCGCCACCGCGAACGGTTCGTCACTCCGCAATGCGACGATCGGTGCGAGCCCGTGAATCAACGCGCGTCGCACGCTGGCGGCGTCGCTGTTCAGACGTGGACCTGCCTCCCGTCGTGCCTTGCGACGTTCGCGCGGCTGCGAGGTCGGGAGCACGCGCAGCAGCCGACGCGCAACGAGCGCCAGCCACGGCAACCCCAGCGCGAGGAAGATCGTGCGGAACCACCACTGTTCCGTGACATCGGCGACTGGCTTCACACTCCACGCCGACAGCGGCAGCGCGGGCACACGCACATCGCTGCTGTCGTCCGCGATCGTCGTACCGGGCGCCACGCGCAGGCTTCCCAGCGGTGCCGTGGTTTCCGTGTACTCGCCCCGCACGGGATTGAAGAAGGCGTAGCGCAACGTGCCGAGTGTAATCTCGCCGTCCTTTCTCGGCGTGAGGAGAAATCGGAAGGTCTTGCTGCCGCGCACCAGCAGGTCGGTCGAATCGACGACGATGGATTCGCCAGCGGCGCTGCTGGTGACGTCTTGAATCGCGACGATCGGAGCCGGGAGCAGCTTCACATTGCCGACGCCATCGAGGCGAACGGTGAGCTGCACGGCATCACCTACGCGCCCGTTCGGTCGTTCGACCGTGGCGGACATCGCGTACACACCCACGGCACCGGCGAACGATGCAGGCCGGCCCTCGGCCGGAAGTTCGCGCACCACCACGCGCGCTTCGCGCGTCTGCGACGTCTGTCGTTCCTGCTTGCCGAATATCGTGCCCGCCGATCCGAGTGTGTAGCCGAGCCGCGCTGGTGGAATCGCCAGCACGCCGGCACGCAGGGGAAACAGCGCCCTCGCGAAGATGAACGGCCGATAGCGCGCACCCTCGACGATACGTGACGGCAGATCGTCGTTCGCGACCGGCAAGTCGTATGCAATCGCACCATCCACCGACGGCGCGACGTACTCCGGATTCCGCTGCAATCGCGAGCGCAGTTCATCGTCGATGAACACGCCGACCTGCAGGGTCACCTGCTCACCCGCCCAGACGGTGTCCGGCGTCACGAGCGCGTGAAAATTGACGACCGTACCGCGCGAGATCGGCGCGCGATTCACGATCGCCGGCACGGCATTCGTCGGCGGCGGCAGCACGACGATCGTCTTCGCGAGACTGACCGCCTGCTGCGTGCCGATCGACGCCACCACCGGCGACAACCTCACCAGTCCGGGCCCACCGACGCGCATCACGTAGCGTGTCTCGCGCGTCGCGACCGCCTGACCGAAGCCACCGCCGAGTCGGGTGACGTCCGTCACGAGCTGCAGCGCGACGTTGTTTGCGGTCGGCACCGTGATGCGGGGCGCGGTATTGCCATTGACCGTCGCGCGCACGATCACCGGCACCGCGGTGCGCGCGGCGATCGTGTCGGGCGCCTGCACCGACACGGATATCTGCAGCAGCACTGCGAGTGGGACACTCACCAGTCACGACCTGCGGACGCTTCGCGGCGCTGCCCGTCGCGCTGTCGCCGCGTCTGCACTTCGCGTTCGTCACGCGCTGCGCTGTTGAGGACCGCCTCGGCACGCTGCTTGTCGAGCTGCTGCTGCCCCTTGCTGGGCGGAGGGTTCGGCGGCGGTGGCTGCTGTCCGCCGCCGCCACCTCCACCGCCGCCGCCGTTCTTCTGCTGCTCCCGCAACGCGAGCTCGAGATTCCACTTTGCGTCGGGATCGTCCGTTCGCGTACGCAGCGCGCGCTTGTACGCGGCCACGGCGGCCGAGTAGAACGGCGCCGCCTCCGTGGCCGACGCGCCGCGGGCGCGACGCAGGTTCGCGAGGCCGAGATTGAAGAGCGCACGAAAGCGCAGATCGGTGTCGGGGGCGATCGTCACCACGCGATCGAGCACGTCGGTCGCTGCCGCCGCCGAGTCGGCTTCCAGCAACGCCGTACCGAGATTGTACAATCCACGCAGCGAGCGATCGCCGTCCTGGACACGCCGCCGGAACGCCTGCGCCGACTCGGCGAACTTGCGCTGTCTGTAGAGGTCCATCGCATCCGGCCCGCTGCGTGCGCTCTGCGCCGACACGGCCGTGCCGGGCATCAGCGCCACGAGCATCAGCGCCGCAAGCTGCACGTGCTGTCGCGCCCGACGCGAGCGCTCGGCGAGCATGGCGTCCAGCAGCAGCAGCACGAACGCGGGCCAGAGAAACACGGCATATCGCTGGATTGGTGATGCGCCGGCATTGTAGACGCGCTCCGTCTGCCGCAGGCGTCGCAATGCCGCACGAATCCGGCCGGGACGATCCGCAGCGACGCCATCTACGAATACGCCATCCGTGATGCGCGCGATGCCTTCCAGGGTCTGGGCATTCGCTTTCGTGATCACCGGCTGACCGTCCATGTCACGTTTCACTCCGCCACCCGACACCGGAATCGTGGCACCGATCGCGCTTCCATACCCCACCGTGACCACGGCCAACCGCGCATCGCGCGCAGCCTGTGCCGCCGTCGCGATCTCGCCTTCATCGTCCCACGTCTCACCATCACTCATCACGACCAGTGCGCGATCGCCACCGTCCTGACTCACGCCGAGCAGCTGGGTCGCCTGCGAGACGCCGCTCGCCAGTGCGGTGCCGCCCTGACTGACCATGCCGGGGTCGAGTCCGTCGAGAAACAGTTCGAGTGCGTCGTGATCGGCGGTCAGCGGTGTAAGGATGTAGCTGCGTCCGGCGACCACCAGCAGTGCAACGCGTGCAGCGGGCATCGTCACCAGCAGGCGTCGCACATCTCCCTTCATGCGTTCGAGTCGCGACACCCCGCCGTCATCCTGCGCCAGCATTGATGCCGAGACATCGAGCACCAATGCCATGTCGACGCCGATGTCACGACGTCGCTCAGCGCGCTCGCCCCAGCGTGGACCTGCGATCGCGATGCCGAGACAGAGTGCGGCGGTGCCGAGAACGACGGCGCGCACGCGCGGAGGCAGGCCGGCGTTCCGGCGTGGCACGAGACGTTCCAGCACCGGGATTTCGCCGAGCTTCGCCAGTCGCGAGCGACGCCGCGCATCGGTGCGCCACCCGATCCACGCCACGAGCATCGCACCGCCCAGCGCGACCGGCAGCATCCACACACGTGCGAACAGCGCGAGAACTTCCGGAATGCTCGGCGTCATGGAATCGGCCCTCGCCGCAACAGCACCCAGGCTTCGAGCAGCAGTGCCAGCAGCGCAATCGACGCCGGCAGCACGTACCACTCGGAGCGCGGCAATGACCGACGCGCGAGTGTCGGTGTGCGTTCGAGGCGATCGATTTCCCGCGTGACGCGCTCGAGGCCAGCGGCGTCCTTGGCGCGGAAGTAGCGACCACCGGTGGCGCGTGCGACTTCCGTGAGCAGCGCATCGTCGATCTCGACCCGCTGCGTCTCGTAGCGGAGACCGAACAATCCGCGACCGACCGGTACCGGTGCCATGCCTTCCGTGCCGACCCCGATCGCATACACGCGAATCCCGAATGCAGCCGCGGCGCGTGCGGCCGTACGCGGATCGACCTGTCCGCGGTTGTTCACACCGTCGGTGAGCAGCACGAGCACTTTCGAACTGCCACTCGACGAACGCAGCCGGTTCGACGCTGTCGCAAGCGCAGTGCCGATTGCCGTGCCGTCGTCGAGCTGCCCGGGTTGCAGCCCCTCGATCGCGGCCAGCACGAGATCGTGATTGGATGTCAGCGGCACCTGCGTCAGCGCTTCGCCTGCGAATGACACGAGCCCGATCCGATCCGAGACGCGCAGGCGCACGAAATCCTTGACCTGGGCACGCGCGACCTCGAGACGGTTCTGCGGCTGGAAGTCCTCCGCCAGCATCGAACTCGAGATGTCGAATGCCAGCATGATGTCGATGCCATCGCGCGTCTCGCGTCGCTCGCCACCACGCTTGTACGGATGCGCGAGTGCCAGCACACAACCGGCCAGTCCGACAAGGCGCAGGCGCATCAGCCAGCGTCGTACGCGACTCGGTCTCGGTGCCGCCTGCGTGACGATGTCGAGCGCCGCGAATGGCATCGCCTGCACCGCGACCTTGCGACGCAGCCACCAGACCACCGGCAGCACGAGCAGCGCCGCCAGTGCCCACGGCACACCGATCGCGATGCCCAGATCTGCGAGCCACTGCAGCACGCGGTCGAGCATCAGGCCGCCTGCGCCAGCATCGCGGTGCGCACCCGATCGATGTCGCGGACCAGTTCGCGCGCGACACCACTCACTCGACGGACCGCATCAGGATCGATGCGACGCCCGCCGAAGCGCACCGCATCCACATCCTGCAGCAGGAGCGCGATCTGCTTGTCCGGCATGCCTTGAATGGGCTCCACGGCACGCAGCAGCTCCGCATTCGTGAGCGCGAGGGCGAGAGATGGCTCCAGATCCGCCAGGTATTGTCGAACGATTTCCGCCGCCAGTGCCACGTGGCGGCCGCCCTCACCTGCGGACAGCAGCGCGCGTGCATCGAGACGCGCGAACGCGGCTTCGGCGCGCATGAGCGGCGATTCGGTCACCGGTTCCGGCTCGCGGCGGCGCGTGCGCCGGCGGTACAGGAGATACAACATCGTGGCGGCGAGCACTGCGCCCAGCGCCCATTGCCACCATCGGTCCCACCAGTGTGTCACAGGCGGGAACAGGCCGCGTGGGTCCTTCGGCACGCGGTCGGAGGAATCCGCCGGCAGCACCGACGCCACGACGACGCGCACATCGACCGGCACCGAGATCTCGCTCGAATCGCGACGCATGAGCACCGGACCGAAGGGAATCGTGAGGACGCCGGGCTGCCATGCGATGAGGCGGTAACGCACGGACAGCGTGTCCCCTCGACGTGTCACGCGAGCTGGATCGAGTGGCTCGACAATGCCGCCAGTGTCGGGCACCGCCGGCGCAATCGCCTGTCGGCCGCTGGGCGGGACCGCTCGCATCGACACGTCGAACGGCTGTCCAACCGTCACCGTTTCCGGCAACACCCTGAATGACACGCGCCCGGTGGAATCGAGCGCCGTCTGCGCGCGCAGCGCAGTCACGGCGACGCAACAGGTCGCGACCATCGTCACCACGAGGCGCAGACGGTGCACGTCAGCGCCGGTGCCGCAACGCCGGTCGCGCACGACGGAAGAACGCGAGCAACGGCTCCACGATCCCCGCGTCGGTCATCAACGAGATCGCCGTCACGCCACTGCGCGCGAACAGCGCCTCGCGCTCGGCCATCGCGGCCGCAGCCACCGCCGCGTACCGCGTGCGAAACGCCGCGTCGCCGCTGTCGATCTCCACCTGCTCACCCGTCTCCGGATCTGCGAGCACCAGCACACCGGCGGACGGAAATTTCTGCTCGACCGGGTCGTCCACGGTGATCGCCACCACCTGGTGGCGCGCCGCGAGGCTGCGCAACGCGGCCTCCGCACCCGCATCACGAAAATCCGAAATCACGAAGACCAGCGAGCGATGGGTGAGATGGCGCTCCGCCTGTGCGCACGCCAGCGCGATGTCGGTGCGACGTCCGACCGGTCGCAGCGCGAGCAGGTCACGCAAGAGGCGCATCCCATGGCGCCGGCCCTTCCGCGGTGGCACGGCATGTTCGACGCGTTCAGTGAACGCGACGATACCGACTCGATCGTTGTTCCGGAGCGCCGACAGTCCGAGCACCGCTGCCACCTCCAGCGCGACGTCGTCCTTGAAACGCGAGCGTGTGCCGAAGTGTGATGACGCGGAGCAATCGACCAGCAGCAGCACCGTCAGCTCGCGCTCCTCGACGTATCGCTTCACGTACGGCTTCTGCAATCGCGCCGTCACGTTCCAGTCGATGCTGCGCACTTCGTCGCCGGGCTGGTACTCGCGCACCTCGGAGAACTCCATGCCCTGCCCCTTGAACACGGAACGGTATTCGCCGGCAAAGCGCGAGTTCACGAGACGACGCATGCGGAGCTCGAGTCGTCGCACCTGCTCGAGAATCTCGAGCGGGGCGGGCGCGCCGATCGCAGC
>JACMLX010000051.1 GCA_014379355.1 Gemmatimonadaceae bacterium
GCAGCATGCGTGCGAACCGCATGTAATCGTCGATCGACGACGCCAGGCCTGCGCCACCCATCGTGAGCTTGCGCGGACCGAAGTTCAGGCCGCGTGCCTGTGCGTCCGGCACGTGTGTCAGCCGGCCATCTGCGCCGCGGTTGTACATCGCGGCGAATCGCGGCGCACGTTCCTCAGGCTGCGTCCACGCCGTCTCACGCATGCCGAGCGGTTCGAGGATGTGCGTGCGCACGTACGGCTCGAACTCCTCACCGGTGAGTTTCTCGACCAGTTGCGCCTGAACGTCCACCGAGACGCTGTAGCTCCATTCGGCGCCCGGCTCGAACAGCAGCGGAACGGTCGCGAGACGCCGTCCCATTTCACTCAGGTCGTGCCGGCTGTCGAGTGGTGCCGCGGCGCTGAACAGCGAGTCCGCGGGAGTCGAGCGCATGCCATACGAGAAACCTGCGGTGTGACGGAGGATGTCACGAATCGAGATCGGACGGGACGCCGGACGGTAGACGGCCTTGCCCGCGGCGTCGGTTCCGGCCAGCACACGCATCTCGGCGTACTCGGGCAGGTACTGCGACAGTTTGTCGTCGAGCCCGAACTTCCCGGCCTCCCAGAGCTGCATCAGCGCGACGCCGGTGATCGGCTTCGTCATCGAGTAGATCTGGACCAGGCGGTCGCGCGACATCGGCGTCTTCGCTTCGCGGTCAGCGAAACCGGCGGTGCCGAAGTATCGCTCACTGCCTCGTTGCCAGACCAGCGCCGACACGCCCGCGGCCCGGCCGCTGCTCACCATCGCAGCCAGTGCGCTGTCGATGCGCGCCGCGCTGACCTGCATCGCCGATCCGGCCTGTGCACGTACGTCACGCGGCAGGATCGTGATGAATACGGTGGCACCAAGCAACGCTGCGCGACCCGGATACGCCATGTCAGTTCACTCCCACTCGATGGTTGCCGGCGGCTTCGAGCTGATGTCGTACACCACGCGGTTCACGCCTGACACTTCATTGATGATGCGGTTCGAGATCCGGCCGAGCACATCGTAGGGAAACGGGAACCAGTCCGCCGTCATGCCGTCGCTGCTCGTCACGGCGCGCAACGCGATGACATGTTCGTACGTGCGATAGTCACCCATCACACCGACCGACCGCACCGGCAGGAACACGGCGAACGCCTGCCAGATGTCGCGATACAATCCCGCCGAGCGAATCTCCTCGAGATAGATCGCATCGGCCTTTCGCAGCACGTCCAGCGCATGCTCGTTCACTTCACCGAGAATCCGGATTGCGAGCCCCGGGCCGGGGAACGGATGCCGACCGACCATCTCTTCCGGCAACCCGAGTTCGCGTCCGACATTCCGGACCTCGTCCTTGAACAATTCGCGCAGCGGCTCGATGAGCTGGAACTGCATGTCAGGCTTGAGGCCACCGACATTGTGATGTGTCTTGATGGTCGCGGACGGACCTCCAGTCGCACTCACGGACTCGATCACGTCAGGGTACAGCGTGCCCTGCACCAGGAACTTCGCATCCTTCCCGGCGTCGGCGCTCGCCTGTTCGAAGACATCGATGAAGGTGTGACCGATGCGCTTCCGCTTCACTTCCGGCTCCGCCTGGCCGGCCAGCGCATCGAGAAACTGCTTCTCCGCGCGCACGGTGATGAGCCTGATGCCGAGGTGCGCAGAAAATGTGCGTTCCACTTGCTCGCGTTCGTGCAGGCGCAGCAGGCCGGTGTCAACGAAGATGCACGTCAGCTGGTCGCCGATGGCCTTGTGCACGAGCGCCGCTGCCACGGCACTGTCGACACCACCTGACAGCCCACAGATCACCTGAGCATCACCGACGCGGGCACGGATGCTCGCGATCTGCTGGTCGATGAAATGCCCTGGCGTCCAGTCCGCCGTGCAATGACAGATCTCGAACAGGAAGTTCTCCAGCATCTCGGCACCGCGCACGCTGTGCATCACTTCCGCGTGAAACTGCACGGCATGAATCGGCTTCGTTCGATGCCGGAATCCGGCGATCGTCGTCCCGCTGCGCGCAGTCTGCACATATCCCGGAGGCACCACTTCCACGTGGTCGCCGTGGCTCATCCAGACCTGCGACCTGTCGCCGACCTCGAAGCCGGCAAACATGCCTGCCGATTCCATCACTTCCACGTCCGCACGACCGTACTCTCGACGACCGGCGCCGATCACGCTGCCGCCCTGCAGGTGCGCGATCAGTTGCATGCCGTAACAGACGCCGAGCACCGGTGCGACGTCGAGCAGCGCAGGATCGATCGTCGGCGCACCGACATCGGTGACGGAACTCGGGCCACCGCTGAGAATGATGCCGGTCGGATTCCACTCGCGGATCCACTCCAGCGTGCGTGACGCCGGATGAATCTCCGAGAAGACGCGTGCCTCGCGGACGCGCCGGGCAATCAACTGCGTGAACTGCGAGCCGCAGTCAAGAATCAGGATACGACTGCTCACCGATTGCTCCAGTTGGCATCAGTCAACTTGATGATCTCGACCTGTCGGGACTCGAGATCGAGGATCGCACCCGTCGGGGCCCCATGCAGCCAGCCGCACGCCTCACCGGGATTCACGATCAGCGTCTTGCCGCGCGTCTTCATCTCTTCGCGATGGGTGAAGCCATGAATCACGATGTCGTGCGACTCGATCGAACGAGCGACCGCCTCGTTGAGGTCGTGCACCACCAGGATGCTCTTGCCCATCAACTCGAAGCTGTGCGGCGATTCGAACAGCTCCGACCCGAGCCCCGTCATCGCCATGGCGCGCAACGCCTCGTGATCTCCGTCGTTCCGCCCGAAGACGCCGTTGAGCGCGAGGTGCACGTCCTGGATCGGCTTGAGGCTGAATGGTGAACAGAAGTCGCCCGCATGAATCACATATCCCACACCGCCGGCCGCCATCCGCTTCGCCAGTTCGGCGACCGCATCCACGCGATCGTGAGTATCGGCGAGCAGGCCGATCCGCATCAGGTACCTCTCCATTCAGGAATGCTGCGTTCGTTCCGCACCAGGTCATCCAACGTCTCGCGCACGGTGACGATGCCCCACCGGTCACCATCCACCAGGACTTCAGCGGGACGGGTGCGCGAGTTGTAGTTGGAACTCATGACATAGCCGTACGCGCCCGCATCACGCACCGCCATCAGCGTGCCCGCGCCCACATCGGCAATCGGCCGATCGAGGGCCAGGAAGTCACCGCTTTCGCACACCGGGCCGACCACGTCAACGGTGCGCAATGGCGAGGCGGACGGCAGCACCGGTTCGATGGCGTGATGCGCTTCGTAGTGTGACGGTCGCAACAGATCGTTCATGCCGGCGTCGACGATCATGAAGTGCTTGTTGCCGCTGTCCTTGCGATACAACACTTCGGTCAGCAGCACGCCAGCTTCGGCCACGAGATACCGCCCAGGCTCGACGATCAGCTCGACGCCCGCATCACCGAACGTGTCGCGCAGCACCTCGGCAAACGCGTCGAGATCGGCCGTCGGTTCGTCATCGTGGTATGCGACGGGAAAGCCGCCACCGACATCGATCGCGCGAACCGTCGTGATGCCCGCAATGCGCACTGCATCGAGCAAGGCACGCAACCGCTGCTGCGCATCGGCGAAGGCCGCGACTTCCGCGATCTGCGAGCCGATGTGCATGTCCAGGCCCACCAGCTCGATCCCCGGCAGGCTCGCAGCTCGCTGCGCCGCCGCCAGGCCGCGTGCGATCGGAATGCCGAACTTCGTGCCTTCCTCGCCGGTCGCGATGTACGCATGGCCGGCCGTCACGTTCACGACACCCGGGTTGATGCGCAAGGAGACCGGCGCCAGGCAGCCACGCGCGATCGCAACGCTGGACAGCACCTCGAGTTCCTCCTCGCTTTCCACATTGACACATTGCACGCCGACGTCGAGCGCGTACTCGAGATCGAGCCGAGTCTTGCCGACGCCGGCAAACACGATGTCGCGGCCGCCGAAGCCCGCCGCGCGCGCCCGGTGCAATTCACCCGCGGAGACGACATCCACCCCGGCGCCGCACTCGCGGATCACCGACAGCAGCGCGAGGTTCGAGTTCGCCTTCATCGCGTAGTGGATGTGCACCGGCAGGTCCGCCAGCGCCGCCGACAAACGAGCGTACGCGGCGCGAATCGCGCCGGCGGAGTAGACGTACGTCGGCGTCCCGACCGCGGCGGCGATGCTGGTCAGCGACACGTCCTCGCACACCAGTTCACCGTCGCGACGGCGGAAGCCGGTCGTCAGTACGCCTTCGCCCATATCACCTCGTACTTCGCCGGTTCGCCTGTCACCATGCACCGGGTCGGTGCGACCGGTGACCGGAATTCGGGGTCGGGAATGCAGCGGATGGTCGCCTTCGTCTCTTCCTTCACCTGCGCCTCGACGGCGGGATCACCATTCCAGCCGGCGTACACGAATCCGCCCGGCCCGTCCATGATCTCCTTGAAACGCTCGTACGTGATGTCGCCGCGATGGCTGTTCGCTTCGCGACGTGCGATCGCGGCCGCGAACATGTCGTTCTGCATCGTGTCGAGCATGGCGTGAATCGTGTCCAGCACACCATCCAGCGACACCACGTTCTTGCCCTTCACGTCGCGGCGCACCAGCACACACTGGTTCGCGGCCACGTCGCGCGGGCCGATCTCCATCCGGATGGGAATGCCCTTCAGTTCCCAGTGGAAATATTTCGCGCCCGGCTTGATGCCGATGCGATCGTCGACGTGCGCCGTGACACGTCCCACCAGGCCACGCTCGCGACCACTGATCTCCGCCTTCACCCTGTGCGCCAGCTCGAACACCGTCGCGCGTTCCTCGTCCGTCTTCCAGATCGGCACGATGACGACTTCGATCGGCGCCAGCTTCGGAGGAATCTGCAGGCCGTTGTCGTCGCCGTGGGTCATGACGAGTCCACCGATCATGCGCGTGCTCACGCCCCAGCTCGTGTTCCACGCGTGTGCGATGCCGCCGTCCTCGGTCTGGAACGTCAGGTCGAATGCCTTCGAGAAATTCTGTCCGAGGTTGTGCGACGTGCCGGCCTGCAGCGCGCGATTGTCCTGCATCATCGCTTCGCAGGAGAATGTGCGCAGCGCACCGGCGAACCGCTCGCTGTCCGTCTTCTGCCCGGTGATCACCGGCATCGCCATCCAGCCTTCCATGAAGCTGCGATACACGTCGAGCATCTGGCGCGTCTCGAGCTCCGCCTCATCGTGCGTGGCATGCGCCGTGTGTCCTTCCTGCCAGAGGAACTCCGTCGTGCGCAGGAAGAGGCGCGTACGCATCTCCCAGCGGACCACGTTCGCCCACTGGTTGTACAGGAACGGCAGGTCGCGATAGCTCTGCAGCCACTTCGCGAACATGTGGTAGATGATCGTTTCGGACGTCGGGCGCACGACCAGCGGTTCTTCCAGCTTCGAGCCGCCGCCGTGCGTCACGACGGCCAGTTCCGGCGCGAAACCCTCGACATGGCTCGCTTCCTTCTTCAGGAAACTTTCCGGAATGAACAATGGGAAATACGCGTTGCGATGGCCGGTCGCCTTGAACATCTGGTCGAGCGCCAGCTGCATGCGCTCCCAGATGCCGTAGCCGTCAGGGCGAATGACCATGCAGCCGCGCACCGGTGAGTAGTCCGCCAGTTCCGCCTTGAGCACGAGTTCATTGTACCACGCGCTGAAGTCCTCGGCGCGCGTCGGAAGTTTCTTGTCGTCGCTCATGCTGCTCCGTCGATGCGATCGCGCACCGGCTGTTGAAATTCCTGGCCGCTCACTGCTGTCCCGCGAGCCACGCCGCCAGCTCGACCGTTGTTTCCGTTCCACTCGTGAGGTCGCGCACGGTGCCCCGATCCGGCGCGTCGGCGCGCAGTATCAAGGCCTGCGCCGCTCCAGCGCTCACGGCTGCCTTCAACTGCTTGCTCAGCTGCTGCGGTCGCAGCGCGTATTCCACACGGCGTCCGGCGCGCCGCAGCGCTCCGACCGTCGTGCGCACCATCGCTGCGTCGACGTCGTCGCCCGCCGCAACCCAGAACTCCGGCGACGGTGGTGCGGACGGCAGCAGCCCGCGATCACGCAGCAGTTCGCCGAGCACGACATCGCCCCAGCCGAAGCCTGCGGCGGGCATATCCACGCCACCGAGCGCGCTCAACAGGTCATCGTACCGGCCGCCCCCGCAGATGGCACGCAATTCTCCTTTCGCATCGAACACCTCGAACACGATCCCCGTGTAGTACGCGAGACCGCGCACGATCGTGAGGTCGAGTCGAATCCAGGGTGCCACCGGGACACCGATCAAGGACTCGGCCATCGCGATGGTCGCCTGCATCGCCGTCACGCGTTCGGTGCCGTCGCCATCGGACAGCAACGACGTCAGCGCCGACACACCCTCACGGTGCGTCGTCTCGATGAGCGCCAGCAATTCGTCGACTTGCGCTGACGTGCAACCTGCGGCCGACAGTTTGTCGATCGACAGCTCGCGCGGGGTGCGATCGAGCTTGTCGAGCACGCCGTAGATCGCTGGAATGCGATCGTCCGGATGGTGCAATGCACGCAGCACCGCATTGAGCAGCCGCCGGTCCGACAAGCGGATGCGAACATCGTCACTCGTCAGCCCGAACTCGCGCAGCATGTCGATCACGAGTGCCAGCAACTCCGCGTCGGTCGATTCTCCGCCGTCGCCGAAGATGTCGGCATTCAGCTGGAAATGCTCGCGCAGGCGGCCGCGTTGCGCACGTTCGTAGCGGAACAACTGCGGTACCGAGAACCATCGCACCGGCTTGCGCAGCGACTTGGCCTGCGCGGCGACCATGCGAGCAAC
>JACMLX010000052.1 GCA_014379355.1 Gemmatimonadaceae bacterium
GAACCGCAGTCTGCGTCAGGGTTTCGGACGAGCGGTGCCGAAGCGATACAGGGGAACCAGCAGCGCCAGTGCGAAGATCACGATTGCCGCCGTCGCATTCTCGCCAACTGCGCCGAGCAGCTTCGAGAAGTCGTACGCCTTGTCCCATTCCTTGACGGTGAACGCCGCCAGCACGATGCCCATGATGGCGCCGCCGCCGATCAGGCCGGACGAGAAGAGCACGCCGGGACCCGAGTCGCCGTCGTGTGCCGCAGGATCGGCCGGTGACGTGTTCCTGCCCGACGCGAGGCGACGATCGACGATCCAGCGCAACACGCCGCCGATGAACATCGTCGCCGATGTCGAGATCGGGAGATAGACGCCCACCGCCACCGGCAGCGAGTTGATGCCGAAGATCTCCATCGCGATGGCGAGGAAGGCGCCGATCAGGATGAGCCCCCACGGCAGCTTCTGCGTCAGGATGCCATCCACTACCAACGCCATGATCTGGCTCTTCGGCGAATCGAGCTTCGTCACCGACTTGCCGAGGTAGTCCACCGACTCACGACCGCCGATGCCCGGATCGATGAGGAACTTCACCTCATCGGTCGTGCGGTCGAGCAGGTACCGTCCGACGGGGACATCGCCCTGCACCGTGTACAAGCGTCCGACCTTGTACACATCCGTGGCCTGCGGGGTGCTCGCCACGCGATGCGTGATGCGCCCGTTCTCCACCACGGCGAGCAGCGGCTCGATGGTCGACATCTGTACCCGCTGATAGTCGCGCTTCACGAGCGTGGTCTTCGCATCGTTGAGGAACGCGATGATGATTCCCACCACCAGCGCGGAAGTCGTGACGCCGACCAGCAAGCCGACCTGCTGCCGCGCCGGCGTCGCGCCGACGAGATAGCCGGTCTTGAGATCCTGCGACGTCGCACCCGCGACCGCGGCCGCGATGCACACCACGCCGCCGATGCTGAGCGCCAGCACGCGATGTTCGATGCCCGTCCAGCCCACCGCCAGGAAGATCAGCGCCGTCAACAGCACCGTCGCTACGGTCATGCCGCTGATCGGACTCGAGGACGCGCCGATCTGTCCTGTCACCCGACTGGCCACCGTCACGAACAGGAACGCGAAGAACAGCGCCAGCAGCGAACCGGTGATACCGATCGCGAGCGGCGGCACGAACGCCGTGATGAGCACCAGGGCGGCGACACCGATGAACACGACACTCATCGGCAGGTTGCGCGTCGTCCGCAACACTGCGCCACCCAGCTTGCTGCCGCCGATCTCGCCGACACCGGCGCGCAACGCCGCCCAGATGGTCGGTACGGACCGGCCAAGGCTGATCAATCCTGCCGCCGTCACGGCACCGGCGCCGATGTAGAAGACGTAGTTCGCACGTACTTCGCGGGCGCCCATCTCCGCGATCGGAATCGTGGCCGGGAAGATCGGCGTCGTCAGGCCATCGCCGAACAGCTTGATCGCCGGAATCAGCACGAAGTACGACAACACACCACCGCCGAACAGATACCCGGCAATGCGCGGCCCGACGATGAAGCCGACCCCCGCGAGTTCGGGGCTGATCTCCGCCTGCATTTCACCGAAGAGAGCCGTCTTCCCGTTCGGCATCAACTTCGTGAACGTCCACTTCGGCACCTCCGCCCACATGCGAGTGCCGGAATTCAGGAACTTGTACAGCGCACCGATGCCGAAGCCCATGAATACGGTCCGTGCCTGCACCCCACGCTCTTCACCGACGATCAGCACATCCGCGCACGCCGTACCCTCGGGATACTTGAGGGTCTTGTGTTCCTTCACGATCAGCGATTCACGCAGCGGAATCATGAGCAGCACGCCGAGCAGGCCACCCACCAGCGCCACACACGCCACCAGGGTCCACGGCAGCTCGTAGCCGAGCAGCAGCAGCGCAGGCAGCGTGAACACGACACCAGCCGCGATCGACTCACCGGCCGAGCCGGTCGTCTGCACGATGTTGTTGCGCAGGATCTGCGGACCGCTGACACCGAGCGCCTTGTTGATCGACCGGAAGATCGTGATCGACAGCACCGCGATCGGAATCGAGGCACTCACGGTGAGTCCGATCTTGAGCGCCAGATAGACGCTGCTGGCCGCGAACAGCAGGCCGAGCAGGGCGCCGATCACCACCGCGCTGACCGTCAATTCCGTCAGGTCGCGATCGGCGGTGATGTAGGGCGTGAAGTCGTTCTCGTCGCGACCGCTGCCCGGTGTGGGCACCGGACGAAGGTCTGGTCGGGAGGTGGTTGCCATCCCGCGAATGTAAGGACCCGCCACCGTCCCAGCCGATCAGCGTGCGCCTTCGCGGATAGTGAACGGCCTGTCTCGCACAGAGACACAGAGTCACAGAGACCGCACATCCGGCGATTGTCGCGCGCAGCTGGCGTCGCGTTCGACGCAGAAAACTGCAGCACGCGGAGCCGCGGCGCCGCAGAGAAACGGCTACTGCCGTTGGAACTGCGCTCGCGCCACGCCTTTCCAAAGCATTTGCCGTTTCCCTGCGACCTCGCGGCGCCGCGTGATGCAGTTATGTCGGCCGTGAGCAGTGCATCGCGACGCCGGGAAATGCCGGCCCCTCCGGAACTCTTTGTGCCACAGCGGCTCTGTGCGAGACCCCGCAGTTGCTATGGCATCCCGCGCCGGTACTGCTCCACCCACTTGGGGTCGCGAGGCAGTGGCGTCGCCGCCCGTGGCGCACGCATCAGTGCTTCGATCTCGGACGCGTCGCGCGGCAGTCGTGACAACCAGGTGAGGCCGGTCGGCGTCAGTAGATAGTCGTCCTCGATGCGAACACCGATGCCGGCGTACTTAGCGACGGCGCCGCGGATGCGCGACAGGATCGCCCGGTTGCGCGGGGTGTCGGGCAATACCTCGTGCATGGTGCGTCGGACGTAGACGCCGGGTTCGATGGTGATCACGCTGCCGGCGAGCCAGGCATTCCCGTCGGACATGTCCGGATCGTGCACGTCCAGGCCGATGCCGTGCCCGACGCCGTGCATGTAGTACAGCTGCACCTGCGGGCATTGCTGCTGGCCCGTGATGTCGCAGTCGTACGTGGAAGTGGGCGATTCGATCAAACCGAGTGACGCGAGCCCTCGGGCGAGTGTCTCGGCCGTCGCCAGCTCGGGCGCACTGCGGTCCGCGCCGACGCGAGTCGCCTGCTCGCTCGCCTGCTGCGCCTTGCGCACCAACTCGTAGATCGCGCGCTGCTCAGTCGTGAATGATCCGCTCACCGGCACGGTGCGCGTGACGTCCGCGCTGTAGCCTCCGTAACTCGCGCCGATGTCCATGACGATCAGTTCACCGGCCTGGATCTCGCGATCATTGCGCCAGTAGTGCAGCGTGGTGGCGTTGTCGCCGGAGCCGGCGATGGTCGTGAAGCCCGGCCGATCGGCACCGTTGCGCCGAAAGGTGTATTCCACCAGCGCCTGCACCTCGAACTCGTTCCAGCCCGGCGCCAGCATGCGCATCACTTCCTCGTGCGCGCGCACCGTGATGTCGATGGAGGCCTGCAGCAGTGCCAGCTCGGCGGGACTCTTCTGCCCGCGCAGCTGCAGGACGAGTCGGTTGCCATCGCTCAGCGCCGCGGCCGGATGCCGTTTCGCCAGCGCGTTCATGAAGGCGCGGTCGGTGGAAATCGCCTGGGCCAGCGGGGATGTCGGCCCATCCAGCTCTCCGACGATACGCAACGGCACACGGGCGTCGAGGAGTGAGTCGCACAGCGGCGTCAGTTCCGCGACGTCACGCGTCGGCAGGCCCGACACACGTTGCGCGTCGCTGAAGGACGGCACCGTGCCTGTCCACACTTCGGTGGCAGCATTGCGCGCCGGCGTGAAGAGAAACTCCCGCTGTGCCGCACCAGTGCGCAGAATCACCAGTGCCGAAAACGGTGCGTTCCAACCCGTCAGGTATCGCAGGTGTGGTGACTGCGCGAAGTATTCGTGATCGTACTGCGGCTCGGGCTTGCCGAGCACCACGATCGCGCCATCACCGGCCAGCGCGCCCAGCGCCGCGCGTCGTGCGGCGTATTCCGTGATCGCGATCGGCGCCACGGCCGTCGCCGGTTGTGCGTGCGCGGCCGTGCTGGCGAGCATCACGCTCGCCAGCACGCATCGCCGGATGTGTGTCACCATCAGCGCGGTGCGCCGGGAATGAATTGCCAGCGCCCGATGACGATTGCGGTGACGGTCTGCTCGGTCGGCGCGGCGATCGGCGTCGGCTCGTCCGCGGCCTTGGCGCGCATGCTCATCACCATCGGCGCATCCATCGGGCGCGGCATGTCCGGCATCTGGCTCGAGATCGAGAGCAGCGGACCGAGCGCACCGCCGGCGGCCTTTGCAATCACGTCCGCGCTCAGGCGCGCGTTCGTGGTCGCGTTGCCGAGCGCCTCCCGCTTCGCCGCGTCGAGTTGCGACGCGAAGAAACTGATGCCGCTGATGTTGTTGGCGCCGGCGCCCAGCGCGGCGTCGATCACCTTGCCCACGAGCTCGAGATTCCGCACCTCGACACGCACCGTGTTGGTCGCGTCGTAGCCAGTCAGTTCCGGCTTCCGACCGTCCGGATAGTACCGATACGACGGATTCACGTTGTAGTTCATCGTGCCGATCTGCTCGCGCGCGATTCCCGCCGCGCGCACGGCGTCGAGAATGGCCGTGGCGAGTTTCGCGTTGTCGGCGCCAGCCAGCGCCGCGGTGCGTCCCTTCGTCTGCACACCCACGTAGACGAGCGCGCGATCGGGCGTGACCTTCGTCTCGCCTCCGCCCGTGACTTCGATGGACGGCGGTGCCGGGGGAGTGGGGCTCTGTGCAGCGAGCGGTCCTGCCATCAGCGCGCCGAACAGCAGCGACGACGCCTTGGATGGCCGACGGGTCTTGATCATGAATGCTTTCTCCGGAGAAGAGACATCGCCACGAGTGCCGTACGACAGCCGGGAGATGCCGCGGAGCGTCGCACGTGCACTCGGCGAAGATACCCCGTGATCGCGTCGATCGTGCCGGTCCGATGACGCTGCTCGGCCCCCCGCAGCGCGGTGGTGAATCGTGCCGCGCGACCAACGCACATCGGTCGCTGCCAGGATATCGTGTTTCTGCCCCAGCCCGGCATCCGTAAGGGTTTCCGGCAATGTCGGCGCGCTCAAACGACCGCCAGTCGTGCACGCGAATGCAGGGAAACCCTTACCCCGCTTGCAGAAATGCGCGTCCGCTACCAGCTTCCCGTCGCGCCACTGGCGCGGAATCACGTGTCAACAGTTCTCTGGGAGAAGGGTCATATGAGCAGAATTGCGATCGTGAATGCATTGGTCGACAATGTCGGCCTCTCGAAGAAGCATGCGAATGCCGTCCTGAAGGAGTTGTTCGATGCCACCGAAGGTGTGATCGCCAAGGCGCTGAAGAAGGGCGAGAAGGTCGGTATCACGGGCTTCGGCACGTTCAGCGTCGGCAAGCGCAATGCGCGCGTCGGCCGCAATCCGCAGACGGGCGAGAAGGTGAAGATCGCCGCCAGCAAGGCGCCGAAGTTCAAGGCGGGCGCCAGCCTGAAGGGCTTCGTGAATGGCAAGACCGCCGCCACCAAGCCGAAGAAGGCCGCCAAGAAAGTGACGAAGAAGGTGGCCAAGAAGGCCGCGAAGAAGAAGTAGATCGCACTACGCACATCGCAGGGATGATCGCGGGGCGCCGACGGATTCCGTCAGCGCCCCGCGTCGTTCCTCACCCGCCTTCTGCGCGGCACTAACATCCACGCATGCCCGCCGCCGCTCGCACCCGCCCCTCGCTCGACGCCACGGTCGATGTCGAGACACCGGAACAGGTGCTGGTCTCGTACACACTCGCCGGCATCGGAACGCGCGGCGCCGCCGCGCTGATCGATCTGCTGCTGATGCTGGTGCTCACCGGCACGCTCTGGTACGGCGTCTCCTCGATTCCGCGTGTCATTCCGGCATTCAAGGGAGTCGGAGGCCGCAGCTGGGTGACCGCCGTCCTCGTCATCGGGCAGTTCCTGATTCTCTGGGGCTACTTCGTGGCCTTCGAGGCGATCTGGGATGGTCAGACCCCTGGCAAACGCCTCCTCGGTCTGCGCGTCGTGCGCAATGGCGGTGGTGGTGTGGATATCGGGGCCAGCGCAGCGCGCAACCTTGTTCGTTTCGTCGATTTTCTGCCGTTCGGTTACTTCGTCGGCATGATCAGTGTGATCGCCAACCAGCGCAATCAGCGGCTCGGTGATCTGGTGGCCGGCACGATCGTCGTCCGCGAACGTCTGCTGCGACACGCCCGGCCGCGTGCCGAGGCATCGACACCTGCCGACGACGGTGCCGTCGTTCTCGCCACCCTCGACGACGAACGCTTCGCACTGCTCGATCGCTTCGTGTCGCGTGAGGCGACGCTCGACGATGCGTCGCGTGCGCGCATCGCCGGCACGCTCGTCGCGCGCCTCGGCGCCGAGGTGCACACCGACGCCGTCGCAGCGCTGCGCATCCTGCATCAACGCGAACTGCAGGCCCGCCGCAATCTCCGGCCGAGCAGCAGCGCCAACGGTGTGCGGCGCGAGGAATGGGCCGTGGTGGCGGAAGGTCGTCCGCGATGGGACGTGTTCGCGACCGAACTCTCCGCGACCCGACGCCGTGGCCTCGACGCGCTCGGCGAGGACGAAGTGACCGCGTTCGTGGCGTCGTATCGTGACGTCGCCACCGATCTCGCCCGCCTCCGCACCGCCGATCGTGGACGCGGCGGTGATGCCGTCTTCACACTGTCTCGCCTTGTCTCCGCCGGTCACAACCTGCTCTATCGGCGACCGTCGCAGGGCATCGAACGCATCGGTCGCTTCATCGCATACGATGTCCCGCGTGAAGTCCGTCGCAGCTGGCGCCATGTCGCCGTCGCGACCGCGCTCGTGTTCGTGCCGGCGTTCGGTACCACCTACGCCATCGTGCGTGAACCCGCGCTCGCGGCTCGCATGCTGCCGCCAGGCATGATCACGCGCGCCGAGGAAGGCCAGCGTCGTCGCAACACGGGCGCCGACTATCTCCCCGACGGCGAGGATCGCAAAGGGTCGGCACTCTCGGCATTCCTGATGACGAACAACATTCGCGTGTCCATCGTCGCCTTCGCCGGCGGTATCACGGCCGGCCTGCTCACCGTCTACGCCCTCGTGTTCAACGGCATCGCCGCCTTGGGCGCCGGCGTCGGGCTCTACATCACGAAAGGCATCGGTGGTCAGATCCTTGGCTTCGTGGCGGCGCACGGTGTGCTCGAGCTGAGTGCGATCTGCATTTCAGGCGGCGCGGGGTTGCTCCTTGCCACGGCGATGCTGGTGCCGGGTGATCGCACACGCCGCGAGGCGCTGGCCTCGAATGGCGTGCGCTCGCTGCATCTGGTGGCGTGCGTCGTGATGTTCCTCATCATGGCCGGACTGATCGAAGGCAACATCTCGCCGTCGAAGTTGCCCGACAGCGCCAAGTACGCGACCGCGCTGATCACCGCCGTCTTCATCGTCTGGTACCTGTCTCTCGGACGTGCGCAGGACGATGCGGCCGTGGCTACAACTCCCCGCGTGCCTTGATCGACAGGTAGCGGTTCACGAGCGCCGCGCTCATGGCCTGCGGCGGTACGTCGAGCACCTGCACTCCCGCACGCCGCATGCGCTGCAACGCATCGGCTCGTGCATCGAGGAGCGACTCGGCCGCGGCGCCACGCCAGGCCTCCGCTTCGCCGGCACCGACTGCCGGCTGCGCCGCTGCCACCAGTGCATCGTTGCGCAGCGCAAGAAAGACCGTGATGTGCCGCAACGCAGCGTGCCGCGTCTGCGTCACCACGGCGCGGCTGGCGCGCACGTCGATCACATCACTCAGGCAGATCACCAGCGCCCGTGAGCGCTGCCGCTGCGCCAGTGTGCGGAATGCCAGGGCATAGTCCGGCTCCACCAGTCGAGCGTCGCAGGCCGCCAGTGTGCTGCGAATGGCGCGCATCGCCGCCGTACCGCTCGACGGCGGCACCCATCCGCGCACGCTGTCGTCGAAGACCAGCAGGCCGATCTTGTCACGTCCCTGCAGCGCCACGTCAGCGAGGACGAGGCACGCGTTGATCGCGTACTCGAAGCGCGTGCGATCACCGGCCAGCTGCGTCATCAGGCGGCCGGCATCGAGCGCGAGAATCACCGACTGGCCCTGTTCGACCGTGTACTGCCGCACCTGCGCAGCACCGCGGCGTCCGCTCGCCTTCCAGTCGATGTGCCGAGGATCATCGCCGGGCACGTACTCGCGCAGTGCATCGAAGCTCATGCCGCCGCCCCGACGGCGGATCTGACGGACGCCGGCATCGCGCAGTCGGCGCTGGACGGCGAGCAGCCGGAATCGACTCACCTGCGACAACGAGGGCACCACATCGACCTGCTCCTCGGCATCGATCTCGCGAATCACGTCGATCAGGCCGAGTGCACCATGCACACGCACCGCCACGCTGCCAAGTGTCGCTGGCCCACGTCGCACTCCACGAATCGGTGTCGTGGTTGAGACACTGTCGAGCGACGGCAGCATCATGCGATGTGCGCGCACGCCGCCGCCGCCCAGCGCCGCTGGCACGCGTTCGGCCAGTTCGAGCGATACCGCACGCGACCACGTGGATGCGAGTGTGTATCGGATCGTGTCGTCGTCACCGGAGCCGATCTGACGCGGTGTGGTGCGCGAGACAGCGATCGTGTCACGGGGCGGAAGCTGCAAGGCGTCGATGATGGCGGCACCCAGCACGACGAGCATCGCCAGCGATCCGAATGCAACGCTGAATGGCGCCGGCAGGGGTACGAGCCACGCCAGTGATGCGATCGCGAGCCAGCAGGCGAGCCGCGCTGTCGGGACGTAACTCGTGATCAGCGCAAACAGGCGTCGAATCACGCGCTCAGACCGGCGCTGGCACGCGCAGCAGGACCGCGGCCAGCACGTCATCCGTCGTGCGGCCCTCGACGTCGAGCTCCGGGCTGAGGATCAGGCGATGGCGCAGCGCGGCCGGCGCAAATCCTTTCACATCGTCCGGCGTGACGAAATCACGACCGGCCAGCACCGCCGCCGCACGCGCAAGTCGCAGCAGGGCGACCGACGCACGCGGTGAGGCGCCCAATGCCAGTGCCGGATCCTCGCGTGTCGCGCGCACCACGGCAGCGATGTACGCCACCACGTCCGGCGCGATCGTGACGCGGTCCGTCGCATCGCGCAATTCGTCCAGTTGTTCGCCGGAAATGGCCATCCCGTCGCCACCGAACATGCGCTCCGGATCGTCGCCGCGCGCATGTGCCTGCAGCATCGCCAGTTCATCGGCGGCAGCAGGATATCCCACGCGGACCTTCACGAGGAAGCGGTCCAGTTGCGCTTCCGGCAGCGGATACGTGCCTTCGAATTCCACCGGATTCTGCGTCGCGACCACCGTGAAGCGCTGGCCCAGGTCGTGCCGTGTGCCATCCACCGTCACCTGTTTCTCCTGCATCGCCTCGAGCAGCGCCGCCTGCGTCTTCGCCGGTGCACGATTGATCTCGTCGGCGAGGATGATGTCCGCGAACAGCGGACCCGGACGGAACTCGAATCGCCCGTCACCGCCGCGCAGCACGGTCGTACCGGTGATGTCGGCCGGCATCAGGTCCGGTGTGAACTGAATACGGCCGAATCGCACACCGCAGGCGCCGGCCACCACGCGCACCAGCAGCGTCTTGGCCACTCCGGGCACACCTTCCAGCAGCACATGGCCGCGCGCCAGCAGTGCGGCCAGCACCTCGTCGATGGCGATGTCCTGACCGACGATTCGTCGACGGATGGCACTGCGCAACGCGGCGACCGCGTCGGCTGGAGTCAGTGGAAGATCAGGCGTGGTCATGTGGCAATGTCGGGACGGTCACGGAGTGAGGCACTCCGCGTCAATGTGCGCTGCCGCGGCGCGGAGCGCAGGAAGGTCGGATGGAACCGCGGGGGCGTCGATCGCACGCGTGAGCCGCGCTGCATCATCCGCGATCGACGGGTGACGTTCCGCCAGCGCGGCGAGAAACTCCGTGTCATCCAGCGTGCGCCAGCGACCGGCGGCATGCCGGCGCCGGATGCCACGCGCGAGCATTCGCGCGACGGTACGTGTGCCGCGCACGGCGCGCCACGCGGTGGCCAGTGCATCCACATGTTCGAGCGCCGACCGCCGTTCCTCGCGCACGTGATACACAGGCGCCAGCGTGCGTCGCCCACGCGCCAGGAGCAACAGCACCGCTGCGGAAATCAGTGTCAGCACGCTGCGACCGAGTCCGCTGAATCGCAGCCATTCCCACACCACGACGCCCACGCTGTCAGTGCTTTCCCGCTGGTAGAACTCCGCCACGACGAGCGTCGGCTTGCGGCCATCGGACAGGTATTCGAGGCCGCGAACGATGCTCAGTGCCGACCCCTGCGCGCAGCTGCGCAATTGATCGGTCCGCATCATGTCCGGATCCGCGAGTGCAACGACGCGGCCGCGACCAAGTGGAAAGGCCACGATCGTGGGGCGCGATTCGTGTTCATCGCGGGGAAGGCGTTCCGGTTCGGGCGCGGCGGCGACCGGCGCATCCGTGTCGTCGTCGTCCGCCGCGACTTTCACATCGCTCGAGAGCAGTCGGCGCGCCGCCAGCGGATATGGCACGGCGGTACGTGCGGCGTCACCCGTCGGTGGCGTGATCGTGAACGTCTGCATCATGGGTCGGACGCGCAGCGCCGCCAGCGGATCGGTTTCCGCAGGGCAGGCGCCGAGCGGCGTCACGTCCACGGTGCCGGGTGTGCCAGTGCGCAGGCCGAGCGAATCGAGCAACGCGAATTCACCATCGCTGCCAGGGGCCACCAGCAGGCCCGCGCCGCGTCGAACTGCGTCCAGCACTGCAACTCGTTCGCGCGTCGCCATGGGCGTCGGCCCGGCAAACACGAGATAGATCGACGTCGAGTCGAGCGCGCCGACCAGCGGCTGGTCGGCAATCGTGACGCGCCAGCCGAATCCCTTTGCCAGGTCGGATGCGAGTCGGGCATTGCCCGGCCCGTACCGCAACGTGGTGAGACGCGTGTCGAAGCTGTTGTCATTCACGGGCGTGAGCAGGATCACGAGCGTCACGAGCACGATCAGCGCGCCGAGTGTGATCAGTGTCGCGCGTCGCGCCCTGCGCTGCGTCGCGATGCCGTCGCCTGCGTGGGCCGCGAGCGGCGTGTCGGGTACCATCACGCGGCGCGCGACAGGCTCGGCGCCGCCGCCTGCAGCATCGGCGCGGCCAGCTGTTCGAGTCGCGCATATCGCACGCTGTCACAGACGCCATCACCGTACGCGACCACATCGTACACCGAGGCAAATGCGAAATACGCCTTCGCCAGCGGATCGCTCACGGCGCGCAGCTCACGGCCATAGTCACCAACCGTCTTCGACGGATGTCGGCGCACGCGCCGAGTGTCGACCAGGTGCGTCACGATTGCAGCGTGCAGCAGGTGTGCGGCTTCCACGTACGCGCCCTGCGCGGCCAGCGCACGCGCTTGCGCGAGATGGTCGGCGGACGTCGGCAACGCGTCGCGCTGCGTCGCCGCAAGGCGACGTGCGCGCGAGACGATGATGGAGCGCGCGATCAGCGTGACCACGAGGATGGTCAGCAGGATGATCGACAGCACGTATGTTCCGCGGCTGCCGGCGGCCTGTCGAAACAGCTTGCCGAGCAGGTCGGAGAACCACTCCCAGCCGCGCGCGAGCAGCGTCGATGTGACGCTTCGCTGATAGCCTCGCTCGAGGACGATGCGCGAGATCGTATCTCGGATCGCGGCGGCCGGGATGGGTGACTGCAGCAACACGTGCGACTCAGATCGGCGGGAGCGACGTGACCGGCAGCGCGTCCAGCGCGGCATCCAGGTCTGCGCCCTCGCGGCGCACACGGAGGTCCGCGTACGTCAGCAGCGTGATGCCACCGATGATCGGTACCACCGGAATCACGAGAACACTCAAGAGCGCCGAGGCAATCTGCTGCTGGTTCTGGAATGCGGCGGTGATACTCGCCAGCACGGCGTAGACGACCCCTGCGATCAGCATCACCAGGCCGTACGTCTTCGCGAGCTGCAGGTAGTTGCCACGCGACAGCGCATGCGCCCGCTGCAATGCCGCCATCGGGCCGAGGTCTTCGACGATGATCAGAGCCGACATGACGGCGGACCGCGCGACGATCGACACGGCGACGAACAGCAGCCCGACGAGCAGCACGAGTGACATCAGTGCGATGCCGATCGCCACGCCGACGTTGCCACCTGAGAAGCCTCCCGCCGCGGTCACGCCGATCCCGCTGATCGCGACGGCGAACCCGATCGCGAGCGCCACCGGGAGCGCGGTGACGAGCAGCACGACGATCAGCAGCAGGCTCGATCCGATGAGCGCAAAGACGCGGCGGAATGCCGTCATGAAGGCGGATTGCACGCTCGGGATCGCGTCGCCGCGCAGCACCGCCAGCGCGCCGGCGAGGATGGCTCCGGATTGCGCGGTGCCAAAGACCCACTCCAGCAGCGTTTGCGGGGCCTGCTGCCTGAGCTGCGCGAAGGGATCCGTCAGCGATGGCGTCACGCTCGGCGACATCAACAAGGTGATGACCGAGAGAAGGAGCGCCGGAATGGCCCCGACCGCTGCAATGCGAAGGAAATAGCTGAACTGCGGTCGAATGAGCTGCACGGCTCCGTCGACGATCTCGGTGGCCGAACGCGGTGGCAACGGCGGAAGTGCTGGAACAGGCACGGGAGCGGGCGTTTCGGGAAGGGAAGTGCGGTCGGCGGTCCGCGGCGCGTGCCGTACGCTAGCACAGGCACCTACCCGTACGGACATCGGTGCAACCGCCGCTGCTCGACGCCCCTCCGGATCTGACGTGATCGCCACGCGGAGCGCGGCCAATGAATGGATGAGTCTGGTGCATCGAATGTGTGGGAGTGAAGCCACGATCCGAGTGCTATGGAAGAGTCTGCCGCGCAGGATGAGACAGCTTTCATGGAATCACTTCTACCAGATCATTCGGGGTGCAAACGCATGCAGCACAACCGTTTGGGTCGCGCTATAGGCAGCCTATGGAATTGTTCAGGTTGACAACTTTCGCTACGGATGAACCCGCTTTTGGCTGAGTATGCCTGGGGAACATGAATTGCTCTCTAGCCTGCCGATGTTGGGCGCTCGCGTGGATTGGGCCTCGCGACGCTGCTGCCTTCCCCGCAGCAACATCGACACCCGGAGGAATTGCAGATGAGAGCATTGGTTACCCTCGCCGCAGTCGGCATGGCCATGAGTTCGGCCGCCAACGCGCAGGCGACGTTCGCCACCCTCAGCCACCCCGTTGAGTCGTACGTGGTCGTCGGTGATTCCACGCCCGCTGCCCCCGGCGTCGGCATCAACAATCCGCTGTACCTGCCGCCCTCCGCCGACAACAACTACTCGGGCGTCGTCAACCTCTGGCTCGATGACCTGAACCTGAACCAGCGCTTCGGCTGCACCGGCTCGCTCCTTTCGAACCGCCACATCCTGATCGCGGCGCACTGCGTCACGACCGCCGGCGCCGTTACCACCGACCGCTTCACTGCACGCTTCCGCAATGCGGATGGCACGTTCACCGCGGTCACCGGCACGCGCATCGCGGTGCAGGTGAACTACAGCGGCGCCGTGCTCGAAGAGCAGGACGTCGCGGTGCTGACACTCGACAGCGATGCACCGGCGGCAGCGCGTCGCTACACGCTGTTCCAGGGCAACCCGCTGCAGGACTTCACGATGGCCGGCTTCGGCCGCACCGGTACCGGCGTCACGGGTGGCACCAACAACACGGCGAACAACCAGTTCGGCGCCGTGAGCGTGCTTCGCGCCGGCCGCAATGCCTTCGAGTCCACGGGACGTGATGGCGGCAGCTTTGCCACCGCGGCCAACGCGAATCCGGGCGCCTTCGGCGGAATGCTGATTGCCGACTTCGATCGCATCGGAGCCAGCGCTGCGGGCAGCTTCGTGTGCGGCGGCCTCGCCTTCTGCAATGCCGGTCTCGCCCTCGAGTCGTCGATCGGCAGCGGAGATTCCGGCGGCGCGGCATTCACGAACACCTGGCAGGTGCTCGGTGTGGCCTCGTGGGGCACTACCGTCGGCGGCATCGGCGGACTGTACGAAAGCAGCTTCGGATATGCGTGCGTCGCGAACTACGCGCCGAATGCCGCATGCACGGCGAACTACAATTTCGTGATGGGTGTGATTCCCGAGCCGTCCACGTATGCGCTCATGGCCACTGGCCTGATCGGCCTGGTCGGCATCGCACGCCGTCGTCGCGCGGTGTGAGGTGCAGCGGCGCGCAACGCCGCATGCAACGACAGAACGGGCGATCGCACCTCGGTGCGATCGCCCGTTCAGCATGATCTCCCGCACGCCACGCCGTTACAGGGTGATCTTCGCCGGCCCCGCGATGAATCGCACGTGACAGCGTGCCTCGTCCATGCCGATGCGCACGCGCGTTCGGCGTCGGCGGGCGCCGAGCGCGAAGGTGACGTCGAACGATTCACCGCCCGGCCGCAGGTCACGGAGCGCACCATCCTCGAGGATCTTGTACGAGCCGTCGCCAGTCGGCTCGGCGCGCTCGACCAGTTGCCGCGTGCGCACGCGGCGCACGGTGAGGGTTGCACCCGACACCGGCTGTCCGGCGGAATCGACGAGCTGCATGATCAGCACACGCATCGACATGTCGCAGATTCGGGTGGAGGGAATCGTGGCCGACGGAACACGCTGCGCCGCCGCCGTTGCCGCCGACACCATGAGAAACCCGAACACGCGGCGCAGTGTGTGGATCATGTCAGACTCCCTGGGTCAGGACGATCTTGGCAATGGTCTGCAGCTGCATGTTCGATGTGCCCTCGTAGATGGCACCGATCTTTGCGTCACGATAGAACTTTTCCACCGGGTAGTCCTTCACGTAGCCGTACCCGCCGAACAGCTCCAGCGACACGCTCGTGACACGCTCCGCCACCTGGCTCGAATACAGCTTGGCCATGGCGCCTTCGCGCACGATGTCGCAGCCCGCGTCCTTGAGTCGCGCCGCGTTGTAGACCATCAGCCGCGCCGCCTCGAGCTCCGTCGCCGCCTGCGCCACCTGGAACTGGATCCCCTGAAATTCCGTCAGTGACTTGCCGAACTGCGTGCGCTGCTTGAGGTAGTCACAGGCGGCCCGCAGCGCGCCTCCCGCCACGCCGATCATCTGCGCGCCGATGCCGATGCGCCCGCCGTTCAAGGTGTCGATCGCGATCTTGTATCCCTGGCCGACCGGACCGAGCACGTTCGCATCGGGCACCTCCACACCGTCGAGAATCAACTCGCATGTGCTCGAGGCGCGGATGCCAAGCTTGTCTTCCTTCTTGCCGACGGAGAATCCCGCGAACGTCTTCTCGACGATGAAGGCCGTGATGCCTCGGTATCCTTTCGCGAAGTCGGCGTTCGCGAACACGACGAAGATTTCCGCTTCCGCGCCATTCGTGATCCAGAGCTTTCGCCCGGTGAGCTTCCATCCGGTGGTTGTCTTCTCCGCCTTGCACTGCAGGCCGAAGGCGTCCGATCCGGAGTCAGGCTCGGAGAGCGCATACGCACCGATCGTGTCGGTGGTGAGGCGTGTCAGGTAGCGCGCGTGCTGATCGGCGTTGCCGTACCGATGAATCGGATAGTTCACGAGTGTGTTCTGCACGTCGACCATGATCGCCGCGGCTGGATCCACCTTGCTGATCTCCTCGACAGCGATCGCGATCATCATCGCCGAGCCGCCGGCGCCGCCTGCCGACTCGGGCAGTTCGATGCCCATCAGGCCCATCTCGAAATATTTTGCGATGATCTCGGCGTCGATCCGGCCCGCCGCCTCCATGGCCCGTACCCGGGGCGCGACGTCGTCGGCGGCGAAGGCCGCAACCGCGTCGCGAAACAGCACTTCGTCCTCCGACAGGTGGGTCAGGGGCGGGCGCGCGGTCGGGTTGTCGGTCAGCGACATGAGCGGAATCCGTGGGAGCCCGGTGATCGACGTCCGTCGGCCAGCCGGTCGTGTGGGTGATGCGGGATGGCTCAAAGATCGCACACCGATCGTGCAGCCGCGGCATGGGCCACTCAGCCAGTTGACATATAAGCATAGCTTTATATGCTTCAGTATGGCCGCCCTGCCGCTCCGTGAAACCACTGCTGAGACCGACTCGAATGCGGCGACCTATCGGTCGTTCCTCGAGGCGCTGCGCGCAGCGGCAGAGCCTACGCGCCTGAGGTTGCTGGGCATCCTCGCCCGCTGCGAGCTGACCGTCACCGAAATCACACAAGTGCTCGGCCAGAGCCAGCCGCGCGTGTCGCGTCACCTGCGCCTGCTGTGCGATGCCGGCTTGCTCGATCGGGTGCCGGAAGGGAGCTGGGTCTTCTACCGACTCGCCGACAGCCAGGTCGCCCACACCTTCGTGGCATTGCTCGGCCACGACGACGCCACCCTTGCCGACGATCGCGATCGACTGGCCACCGTGCAGCGCGCGCGTCAGGATGCCGCGGACAGCTACTTCCAGCAGCATGCGCATGAGTGGAACGACATCCGCTCGTTGCACGTGCCGGAAGAGGACGTCGAGCGCGCCCTCCTGACGTTGCTGGGCGATGAATCGGCGGGAGACCTGCTCGACATCGGAACTGGAACCGGTCGCATCCTGAGCCTGCTCGCGCCGCGCGCGACCCGCGCTGTCGGGATCGATCGTTCGCACGAGATGCTGGCGTTCGCCCGTGCCGCACTGGCCGGTGACGCGTATCGGCATGTGCAACTGCGCCACGGCGACATGTATCACCTCGCGCTGCCGGCACGCAGCATGGACCTCGTGGTGCTGCATCAGGTCCTGCACTTCGCGGATGATCCGGTCGCTGTGATGCGTGAGGTGGCACGCGTGCTGCGCCCCGGTGGTCGGCTGCTGCTGGTGGATTTTGCGCCGCACGGCGAGGAATCACTGCGCGAGGCCCATGCACATCGGCGACTCGGTTTCTCCACGGATGACATCACGCATTGGGCAATCGCCGCCGGTCTTCACGCACGTGAAGCGACACGACTCACGGGCTCACCGCTCACCGTCGTGATCTGGGACTGTTCACTTCCATCTCGGACTTCGTCCACATGAGCCCCTCCATTCTCAATCGCCCGGCCAGCAGCCGCTTCGGTGTGTCGTTCGAGTTCTTCCCGCCGAAGACCGAGGAGATGGAGCAGCAGCTGTGGCGCGCCGTGGAGCGTCTCGCGCCACTGTCGCCGAAATTCGTGTCGGTCACGTACGGCGCCGGAGGCACGACGCGCGAGCGCACGCATGCCACGGTGCGACGCCTGCTGCAGGAAACGTCGCTGCGCCCCGCGGCACACCTCACCTGCGTGTCGGCGACGCGCGAAGAGATTCACGAGGTGGCGCGCGAATACTGGAACACCGGCGTGCGCCATCTCGTCGCGCTGCGGGGTGATCCGGCCGCGGGACTTGGCAGCACCTACGAGCCGCATCCGGGCGGGTACGCCTACGCATCCGATCTCGTCTCGGGGCTGCGCCGCGAATTCGACTTCGAGCTGAGTGTCAGTGCCTATCCCGAAGGCCATCCGACGGCCGGCTCGATGCAGGCCGAGATCGACAACCTGAAGCGGAAGATCGATGCCGGCGCGACACGGGCCATCACGCAGTTCTTCTTCGACAACGCGATCTACCTGCGCTATCGCGACCTGGCGCGGGCGGCCGGTATCACGGTGCCGATCGTGCCGGGCATCATGCCGGTCACGAACTTCTCGCAGACTCGCAAGTTCTCCGTGATGGCCGGCGCATCGGTGCCCGACTCGATGGCGCGGCACTTCGACGGTCTCGAGGACGATCCCGACACGCGCAAGCTCGTTGCCGCCACGCTGGCGACGGAGCAGTGCACCCGGCTGGCCGACGAGGGTGTCGAGGACTTCCACTTCTACACGCTCAACCGCGCTGATCTCGCGTACGCGATCTGTCACATCCTCGGGCTTCGCGCAACGCGTGAACCCGCACAGGCCACTGCATGAAGCCCGGCGCACACACGCACGATCACGATCATCTCGCCGAGTGGGCGACCGAGCCGCTGCCACCCTTTTCGCTCGTCGAGGCGCGCGCTGTCACGCCGGTGCACACGCGCGCCGAACGCATTGCGCTCCTGCACGAACTGCTGCCGACACGTATCCTGCTGCTCGATGGCGCGATGGGCACCATGATCCAGCGCGAGCGGCTCGACGAAGCGGCGTATCGCGGCAATCGATTCGTCGACTGGCCGCGCGACCTGCGGGGCAACAACGACCTGCTGGCCATCACGCGTCCCGAGCTGATCGGCGCCATACACGCAGCCTACCTGCATGCAGGCGCGGACATCCTCGAGACGAACACGTTCAATTCGACGTCGATCGCGATGGCCGACTACGGCATGGAATCGCTCGCGTATGAATTGAACGTCGAGGGGGCTCGGCTGGCACGGCAGGTCGGCGATACGTTCGAGCGTCGCGAGCCGTCGCGGCCGCGATATGTCGCCGGCGTGCTCGGCCCGACCAATCGCACCGCCTCGCTGTCGCCGGACGTGAACGATCCGTCGGCGCGCAATGTCACGTATCACGAGCTGGTGGCGGCGTACACGGACGCCACGCGTGGCCTGCTCGATGGCGGCGCGGACATCCTGCTCGTCGAGACCATCTTCGACACGTTGAACGCGAAAGCCGCACTGTTCGCGATCGAGCAGGTGTTCACGTCCTCGCATGAACGGGTCCCGGTGATGATCAGCGGCACGATCACCGATGCCAGCGGACGCACACTCAGCGGCCAGGTGACCGAGGCGTTCTGGGTCAGCGTCATGCACGCCAGGCCACTCAGCATCGGCCTCAATTGTGCGCTCGGGCCGAGGGAATTGCGGGCGTACGTGCAGGAGTTGTCACGGGTGGCCGATGTGCACGTCTCCGCCCACCCGAATGCCGGGTTGCCGAACGCATTCGGCGGCTACGACGAATCGCCCGACGACATGGCACGCCACATCGGTGAGTGGGCGCGCACCGGGTACGTGAACATCGTTGGTGGCTGCTGCGGCAGCACGCCGGCACACATCCGTGCGATCGCCGCGGCCGTCACGGATGTCACACCGCGCATGGTGCCGACGGTGGCATCGGCGCTGCGGCTGAGCGGCCTGGAGCCGGTGGTGATCACGGAGAACACGAACTTCGTCAACGTCGGCGAGCGGACGAACGTGACCGGGTCGGCAAGGTTCTCGAAGCTGATCCTGGCGGGGGACTACGAAGCGGCGCTGGACGTGGCGCGGCAGCAGGTCGAAAGCGGCGCGCAGGTGATCGACGTCAACATGGACGAAGGAATGCTCGATGCCATCGCGGCGATGACGACGTACCTGCGTCTCGTCGCCGGCGAACCGTCGATCAGCAAGGTCCCGCTGATGATCGACAGCTCGAAGTGGAGTGTGATCGAGGCCGGGCTGCAACAGGTGCAGGGCAAGGCGATCGTGAATTCCATCTCGCTCAAGGAAGGCGAGGCGGAATTCATCCGGCAGGCCACGCTCGTCCGACAGTACGGTGCGGCCGTGATCGTGATGGCATTCGACGAGCAGGGGCAGGCCGACACGAAGGCACGCAAGGTGTCGATCTGCGCACGCGCCTATGGGCTGCTCACCGGACGGATCGGGTTTCCGCCGGAGGACATCATCTTCGATCCGAACATCTTTGCGATCGGTACCGGCATCGAGGAGCACGCGAACTACGCCGTGGATTTCATCGAGGCGACGCGCGAGATCAAGGCCACGTTGCCGCATGCGCGGATCAGCGGTGGTGTGAGCAACGTGAGTTTCGCATTCCGTGGCAACAACCCGGTGCGCGAGGCGATTCATGCGGTGTTCCTGTATCACGCGGTGAACGCCGGCATGGACATGGGTATCGTGAACGCCGGTGCACTGACGCTCTACTCGGATATTCCATCGGCACTGCTGGAAAGGGTCGAGGACCTGGTGCTGAACCGCCGTCCCGATGCGACGGAGCGCCTGCTCGAGGTGGCCGGCGACGTGAAAGGGACGGCCGCGGTCGCGAACGACCTGCTGGCCTGGCGCGAGCTGCCTGTCCGGGAGCGGCTGTCCCACGCGCTCGTCCACGGCATCGCCGATTTCATCGTCGAGGACACGGAAGCGGCGCGCCTCACGGTCGAGCGCCCGATTCACGTGATCGAGGGGCCGCTGATGGACGGCATGAACGTGGTCGGTGACCTGTTCGGCGCCGGCAAGATGTTCCTGCCGCAGGTGGTCAAGAGCGCGCGCGTGATGAAGCGGGCGGTCGCCCACCTGATCCCGTACATCGAGGCCGAGAAGCTGCTGCGGCCGGTCGAGGAGCAGAGGAACAAGGGGAAGATCCTGCTCGCCACCGTCAAGGGCGACGTGCACGACATCGGCAAGAACATCGTCGGCGTGGTGTTGCAGTGCAACAACTACGACGTGATCGATCTTGGCGTGATGGTGTCGTGCGCGCGCATCCTCGAGACGGCACGCGCGGAGAACGTCGACATCATCGGACTTAGTGGCTTGATCACACCATCTCTGGAGGAGATGGCGTTCCTGGCCGGCGAGATGCAGCGCGAGGGCTTCACGATCCCGCTGCTGATCGGTGGTGCGACGACCAGTCGCGCCCACACCGCGGTGAAGATCGAAACGCAATACGCCGGCCCGGTTGTGCACGTGCAGGACGCCAGTCGCGCGGTCGGCGTGGCCAGTGCGCTGCTCAGCGACGACGGACGCGAGGCGTACCTGTCGGGCGTGCGCGCGGAATACGACGCAATTCGAGTCCATCGCGCCAGCTCGGGCAAGGCGACGCGTCTCGTCCCGCTGGCGGACGCGCGCGCGAATCACCTCGTCACCGACTGGCACGCGAGCGTCCCTCCGGTGCCGAACCGGCCCGGGGTGACCGTGTTCGACGACTGGCCGCTCGACGATCTCGTGCCGCGCATCGACTGGACACCCTTCTTCCAGACGTGGGAGCTGGCCGGCCACTATCCGGCGATCCTGCAGGATCCGATCGTCGGCGAGACGGCGCGCTCGCTATGGCGCGACGCGCAGGCGATGCTCAACACGCTGGTGGCGGAGCGCTGGTTGACGGCGAAGGCCGTGGTGGGACTGTTCCCGGCCACTGCCACCGGCGACGACATCGACGTCTGGTCCACTGACGCCGAACGCGGCGGCGTCCCGCTGGCCACGATCCACACCATCCGGCAGCAGATGCTCAAGGGCGACGGGCGGCCGAACATGGCGCTGTCGGACTTCGTGGCGCCCGCCGACTCCGGTGTCCGCGACTGGGTCGGGGCGTTCGCCGTGACGACGGGTCATGGCATCGACGCGCGCGTGGCGGCGTTCGAGGCGGCGCACGACGACTACAACGCGATCCTGCTCAAGGCGCTGGCTGATCGGCTGGCCGAAGCGCTGGCGGAGCGGCTGCACGAAACCGTACGCCGGGAGCACTGGGGGTACGCGGCGGGGGAGTCGCTCGACAACGCGGCGCTGATCGACGAGGCGTATCAGGGCATCCGGCCGGCGCCCGGATATCCTGCCTGTCCGGATCACACCGAGAAGCGGACCCTCTTCCGCCTGCTCGACGTGCCGGCGCTGGCGGGCATCACCCTCACCGAGAGCTGCGCGATGCTGCCGACAGCCAGCGTGTCCGGCTGGTACTTCTGGCGGCCGGAAGCACGCTACTTCGGTACGGGCATGATCGGCGAGGACCAGGTCGCGGACCTGGCGGCACGGAAGGGGATGGCGATTGGAGAAATGGCGCGGTGGTTGGCGCCGATTCGGGCGTGACCGGTCAGCCGACCATCGAGCGCTTTCCTGCCGTGGCCGTGTGAGGCGTCCGGTGCGCATCTGCTACGGTCCTGGCTGCTGTGTGGGGATGGTGTGGCATCGGCACCACGATTGTCGTGTCGTTACACCCACTGCTGAGCGTGCCGGACTCGGCTGGAAACAGATTGATATTCCCTAAGTTGTTGTCGTATATTGGCTTCCCGAGTATGTGGTGGGGGCGCAGCAGAGGGACACTCACGGCACGACCCCTGCACTTGATTCCAGCGTCCGCGCTAGTACAGACAAGCTCCATCAAGAGGATTACCTGATGCGTCGTATTTCCTTCGGTGTCGCACTCGCGACTGTTGCGGTGGTTTCGCCGCTCAGCGCGCAGACGTGGCAATCGATCGGTGCCCCCAACAACAGCAATACCGGGGCGTACTGGAACAATGCTTCCGACGACAATGTCGGGACGGCCGTATGCAACACGGGCGCCATCCTGACCAACACGCCGGCACTCGGCGCTGGGTCGTGCAGCAACCAGGGACCTGTGTTCCTGCCGCTGAATCCGGCTCCGCTGACGACCGCCAACGTGTTCCTCGGCGGTGCCGGTGGCACGAATCCGGGCGCGTTCCGCTTCGCGGCCGGTACGTACAACATCCGTTCACTCGGCCGAGTTGCCGGTGATCTGAGCACGTCATGGGGCGTGATCCTCGACAACGGGACGGTCTTCACCGCCGCGCAGCTGGCCGGTGGCAACACCGTCCTCTCCGGTCCGTTCGCTGTCTGGATCACCCAGTCGTTGCCGGCCGCAGGCGCTGGAACGATCTACACGTCCACCCAGTCCACGGGTGCCGTTGCCATCGGTTCGCGCGGCGCCTCGGCAAACCAGCAGTTCGCCGTCTTCACGAACGGTACGGGCGTCGGTAACCTCGGCGCGATCACGACGGATGCATTCGGTGCCATCATCAACTCGACTGGCCCGGGCGCACGCTACTTCGTTGGCATGGAAGACAACGTCAACGGCGGTCGCGGATTCGGTGTCGCCGGTGCTGGTCGGGTGTCCGATCGCGATTACAACGACATCCTGATCTCGATCCAGGCTGTTCCGGAGCCGGCCACGATCGGCCTGATGGGCTTCGGCCTGCTGGCACTCGCTGGCATCGCAAAGCGTCGCAAGGCGTAAGCTTTCGGCCTGAAAGACCTGAAGTGGGGCGGCTGTCTTCGGACAGCCGCCTCACTTTTTTTGTGCACATGCGCCGCGTCGAATAAATGATCAGCACGCATTGACCACCACACGCTCTCGAGCGTGATGACGATCAGTTGCCGACGTCTTCGATGATGTCGGTTATGGCGTTCGATGACGTCAGTGGTTGCGTTCGACGATGATCACTTCCCGACTCAACGTGCTCACTTGCCGGCGTCCTCGATGACGTCAGCGGTTGCGTTCGACGATGCTCCCTTGCCGGCGTCGTCGATGTCGTCAGTTGTTGCGTTCGACGATGATCACGTGCCGGGTTCGATGATGATCAGTTGCCGGGTTCGATGATGATCAGTTGCCGGGTTCGATGATGATCAGTTGCCGGCTGCTATGATGATCGGTTGCCGGGTTCGATGATGAGCAGTTGTCGGGTTCGATGATGATCAGGCGTCGGCTTTGCTGAGGCTTGGTCGTCAGGCTGGATGACGTCAGTGCTCGCGTTCGCTGATGATTTTGTTGTCGCGTTCGGTGACGCAAGTCGCTGGGCTCGATGTCTGCGTTGTCGCTTCGACGAGCGAGTTGTCGGGCACGACGACGTGATCTCGGATCAATCACGTGCGCCCGCAGTTCGTTTTCGACGGACCACACTCGAGAACGTTCCAAACAATATGTCAGGCACATCGCCACGACAGATCTTGACGCTCCGACGCACGAGTCTGGCATGCGAATTCATCTGTGCACACATGTGGCGCATCTCCATCGCTTTCCACACAATGCAACGATCGAAGCGACCGCATGCACACGCGAGTGCCAAAGCCATTGTGCAGACATAATGCATATGGCGTATGGCTTTTCAGCTTGTGTCGATCGCGCGAGGCGTCGTGATGATTCTGGTACGACCCATGCACGCTGATCGTACGAACGAAGACGCTCTCCGATTTTTATCCATGGGACTTTCAACATGCGTTTACTGACAGCGAGTGTGATTCTCGCCACCGCAGCCATCACCTCACCGCTGGCGGCACAAACGTGGCAACCGATCGGAATGCCCAGTCGGTTGGATACCGGGCCGTACTGGAACCAGCCCTCGGATGACTCATTCGACGGGACGGTATGTCATATCGGTGGCATTCTCACGAACACGCCTGCAGCGCCGACCACATGCACGAATCAGAGCCCGACGTTCCTTCCGCTGACTCCGGCGCCGCTCACGACGACGAATTTGTTTCTCGGCGGACCTGGCGGCGCTGCTCCGGTCGGTGGCTTTCGATTCGCGGCGGGTACGTACAACATCAACCTGCTCGGCCGGGTTGCCGGCTTACCGAGCACGTCGTGGGGCGTGATTCTCGACAACGGAACCGTGTTCACGGCAGGCCAGCTGGCGTCGGGGAACACCGTGTTGTCCGGGCCGTTTGCGGTCTGGATTTCTCAGGCGCTGCCGGCAGCGGGTCTCGGCACGATCTATACGTCTGACAGCCGTACCGGCGCGGTCGCAATCGGTGCGCGTGGAAATACCATCAATCAGCAGTTTGCTGTGTTCACGAACGGCACCGGCGTCGGCGGGCTGGGCGGCTTGAGCGCGGATGCATTCGGCACCATCATCAACGCCAGCAATCCGAACGGCAGGTTCTACGTCGGCATGGAAGACAACGTGAATGGTGGTCGCGGCTTCGGTGTGACTGGGCCCGGTCGCGAATCTGATCGCGATTACAACGACATCATCATTTCCATTCAGGCTGTTCCCGAGCCCGCCACGTTTGCGCTCCTTGGCATGGGTCTGCTGACCCTCGGCTTCATTGCCCGTCGTCGCAAGGCGTAATTCCGCGGCATGGCTGAGCAACAAGAAGGGGCGACCGTCGAAATGACGGTCGCCCCTTGTGTTGCGCGCGGGCACCGTGCCTCTGGGCGCGCCAACATGCACTGCACACGGGGATGGGTCGCGCGGAATGGGTGGCGTGTCGGTCAGGGCGCGTGAGGAAGCGTGCGGCCCTGAACCACCCGAGCGCAACGCCGCGCACGTCCCCACACCACCCACAACCCGGCGGTCGGACCGTGGTGACGCGCCGCTCGGCGTTTCGCTCGGTCGGCGTACGGACGTACACCTCCGTCGCGCCTTGATCGACGCGTCACCACACTCCGCGCGACCCATCCCAATTCTGCAGAGGTTCCCTAGATCGACCGGACGATGAACGCGCCGACGA
>JACMLX010000053.1 GCA_014379355.1 Gemmatimonadaceae bacterium
GCCATTGCCCGCGCGCTTGCCACGCGGCGACTGGACGCGGTCCTGATCGGCAACGCTGCAGCAGCGATTCAGGGCTCGCCGGTGACGACGATGGATTTCGATTTCATGTTCCGGAAGACGCCGACGAATCTGACGAAGCTGAAGCGGATCGCCGACGACCTCGGCGCAATGGTTCTGCGTCCGTACTATCCGGCGTCTCAGCTTTATCGCATGACCCGGGACCGCGATGGGCTGCAACTCGATTTCATGGCGAAGATCGATGGCATCCGATCGTTCGAGTCACTACGCGGTCGGTCGAGCGTCGTATTCTTTGGTGAGCACGAGATTCGTGTGGCATCGCTTGTGGACATCATCAAGAGCAAGGAGCGCGCGGGTCGCGACCAGGATCTCGCAGTTCTCCCCGTACTGAGGAAAACGCTGCGTGAAAAAGAAGAAGGCTGAGTTGACGCCGGGCGACGCGCTGAAGCGGGAAAGTGAGCGAATTCTTGTCGAGCAGATTCGTCGGCAATTGGCGCTACCCCCGAACAAGCGCACGAATTTCCTGCGGGTGCGTTTGCCGAACGGCGGAACATCGCTGTAGTCGTCCGCAAGTCCCTGCGCGCCTTGCGGAATGGGAACGCAGCGGAGCGGGCCGTCCCAGACGCGGTGTCACGACCCACCGTGACTTCATGCCGTACCCGCCGCGCCATTCTGGAAACGGCAGTGTCGGCTTCTGGGTGATGAAACCACCCGCCACAGAAATCATCAGCATGATGCAGAAGGGCGGTGACGTCGAGGAGCTTGCACTCCTGCCGACGCTGCGGCGCACACTTCGCGAAAAGGCGCTCGCGTGATTGGTCACGTCGAGCGTTTCGCGCCTCTCGCGACTGCGCTCGGGCACAGTGGGGCAGCGTACCGAGTGTTCTGGCGCATTCACCGATCAGGGCCTGTCGTATGTGTGTCGGCGACGTCACTTTCGCATATGACTCAGCGCCACCTTCGCATCAGCCTGACGTGCTTGCTATCGTTACTGCACGTTGCGACATCGCTCGTTGCTGCACCTCAAGGTGTCACACGGCAATCCGTACCACGCGCGCCGAAGGTCGACGCTCCAGTCGTCGAGCTGCGCGGCGGTCTTTGGTTCACCGGTCGTGGTTTCACGCGCGGGTCACGGTGGATGCAGCAAGGCCATTTCATCGCCCGGCCTCGCATGCGTGCGGACAGTGTCGTGTCACTCGATGGCCAGTGGATGGTGCCGCCGTACGCTGACGCGCACACACACAGCCCGGATGGACTGTTCGGATTCGACGGCATTCGCGACATGTATCTCACCGAGGGCGTGTTCTACGTGCAGGTGCTGGCGAACCATCGGACCGGTCGCAAGGCGCTGGCGGGCAAGGTGAATGCGCCCGGCAGCATCGACGTCGTGTTCTCCGACGGTGCGATCACGAGCACTGGCGGGCATCCGCATGTGCTGTACGAGGCGCTCGCGATGTTCCGCACGCCCGGCGGCACACCGGAGCAGCGCCAGCGCGCTGCTCGCAGCCTGTCGCAGGACGGCGATGTATATCATCGACTCGACAGCCTGGCGCAGCTGCCGGCGCTCGTGACGCGATTGCGACGCGACACGGTGCCGCTGATGAAGGTCATGCTGGTCGATGCCGACAACGTCGCTGCGCTGGCGACGGACACGGCGGCCGTGGGAATGCGGGGACTTTCCGCCGCGGTCCTCAAGCCGCTGGTCGACTCTGCACATGCCATGGGCCGACGCGTCTGGGCGCACGTCGAGACGGCACGCGATTTCGAACTCGCGCTGGACGCCGGCGTCGATGGCTTCGCACACGCGCCAGGCTATGGCGCGGCGTTCGACACGGACTCCACGCTCGGGCGATTGCGCCTGAGCGACGCCGTTGCCGCACGCGCCGGCGCGAGACACGTCTTCGTCATTCCGACCCTCGGCCTCTCGCGCGACATCACCGCGCGCGACTCGGCCGCGCGGCGTCGGACGCAGGACATCACCGTCGCGAACGTGCGATTGCTGCAGCGTGCCGGCGCACGGATCCTCACCGGCAGTGACACGTATTCGAGTGCGGAGGCGATTCGGAATGACGTCGCCGCACTGCAGGATGCGCTCACGCTCACGCCGCTCGACGTGCTGCGATTGCGCGCGATCGACACGCCGCGCGCCATCTTCCCGACGCGCATGATCGGGGCGCTGTCGCCGACGCATGAAGCGAGTTTTCTGGCGCTGCGCTGCAATCCGATCCTCGACGTGAGTTGCCAGGGACAGATCACGCAGCGCCTCAAGCAGGGCGAGTGGCTGTCACTCGCCCCGAAGCCGGGCGCGGCTGCGCAAAGCCGCTGATCCCGCCCGACTGCACACCACGCGCGAGCCATCCGGAAACTCTGCCGCCAGCCGTCGTTCGTCGTGCGGCAGCACGCGCGCCACATGGGCGAGATTGAGTACGTGGCTGCGATGGACGCGAAGAAAGGTCCCGGCGTCGAGTTCTGCCGTCAGGGCTGCGAGTGTCATGCCATGCAGGAAGCGCCGCGTTGCGGTGATCACGCGCACGAAATCGTCGCTGCCTTCGAGACGCCAGATCGAGGTGACCGGTACGGGTTCGAGTCGCGAGCCGGTGCGCACCAGCAGGACGCTGCGTCGTGGTGGCGTGACGCTGAGACGCGACGCGTGCAGTCGACGGACACGTGCCAGCGCGTCCCGCACGCGATCGACACCGAATGGCTTGAGCAGGTAGTCGATCGCGTCGACGGCGAATGCCGTGACCGCGTGTTCGGCGTGGGCTGTCGTGAAGATCACCGAGGTCGTCGGCGGAACGACCGGTAGCACGTCCATGCCACTGCCCCCAGGCATCGTGATGTCGAGGAACAGCACGTCCGCGGCATGCGTCGCGAGCACGTCGCGCAACGATTCCACATCCTCCGCTTCGGCGACGATCTTCACGTCGCCATCCGCCGCGAGAAACCGGCGCAGTGCCTGTCGCGCGAGCGGTTCGTCATCGGCAACGATTGCGCGAAGCATCGGTGACGTCACGACGCGACGGTCGCAGGAAAGGTCGTCACCACGCGCCATCCGCTCGCGCCAACGCGCGGGCCGGCGCTGAACGTGACGCTCTCACCAAAGTGTGCCTGCAATCGTCGGCACACGAGGTCCAGGCCGGTGCCCGCACCGCGCGTCGCTGCGGCGGCACCAAGGCCATCATCCTGCACCGTGAGAAGCACGCGTCGCTCGACGACGACGACCGAAACATCGACCGATCCCGTGCCTGCCCTCGGCCCGATGCCGTGTCGAATCGCATTCTCCACCAGCGGCTGCAGCGAGAGGGCCGGAATCTGGATCCCGTCGAGTGCTTCTCCGAGCGAGAAACGGCACGACAGCCGCGGCCCGAGCCGGAGCGATTCCAGCGCGGCATAGTCCTGTGTCATGCGCCACTCGTCGCGGAGCGGGACGAGATCGCGATCCGGCGCACGACCCTCGCTCACGTATCGCGCGACGCGTGCGAACGCGTCGATGGCCTCGTCCGCACGTTCGTCACCACTCCGCACGAGTTCGAGCAGCGAGTGCAGCGTGTTGAACAGCAGGTGTGGATCCAGCTGCGTGCGCATCGCACGCATCTCGGAGGCATGCTGCAGCTGCTGCGCGCTCTGAGCGTCGCGCGCCGCCTGGAAGAGATAGCAGCCCGCCGCAATGGCGCAGTAGAGCACCACCGCCGTCGTCACTTCCCAGTGCAGCGCAGGTCCGGACAAAAACTGGAGGCGGAAGCCGTCGCCGCTGAGGAGCGACACGATGGCCAGTGCAATGGCGATCGAAGCATACCACAGGACCGTGAAACTGAACGCACCAAGCACGTGGGCCGGCAGGAACCACCAGCGATCAGCCAGTCGCCAGTGCATGCGTGTACACAACCACCACACGGGCAATGCCGTGGCTGCAGCAGCCAGTGTGTTGGCGATCGCGTCGCGCACGACACCGACGCCAGGCGTTGCACCATCAGCGATGAAGACGGCCAGAAAGCCGGCGACCATCATCGCCAGCGCGAACAGCACCAGCCGCCGCGGCTTCCACTCGCGAATCAGCTGCGGTGTCGGTGTGGTCATGATCCAATCCTACGGTACCGAACAGAATCAGGGTTGCGCGTGCCGGTCAATGCGGTTGCGGCTCCGGTCAACCCGCCACTCAACGAAGCAGCACGCGCACCGAGTCGAGTGAGCCATCCGTGACCGCCGGACGCAGATGAAGCAGCTCGGCGAGCAGCGCATAGACATGCACGTTCGCGAACGGCGGCACCGTCAGGTCGCTCCGGAAAGCCGGTCCGGCCGCGATGAACACGGCGCCCATCGACGGCAGTGCATTGTCGTAGCCGTGCGCGCCGTACACGCGTCCCGGCGCCATCTCGGCAAGTGCCGACCGCGTGCCGACCGACCACCCTTCATCGGCGATCGCCACGATCGGTGTCACGCGGTCGCCGCTGTTGTAGTGCAATCGTTCCGGCAAGTCGCCCTTGCGGAACACCTGCAGGTGCGGGTGGGCGTGGATCAGCGCATTGAAGACATACCCGCTGTGGCCGGGCTTCGGGATGATCGTCGCGATCGGGCTCCAGTCGCCGATCTCGAGACTGTCCATCGACACGTAGTCGTCGAGTGCGATCGCACGTTCCGACGAACGTTCCGCCATGCCGTGATCCGACACGACCACCACGTCGACGCGGTCGGTCGCGCCGAGTCGGTCGATGCCGTCGACGATCGCACCGATCACACTATCCACCCTCGCGATCGCGGAATCCGTTTCTGGTGCATCAGGACCGAAGTTGTGCCCATCGGTGTCGACGTCGCTGAAATAGGCGGCGATCAACCGCGGTGCAGTGCTGTCCGGCAAGGCCAGCCACGCAAGCACACTGTCCACGCGCGCGGCGCGTGACGTGGTGACATCGAACGGAAAGAATCGATGTGGAGACACGCCGCCGATCGGCGCTTCTGATCCCGGCCAGAAATACACGGCAGTCCGCACGCCCTGCGTTTCCGCCGTCACCCAGATCGGCTCACCGCTGAACCAGCGCGCATCACGCACCGCCGGATCGTTGCCGGTGGCGAAACGTCCGAGGGCCGAGTCGCGCATGACGTTGGCTGCGATCCCGTGATGCTCGGGGAAGAGACCGGTGACCAGCGTGTAGTGATTGGGAAAGGTCTTCGTCGGAAAGGACGGCGTCAGTCGTTCCGCATGTACGCCGCGACGCGCGAGCCGGCGCAGTTCCTTCGCCGCCGGACGCTGGAGATAGTCCCAGCGGAAACCGTCCAGGGAGATCAGGACGACGCGATGCGGAGGCGCAGCCTGCGACACATCCCGGAAAACGAATCCAGCGCACACAGCGACGACGGCCAGCAATGCGGCCCAAACACGGCATGAGCCCGTCACCGCGTGATTCGTCCCACAAACGCCTGTTTGTCTGCCATCGGACACGCGGTACGGATCGAGTGAACATGCCACCGACACGCACCCGCATGCACGGCGACGGCAAGTTACTGCGACGTCATCCGTTTGGCCGACGCGGCCGCCGCGCGGGTCAGGCTGATCGCAGTTTCGTCGACGGTGCGAGTCCGCTGCCGGCATCGGCGATCATGACGCCGCCCATGGCCTGCTTCTTGGCCTGATACATCGCACGGTCGGCACGCGCGACCCACTGCGCCACATCCTCACCGGCCTCCAGCTGCGCGACTCCGACGGACGCGCCGAGTGCAAACTCCATGGCCGGGCTCGGGAGCGGCAGCGTGCGCACCTGCTCGACAAGCCTCTTGGCGAGTGTCTGCGAGACGACGAGATCGCACGAATTGAGGATCACCGCGAATTCGTCGCCGCCGTAGCGACAGATGACGTCGGACTGCCGCAGGAACACCTTCCACAGCGCCTTCGCCACACTCGCAATGGCGGCGTCGCCCACCGGATGCCCGTACGAATCGTTGATGACCTTCAACTTGTTCAGGTCGATCATCAGGAGCGTGACGGGTGTTCGTCCGAGCGAGAACAGCTGCACCGCGCGCGCCGACATCAAGTCGAAGTGTTTGCGGTTGCCGACGCCCGTGAGCTGATCGGTGGCACTTTCCTTCTTCGCCTCCTCGAGCTGACGTCCGAGCGCGTCGAGTGAGCTGGCGAGTGACTTGTACTGACGCTGCTGCTCCTCGCGGCGCTCCTTGAGCGCACGATCGATCTCGGAGACCGCGCTCAACACATCATCCTTGATCGTGCTGATCGTCGCGCCGTTGAATGCCTTCTTCACGAGCGCCAGGTGCGTGCCGGTCTGCGCTTCCGCATTGTCGTCGATACGCACGGCTTCATGCACGGCGGACACACAGCTCCAGAGCGCCGTGCGCAGCTCCGACACGAGTGCATCGACCGAGCTCTGTTCGTCGCGGCGGAGCGCCGCCACGGCTCGTACCAGTCCGCGCCAGTCGCGCTCACCGATCCCCACCGACGCGCCTTCCTCGCCGCCGTCAATTGGAAGACCCATGACCGCATGCCGCTGCCACGCGGTCATCTCCCTCGTGGTCTCGGCGGCGGGGCGATGCGGGAGGTCCACAGGGAAGCGCGCGAGTGCCGTCATCACGCCGCCCAGCGCATCGAGCACCGCGGTGGTCTGGGCATCCCCGCTCGCACTGCCGCGTGTGCCAAGCGCCGCCGGCTGGGCGTCAGGCTGCGACTCGGCGGCCCCCTGCGTGCGGGGTGCAGTCGTCCGCGATTCCGGCTCCTTCTTTCTGAAGAACATTCGTTCGGCCCAAGGGACGCACGTCAAGGCAACATGAGTTTTCTCAAAGGGTCGTCAGATCACCGCGCGCACTTTAGCAGTCTCGAGCGTAACATTTCACGAAAGATGAGCTCGGCTCGCGATTCGCGCACACTGGGCCAGCACTGAGGCACCCACGAGAATCGCGCCTTCGGCGACGTCGAATCGAGGCGAATGCGCCGCCGTCGGTTCCTCACCCGGAAGGCGCGCGCCGATGCGCAGGAAACATCCGGGTATCCGTTCCATGTAGAACGCGAAGTCCTCGCCACCCATGTTCGTGATGCCGAACGGCACCACGGCTGTCGCACCCAATGTCGTCACCACCGCGTCGCGGGCCCAACTCGCCTCGCGTTCCGGATTCACGATCGGCGGCGTACCCCGCTCGATCGCCACCTCGGCGCGCACCCCGTAGCCCGCGGCGATGTCGGTCGCGATGCGTGCTACCTCCGTCGCGAGCCGCGTGCGCGTGGGTGCGTCCATTGCGCGCAATGTGCCCGTCAGCATCGCCGTCTCCGGGATGACGTTCGAGGCCACACCGGCGTGGATACTGCCAACCGTACAGACCGCGGGCCGCGCCGGTTCGATGCGCCGCGC
>JACMLX010000054.1 GCA_014379355.1 Gemmatimonadaceae bacterium
CGGTGCCCGCGTCGGCCGCTCACCGTCAGGTGCGCGAGCAGGACGATCAGCGCGCGGTGCCGCCGGCGGACCGGCGCGTTCCGGACGATCGGCGCGCTCGAAACGCGTCGAGGTGCGCTCCGGTCGATCACCGCGCGGCGGACCTGACCGCTCGCTGCTCGTCGGACGATCGCGACGTGGTTCGACCGCCGGAATCTCCTTCTCGTCGGAGCTGCCGCCATTCGACAGTTCCAGCTGCTTGACGGCGGCCGCTGCCACATCCATCACGTCGAATTCATCGGCCAGCGCTTCCACGATGCTGCGGAACGCATCCAGGTCACCGGCCAGGATCCCCTCGCGCAATGACGCCTTCGTCAGCTCGAGACGGCGCGTGCGCAGGTCGGCCACCGTCGGCACCGTGGCGATCTCGATCTTCGACTTGGTCGCCAGTTCGATGTTGCGCAGCATACGATGCTCGCGCGGTTCAGCCAGCGAGATCGCGACACCTTCACGTCCCGCACGACCGGTGCGCCCGATGCGGTGCACATAGGCCTCGGTGCTCGTCGGCACATCGTAGTTCACGACGTGCGACACATGCTGGATGTCGAGTCCACGCGCCGCCACGTCGGTGGCCACCAGCAGGTCGGTCTTGTTGGCCCGGAACTTCTTCATCACGCGATCGCGCTGGTCCTGACTGAGCCCGCCATGCAGCGCTTCGCAGCGATACCCGCGCGCATTCATCGTCTCGGTCAGTTCGTCGACTTCGGTGCGTGTGCGACAGAAGATGATCGCCGACTGCGGCTGCTCGATGTCGAGCACACGACCCAGGGCGGCCATCTTGTGGGCGCGAGGCACGATGTACGCCACCTGGCGCACCTTTGCGGTCTGTCCCGGCTCGACCTTCGCCTTGTCGATGCGCACGGTGATCGGATCACGCAGGTGCTTGCGTGCGATCTGTGCGATGCGCGGCGCGACCGTGGCCGAGAACAGTGCGGTCTGGCGTTCGGTCGGCGTGGCGGCGAGGATCGCCTCGAGATCTTCGGCGAAACCCATGTCCAGCATCTCGTCCGCTTCGTCGAGCACGACGATCTTCACCGCTTCCAGTTGCAGCGTGCCGCGACGGATGTGATCGAGCGCGCGACCCGGCGTCGCGACGACCACATCGACACCACGACGCAGCGCGCGAATCTGGGTGTCCATCGCCGCACCGCCGTAGATCGGCAGCGCGATGATGCCCATCGCCTTGCCGTACTTGTGCACCGCTTCGGCCACCTGCATGGCCAGTTCGCGGGTCGGTGTCAGGATCAGCGCCCGGGTGCGGGTGCGCGCCGGGGCATTCGTGTCGACGAGGTGCAGGAGCGGCAGCGCGAAGGCCGCCGTCTTGCCGGTGCCGGTGGCCGCCTGCGCGAGCACGTCGCGACCCGCCAGCAGCGGCGGAATCGCCTCGCGCTGGATCGGGGTCGGTTCTTCGTAGCCCAGCGAGGCCAATGCGCCGACGAGTCGATTATCGAGACCGAGGCCTGAAAATCCGGCATCGGGAGTATTTTCTGAACTTGTGGGACTGAGTGTCATAAGCTATGAAACTTAATCCCTCCGGGCTCGAAATGCCGAGTTGCTCGCAGATTTGCCCGGTTTCACCGCGCTACGGCTGCATGCGCGCCTGCAGTGCGAGCTCATGCTGCAGACGTTTCGCGAGCAGCCAGACCACGCAGACGTTCACGGCCAGCAGCAGGAACAGCATCGCCGAGGGATGCGTGGCGCACTCGTAGATCTCCGGGGGAATCAGCATGCCGGTCGCCACGACGGTTAGCCATTCGGCCCAGCGTCGCTGCAGCCAGAGCCCCACACCCTCGACCAGGAACAGCAGCGCATAGCCGAACAGCGCCGCACCCAGGATCATGATGCGGTTGGTCGGGCCGGAGATCCAGTTCAGGAATCGCTCGGACACATGCTGCACGTAACCCACCGGCAGGTCCTCCACCCACGCCTCGAACGAGGCCACGGCCTCGGGTCGCACCAGTCGCATCGTCGCCAGCCCGAGTGCGATCAGCACCGCCGTCTGCACGAACTTGTAGACCGCGACGATGCGCAGGAACGCAGTACGATCGACGACGGATGGCTTGACGGGTGCGGTCATGGATCTGGGAATCTGTCGTCCGGCACGCCGGTCTGCGAGCCGTTCCCTGTCAGGCGGAATTCTCGCATGAACGACGACGACCCGGTGTCGCCAGATTTGACGAATGCCGCAGTACGACGCCACAGATTCGCCGCCCTTCGTGATCCGCCCGTCTCCGATGCAGGGCCTCGGCGCGTTCGCCACGCACCAAATCCCGGCCGGAACGCGGCTGGTCGAATATGCCGGGGAGCGTCTGAGTCCCGAGGCGGCCGAGCGTCGATACCCCGACCTGCCGGGTGAGCGGCATCACACGTTCCTGTTCGCCATCGATGACGCGGTCGTGATCGATGCGGCGGTGAACGGCAACGATGCACGCTGGATCAATCATTCCTGTGCGCCGAACTGCGACGCCGTGATCGACGCAGGTCGCATCTGGATCGAGTCTTTGCGTGACATCGTGCCGGGTGAGGAACTCGCCTACGACTATGCCTTCACTCTCGCGGAGCGTCACACACCAGCCGCCAAGCGTCGATTCCCGTGTCACTGTGGTGCACAATCGTGTCGCGGGACGATGCTCGCGAGAAAGCGCTGAGCGGCGGGGA
>JACMLX010000055.1 GCA_014379355.1 Gemmatimonadaceae bacterium
ATAGTGCGCGGGGGCGCGCGCTTCTTCGTGCGCCGCACGTGATTCAGCTTGAGCGCGCAATAGACGCGATACACGCGCTTGTGATTCCAGCTGTGGCCCAACGCACGGAGGCGATCAAAACACTTCCAGAAGCCCCAGCGACCTTCCTGCGCGATCAGCGCCGTGAGCGCGGCGATGATCGGTGCATCGGCATCAACGGACGCGCGTGGGGGCCGACTGTACGCGGTCCGTGAGAGTCCGGCGATCACACAGGCCTGGCGCACCGACTGCTCGTGCTCCTCGACCAAGATCGCTACGACTGCCCGTCGCACGGACCGCCCTACAGTTTTCGGCTGAGCACGTCCTTGATCGCCGCATTCTCGAGCGCCATGTCGGCGTACATCCGTTTGAGCCGCGCATTCTCCTGCTCCAACGCTTTCAATCGCTGCAGCTCGGGCACGCCGGCGGTCCCGTACTTCGACTTCCAGAGGTAGAACGTCGGCCGACTGATCCCGTGCTTGCGCAAGATCTCCGCGACCGGCACGCCCGCCTCGCCCTCGCGCAGAATACCCACGATCTGCGCTTCAGAAAACTTCGATTTGTTCATGGCCTGCTCCGGAAAAACCCGACCCGAAGTCTAACTTTGACTGTGTCCGCTCAGGGGAAGCTTACGGTTCCCCGCGTTCCCCGCGGGCCCCGCGTGAAAAGTGTTGCCCGCCAAATGCTGTAGAGGTCTCTGTGACTCCGTGGCTCCGTGCGAGACATGCAGTTGTGCCGTACAGCGCGAGCTCAGTGAAAGTCGTGACTGCGGGCATGTTCGGCGCCGAGGTGGGCGTCGAGGGGGGTGAAGATGCGGCCGCGGAGGGTGACGACGTTCGATTCGACCTGCAGTGTGCCGCGTACGAGCAGCAGGGGCGAGGTGGAGATTTTCAGTGCGTCGCGTTCGAAGCGCTGCGGCGTGACGACGACGTTCACGATGCCGGTTTCGTCTTCCAGTGACAGGAACACGAAGCCCTTCGCCGTGCTCGGACGCTGACGGCAGATGACGAGGCCCGCGATTGCGACCTGCTCGGTGTCCCGGCCGTTGACCTGCACATCGCGCGCGGTGCGGATGCCGTTCGGTTGCAGCAGTGGTCGCAGATGCCGCATCGGATGCCCGTTGAGCGACACGCCGGTGACGCGGTAGTCGGCCTCGGTGAGATCGGCCATCGACATGCGTGGCAGTACGGCATCGGGCAGCATCACCGATGGCGCCAGCGGTCCGGCATCACCACGCACCGAGGCCAGCACTTCCCACAGGGCACGACGGCGTCGCGTGGCGAGGGGTTCGTGCATGAACATCCCGTCGAACGCACCACATTCCGCGAGCAGCCGCAGCGCGCGCCGGTCGAGCCGTGTGCGACGCACCACGTCACTCACATCGCTGAACGCGCCCTCGGTGAGCGCCGCCTCGAGCTTGCCACGCGCGGCGGCGCCAAGTCCGCGCACACTGCGCACACCGAGTCGCACCGCCGGCGCCGCGGATTGCGGTGCGCGCGATTCGAGCGTCGCATCCCACGCCGAGCGTGTCAGGTCCACCGACCGCACTTCGACGCCATGCCGACGACCATCCTCGATCAACGTGCCGGGGGCATAGAATCCCATCGGCTGTGCATTGAGCATCGCGGCGAGGAACTCCGCATGGTAGTAATGCCGGAGCCACGCGGAGGCGTACACGAGCAGCGCAAAACTGGCCGCATGGCTTTCGGGAAAGCCGTAGTCGGCAAAGGCGTTGATCTGTGCGAAGATGCGATTCGCGACATCGTCGTCGATGCCGTTCGCACGCATGCCGGCGAGCATCTTCTGGCGCAGCGCTTCCATCTTCTCGTGACTGCGCTTGTGGCCCATCGCCCGTCGCAATGTGTCGGCCTCACCGGCGGTGAAACCCGCGCACGCAATCGCGACCTGCATGCCCTGTTCCTGGAACAGCGGCACACCGAGGGTGCGCTTGAGGATCGGTTCGAGCGAGGGATGCGGATAGACCACTTCCTCGACGCCCGCGCGCCGTCGCAGGTACGGATGCACCATCGCGCCCTGGATCGGGCCAGGGCGGATGAGCGCCACCTCGACGACGATATCGTAGAAGCAGCGTGGCTTGAGGCGTGGCAGGGTGTTCATCTGCGCTCGGCTCTCGATCTGGAACACACCGATCGTATCAGCGGCACACATGTCGTCGTACACCGCCTGATCACTGGTATCGAGCAGTGCGAGGTCGATCGTCACGCCGCGCGTATGCCGCACATACACGAGACAATCCTGGAGCACCGTGAGCATGCCGAGTCCGAGCAGGTCGATCTTGACCAGGCTCGCCGCATCGAGATCGTCGCGCTCCCACTGAATCACGGTGCGCCCCGGCATCGACGCCGGCTCGATCGGTACTACCGTGGCGAGCGGTTCACGCGTCAACACGAATCCGCCGACATGGATCGAGCGATGGCGCGGCAACTGGTGCAGTCCATCGACGATGTCCGCCAGCGCGCGCACGCGCGGATCGTTCGGATCGAGGCCGGCGCGTTCGAGGATGTCGGTGCGCAAAACTGCTTTGGGAGCGGAGGACACGGAGGTCACCGAGTGCTCGGCGGTGCCGGCGTCAGCACCTGGCGAAACTGCAACTGCTTTGGGGGGATAGGACGGGGAGGCCGGAGAGTGCTCGGCGGTGCCGGCGTCGGTGCTTGGCGAGGGATTTTTTTTTGTGACTGCAACAGCAACTGCACTTCCTTGTGTTGTTGCAGTTACTGTGGCAGTTCCAAAAGTATTTTTACGATCGTTCGCGTGCGCACCGATGGTCAGGCCACGGACGCACTCGGTGTTCTCGGTGCCCTCATCCTCCAACCCAGTTTCGTTGGTGTGCGCACCGATAGTCAGGTCACGGACGCACTCGGTGTTCTCCGTGTCCTCGTTCTCCAAAGCAGTGCGATCGATATGCAAGTGCAGCATCGGTTCGCGAACACTCTCGATGTTCCCGGGCTTCCCGATGTAGCCCGACAGGTCGAGCTTCGCGCGCTCGGCGGGGAGGATGCGGCGGGTGCGGGCGAGGGGGATGGCGGCGAGGCGTTCCTCGCGTTCGTAGCGCTTGCGGAGTTCGGGTTTGTCGAGTGTGTTCTCGCCGTCGTACGCATCGATGTCGGCGGAGGCGGTGCGGATCGAGGGGCGACGATTCGTGAGCGGCACATGTGCCTCGTGTCGCGCCGAGTCGGGCAGGTCGACGGCGAACTCGCGCTTCCCCTGGTCGCGCCGGATGTGCGGCAACTCGGTGTCGGGCTTGTCGGCGCGATGCACGGGGCCCGTCTGCCCCACCGTGCGCGCGGTGGCTTCCACAAACGCGGTGCGCCGCAGGTCCTCGTCGCTCGCGATGCCGATACCGGCGCGCAATGCCGCGGCGGTGCTGCGCGCACTGAAACGATCGCTGACGGACGCCAGCGCATCGCCCTGCTCGATCGAGAACCCGAGCACACGTGCCGCATCACGCACGGCACTGCGTCCACGATAGGTGATCTGTTCACAGACCATCGCAGCATGTTCACGACCGTAGCGTTCGTACACGTACTGCAGCACGCGTTCGCGCTCGCGGTGTGCGAAGTCGATGTCGATGTCGGGCGGCTCGCGACGATCCTCGCTGAGGAACCGCTCGAAGAGCAGGTCCATGCGGATCGGATCGACGGCGGTGATGCCGAGGCAATAGCAGACGGCGGAGTTGGCGGCCGAGCCGCGTCCCTGGCAGAGAATCCCTTCACGTCGCGAGAAACGCACGATGTCCCACACGATCAGGAAGTAGCCCGCCATCTCGAGACGGCGGATCACATTCAATTCGTGCGCGAGCTGCTTCTCCTGCTGCGGCGTCCGTGTGTTGCCCCAGCGTTCGGCCGCGCCGGTTTCGACGAGTTGGGCGAGATAGTCATCCTCGCTGACGCCGGGTGGCAGCGGGAACCGTGGCAACGATGGCTTGAGTTGACTGATCCGGAACTGGCTGCGCTCCGCGATCATGCAGGTGGCGCGCAAGCCACTTTCGTGCCCGAGCCAGCGCTTGTGATGCAGTGCGGTGGACTTGAGATACCACTCGCCATTGGGCCGGAGCCTAGTGCCCATCGCATCGAGCGGGCGGCCATGCCGCAGTGCGGTGAGTGCGTCGTGTGTGGAACGTGCCTGCCGTGTGGCGTAGTGGACGTTGTTCGTCACCACCCACGGCACACCGATGCGTCGTGCGATGGGAATGAGCTGGCGCACGAGTGCGCGTTCCTCGGGCAGGCGATGATCCCAGACTTCGATCGCGAACGCATCGTCGAACAGGTCACGCAGGATGCCGGCGATCCGATTCGCGCCCACCACATCACCGGCGGCGAGCGCCTGGGGAATGGCGCCGCGCGGACAGCCGCTCAGCGCATACAGGCCGGCGGTGTGCTGCGCGAGCAGCGCGAATGGCACGGAGGGCGCGCCACGCTCGGGCACATCCATGCGCGCACGCGTGATGAGTGTGCCGAGGTTGCCGTAGCCGGTGCGTGAGGTGGCGAGCAGGGTGAGATGGTGCAGCGCGCCATCGGACTGCACGGTGAGTTCGGCGCCGATGATGCCGGCGATGCCGGCGGCGTCGGCGGCCTGGGCGAAGCGGACGGCGCCACCGAGTTCATCGTGGTCGGTGAGGGCGATGGCGGGCTGGCCGGTGATGACGGCGCGGGCCACCAGTTCCTCGGGGGCCGAGGCGCCATCGAGCAGCGAGAATGCACTGTGGCAGTGGAGCTCGACGTAGTCGGGGGCGGCAGTGGTCGGTCGATCGGGCATGAGGGACTATACCGAACAAACACCGAAGAACAAAGGTGCCGCCTGTGCAGGCGCGGCAGGTTCGTCACCTTCGTGGACGGCCCCTCATTCCGACCTGGCGGTCAATACGCTCCGCGCGACCTCACGTCACCGCCGGCAGCTTCTCCAGATGCTTCTCAAGCGTGATCGGATACTCCCGCACCCGTACGCCCGTCGCATTGTAGATCGCGTTCGCCACGGCCGCCGCCACCCCACACAACCCCAGCTCGCCGACACCCTTCGCCTTCATCGGCGACGACTTGTTGTCCGTTTCGTCGAGAAAGATCACGTCCTGGTGCGGAATGTCCGCGTGGACGGGCACTTCGTAGCCGGCGAGATCGTGATTGACGAAGAATCCACGCTTCGTGTCCACCGCAAGTTCCTCCATCAACGCCGCGCCGACACCCATCGACATCGCACCGATCACCTGGCTGCGTGCGGTGGTGGGATTGAGGATGCGACCGGCGGCACAGACCGCGAGCATGCGCCTGACCCGCGTCACGCCGGTGAATCGATCGACCCCGACCTCGACGAAGTGACCGGCGAATGTGGACTGCTGATACTGCTTGTCGAGGTCCCCGTACTCGATGTGGTCTTCGGCTATGAGCGCAACGTCACGCGCCGCATCCGCCAACGCCGCACTCCGGTCGCCGGCGATCACGCGACCATCGGCGAATACGGCACGTGATGCGTCGAAACCGAGCTGTGTGGCGACCGCCTCGCGCAGCTTCATGCAGGCCGCATAGACGCCGGCCGTCGAATTGTTGCCACCCCACTGGCCGCCCGAGCCCGACGACGCAGGAAAGTCCGAATCACCGAGCATGACTTTCACCCGGTCTAGACCAACCCCCATCGTCTCGGCCGCAGTCTGCGCGATGACCGTGTAGCTGCCGGTGCCGATGTCGGTCATGTCGGTTTCCACCGTCACCACGCCGTCCTTGTCCAGGCGAACCCGCGCAGCGGAACGCACGACCAGGTTGTTCCGGAAGCCAGCCGCCATGCCCATGCCGACCAGAAAGCGACCGTCGCGCACCGATGCAGGACGCGCATTCCGTTTGCTCCAGCCGAACTTGTCGGCGCCGGTGCGCAGGCACTCCACCAGCTGACGTGACGAGAATGGCCGGTCCGGCTTCTCCGGATCGACCTGCGTGTCGTTCACGATGCGAAGCTGTACGGGATCCATCCCGAGCTTCTCCGCCAGCTCGTCCATCGCGATCTCGAGCGCCATCAGACCTGGCGCCTCGCCCGGTGCCCGCATGGCGTTGCCTTCGGGCAAGTCGAGCTCCGCAAGGCGCAACGCGAACAACCGGTTGGCACCCGCGTAGAGCAGCCGGGTCTGCGACTGTGCGGTTTCCGGTGAGCCGCCTGGCAGATTGCCGCTCGTGCTCTCGTGTGCGATCGCGGTGAGTGTGCCGTCGCGTGTCGCGCCGAGCCGGATGCGCTGGATCGTGGCCGGCCGGTGCACCGTGTTGTTCGCGATCTGTGGTCGCGAGAGCGCAAGCTTCACGGGACGACCAGCAGCCTTTGCGCCAAGTGCGGCGAGCACGGCGTCGGCACGCACGAACAGCTTGGCGCCGAAGCCGCCGCCGATGAAGGGCGAATCGATACGAACATTCTCGGGCTTGATGCGGAGCGTGCGCGCGAGGTCGCTGCGGGCCCACGCCACCATCTGGGCCGATGTCCACACGGTGAGCTTGTCGCCGTTCCACGCGGCGATCGTCGCGTGCGGCTCCATCATCGCGTGGCTTTCGTCGGGCGTCGTGTACGTCGCGTCGACTGTCACGGGCGCTGCCGCAAATGCCGACTCGAATTTGCCGACGCGCAATACTTCCGGAGGAGCCGTGCCCTCGTCGGAGCTGGCACTGACGAGCTTCGCCGACTTTGCCAGCGCTGCGAGATCGTACCGGCCGGGTTGCTTCACGTACGTGACGCGAATCATCGCCGCGGCCGCACGCGCCTGCTCGAAACTTTCGGCCACCACGACGGCGATCGCCTGATGGTAGTGCTCCACCTTCGGGCCGCCGAACAGTGACGCCGTATTGAAGCGACCCTTCGCCACCTTCGGCGTGTCCAGCGCCGTGACGATCGCCAGCACGCCGGGCGCCGCCTTGGCGGCCGACGTGTCCATGCGGGTGATGCGTCCCTTCGCAATGGCACTGCCGAGCATGTGCCCGTATGCCTGGTTCGCGACGACGTCGTGCCGCTCGTACGCATACGGCGCGGTGCCGCTGGTCTTGAGCTTGCCATCGACGCGCGCCGTCGGCTTGCCGACGACCTTCAACTGGTCGATGGGATTCTGTCCTGCAGGCGTGTCGAACTTCATGCGTCACCTCGCGCGTCGGCCATCACCGATGCCAGCGTGCGCTCCACCAGCGGCACCTTGAAGGCGTTGTCACGCGTCGGCTTCGCGCCGGCGAGCAGGCGCCGCGCCACGGCTTTCGCACCGCGCGGCAGGAGCTGCTCGGCGGCTTCCACTCGCCATGGTTTGTGCGCGATGCCGCCGATCGCGACTCGCCCGCTGCCATCACGCTGCACGACCGCAGCGACGGAGACCAGAGCGAACGCGTACGACGCACGGTCGCGCACCTTGTGGTAGATGTGCGTACCGCCGAGCGGTTTCGGCAGCGTGACGGCGGTGATCAGCTCACCGGCCTGCAGCGTCGTGTCGACGTGCGGCGTTGTACCCGGCAGGCGATGGAAATCGGCGATCGGCACCGCGCGTGTCGCTCCGTCGGCTTTCACGGTCTCGACGGTCGCGTCGAGCACGCGCATCGCTACCGCCATGTCGCCCGGATGCGTGGCGATACACGCAGCGCTGCTGCCGATCACGGCGAGCTGTCGACTGTAGCCCGTGAGCGCCGAGCAGCCGGTACCGGGCGCGCGCTTGTTGCACGGCTGGTTGGTGTCGTAGAAGTAGGGGCATCGCGTGCGCTGCAGCAGATTGCCCGCTGTCGTGGCCTTGTTGCGCAACTGACCCGACGCACCGGCCAGCAGCGCGCGTGCCAGGACGCCATAGTCTCGGCGAATCCGTTCATCGGCAGCAAGTGTGGTGTTCGACACGAAGGCACCGATGCGGAGGCCGCCACTGCCGCCGTCGATGGGCTCGATGCGATCGAGGCCGAGATCCTGAACGTCGACGAGGTGCGTCGGTGTCTCGATCTGCAGCTTCATCAGGTCGAGCAGGTTCGTCCCGCCGGCGATGAAGCGCGCACCGGGTGTGCGTGCGACGGCTGCCGCCGCATCCGTTGCAGACTTCGCGCGTTCGTAGGTGAAGGGCTTCATGCGCGGACCCCCGCGACTTCGGCCATGGCATCGGCGATGTTCGAGTAGGCTCCGCAGCGACAGATGTTGCCGCTCATGCGCTCGCGCATCTCGATGGTCGTGAGCTGCGGGCGGCTCATGAGATCTGTCGTCACGTGACTTGGAATACCGGCCCGGATCTCGTCGAGCACGGCGACGGCCGAGCAGACCTGTCCGGGTGTGCAGTATCCGCACTGGTAGCCATCGTGTTTCACGAACGCCTCCTGCATCGGATGCAGCTTCTCGGGCGTGCCGAGCCCCTCGATGGTCGTGATTGCATCACCCTCGTGCATCACGGCCAGCGTGAGACAGGAATTGATGCGCGTGCCATTCACCAGCACCGTGCAGGCGCCGCACTGTCCGTGGTCGCACCCCTTCTTGGTGCCCGTCAGCTTCAGCTGTTCACGAAGCGCGTCGAGCAGCGTGACACGCGTGTCGACATCGAGCGTCCGTGTGGCGCCGTTGACGGTGAACGTCACGCCGGCGTGATACTCGGTGATGACAGGCATGGAGGCGCGCAGTGCATCGACTGGTGCTGACGGCTGCGCCAGTGCGACGGAGGACGGCAGCAGTTCGAGTGCAAGCAGACCGAGACCGCCGGCGACGGTCTGCGCAATGAATGTACGGCGCGCAGGAACATCACTCGTGATTGATGACGGTTCAGACGGTGCGTCATCGACGTACACTCCTTGCGGCGGTGCGAATTCGGCAGATCCGTCGTCGGTACGCTGATGCATGTCGTGGGCTCCAAAACGTTCGCATGCGCGTTGGCGCTGCGCTGCGCACGGTTGATCGTGAGTCGGCCTGGCTGTGCACTCGGGTGTCAGGGCTTAACACCGCACGTCGCCGTTTCGAGCCCGTTGCGATCGTACGGCTGAGCGTGCCGCGTCATTCGTATGGATGGGACTGCGGTTCGACGTCGATGGCCTGCAGCACGTCGCCGACAGGCACGTGCACATTCGCGACCTTCGCACCTTGCAACCTCATCAGGACCGCCGGTTAACTTGCCCGGCATGGACTCTTCCGGCACACCGCGGCGCGACGCCATGCGACTGACCCCCGGCTCGCACGATGCGCTGAAGGCCGAGATCCTGTCGGCGGCCGACACGATGTCGATCGAGGAGCTGGATACGCTGCCGTACGGCATGATCCAGCTCGACGCGACGGGGCGCATCCTGAAGTACAACGCGGTTGAGAGCCGCCTCGCGCAACTGTCGCAGGACGCGACGATCGGCCGGAAATTCTTCAGCGAAGTCGCACCGTGCACGAAGGTCCAGCAGTTCTACGGGCAGTTCAAGGACGGCGTGCTGCGCGAATCGCTCGACACGACGTTCTCCTTCCACTTCGCCTTCAAGCAGAATCCGCGCGACGTGACGGTGCGCCTGTTCTACAGCAAACGCACGCGCAGCGTGTGGGTGATGGTGTCGGATCGCGAAGGCAATCCGCTCAACGAGATCTGACGGCAACTGCTTTCACTGCGAAAACGCCAAGGCGCCAAGGCGCCAAGGCGCCAAGCGGTCAGGCGCATCGCGGTAAAGTGCAACGGCAAGGGCAAGAGCAACTGCATTCACGCAAAACTGCAACTGCCGCAAAACTGCGGTGTGGGGTGGACAATTGCGCGCGACTCTGGCGCTGGCGTATCGCGGATCGTCGCAATAGCTGTTGGAACTGCGACAGCCACCGCAGTTTCCACAAAAATACGATCGTCATTATGTCTAGTCCTGAAATGTGTCTACACTGGTAAGGCACGCTGGTCCGGCTGGGTGGCGCGGTGAAAGACAGCGTGCGGAGTATGCAGCTTGAGACTCCAGTGCGTGCGGACGGTGTTGTAGATGTGGACCGCCCGTGCGACGGCGTGCTGCGCGGCGGTGAAAGACGGGAACACGGCATCGAGATCGAATTCATCCTTGAGAATGCCGTTGACGCGTTCGGCGACCGCATTCTGGTAGCAATGCGCGGCATCGGTCATGCTCGGAATCATGTGCACGGCGTGCAGCTGGTGCAGGTAGTCGTGACAGCAGTACTGCGTGCCGCGATCCGAGTGGTGGACGATGCCGCGACAGCGGCCGAGCGTCGCTTGCGCCATGCCGAGGGCCTGCACCGCGGCCTGATGGGACAGATCGCGACTCAGGTGCCAGCCGACGATATGGCGCGCGTACAGATCGGTGAGGAGGAACAGGTAGGCGAACGCGCCGCGGTCGAGTCGGAGGTAGGTGATGTCACTGACCACGACCTGGCGCGGGCCCGTGACCGTCATCGTCTTGAGGCGATTGGGCGCGACCGCGTAGGCATGCCGGGCATACGTGGTCTGCGTCGCGCGCCGCTTGCGCGGCACCAGGCGCCCGCTCGTCCGGAGCCACGCGAAGAGTTGATCGCGTCCCACTCGCACGCCGGCGGTCGTCAGCGTGTCGTGCAGCTTCCGCGTGCCGACGCGGGGTTGGACTTGGCGCAGGGCATCGACGTGGGCCAGCACTACCGGGTCCGGGCCGTTGTCGACGACGGCCCGGTGCTGCCGCTTGTAGTAGGCGTCGCGCGTGTACCCGAGGACGCGGCAGACGGCGGCGACGCCGTCGTCGCCGCGGAGGGCATCGACCGTGTCGTACCAAAGTTTTTTTTGATGTCGGTCTTGAAGCGCTTGTTCGCTTGATTGATCAACTCGTCGTACACCCGCAGCTTCAGATGCGCTTCGGCCAAGGCCTTCTCCAGGGCAGCGATCCGCTCTTCTTCACTCCGCATCACGACCTCCACGATGTCCCGCTTCGGCTTGTAGCGCCCGTACTCCTCGAGCCAGACTCGCACCATGTTGATATTGGTCCGTGCATCCTGCGCGGCTTCGCGCAGCGTCAACCGGCCGGCCTCCACCTCCGCCACCACCCGCTGCTTCAATTCCGGACTGTAATGGTGAAACGATCGCGTCATGGTCCCACGTCTCCTGCGATGACGTGTAGACGCTAATCAGGACGTGACA
>JACMLX010000056.1 GCA_014379355.1 Gemmatimonadaceae bacterium
GCGCAGTACCCGCAGCGGGCGCAGCGCCGGAAGCAACACCATGACCACGTCGATCGGGTGGGTCGACAGATAGTGCCAGCGCCGCTCGGCCAGCCACACCCGAGCGATCAGGTCCACGGCGAAGACAGCCCAGATGACCCATGACATCGCATTGAGCAGCCGGTGAACGGCCGCAGGCAGGCCAACGGGTGCCGGCGGTGCGGGCTCGGCACTGCCGCCGCACACGGCCAGAAAGAGCACGTGATTTCCCGCACCGATCGCACTCAGGTCCACATTCGTCGATACGGCGCGCGGCATGAACGCATCGATCGCGACCGGGAGCCGCTGCACGCCACTCGTCGTCCAGTTGGGAATCACCGGTAGCGCGCCGCCCGTCCATGCGTGCAGCGGCGCAAACGTCGACGCGACCTCGGCGAGCAACGCGACGTCCGTCGGCAGCTCACGCCAGAAGAGCGCAACGTAGCCGCCATTCGCCGCCATCGGGCGCGTGTCACGATGATGCAGCAGCACATCGACCACGCTCGGTTCCTTGTACACGTTCCAGATGCTGTTCTGCACCCGCGCTGGCTGCACGAGCTCGAACAGGTCCACTTCGGTGGCCGTCACGATCGCTGCCGCGGCGGTCTGCCACGGTGTTTCGTAGACCGCGAAACCGTCGGTCGCCGTCGCCGTCACGACGCGATTCGCATCGAGCCTCGTCCCACCGACCACTGCATCCCACGTCGCCTTGTTGATGACGTTGCCGGTCGTGAGGCCCGCTGTCGTCGCGCGAAAGAGCGCGATCAGGTCGGCCAGCTGATCGGTCCAGCGACCATCGGCGCGAATGGCCGGGAAGCGCCAGCGGAATGCCGTCTGGAATGTCCACAGATGATACGAGCCGCTGTGTGACGGACCGAGCGACTTGTTCGCGGCAAGTGGAAATGGCACCGCTGTCGCGGCGGCGGCACGTCTCGCCGGTCGCACGACGATGTCGGGACTCGCGTACACCTTGAGTGGCGGCGCGGTCGGTGCGACCGACGGGTCGACGAGTGGCGACACCGGCATGCGACGATCGTCGCGCGAATGCACCCGCAGATATGTGCGCTGCGGCTCTGACGGTGCCGCAAGATTCACTTCCCACAATCCGCGACTCTGCGTGGCCGCGCGCAGCAGCTTCGGTGCGCCGGCAAGTGGTGCAGGAGACGGGTCCTTCCAGATCCTGATGTCCGACACGCACGTCACCGGCAATCCGTTCATGAACGGACTCCACGTGTGTGTCGTCGTCGGACCGACCACCGTGCGTTCCCCGCGCCACATGCCGCCGATGGTCCCTACGAAAATCACGGCCGGATTATCGGGATCGAGACACACCGCATGCGCCGGATCGAGCGGGCCGCGCGCCGGCGGTGGTGCCGGCGGATCGAGTTGCTTGCGCAGGCCCGTCTTCTCGAACGCACCGTTGTGGAAATACCAGCACGTATCGGTTTCGGTGTCGACGACGGTGATCGCATCGCCGAGCGTCGTCACGTAGAAATCATTCGTGCCCGGCACCGGCGCGAGATCGGTGCAGCGGATCGCCGTCGTATCCGGCGCGCCGGCCTGCGCCGGAACGAGGATCATCGTCGTGGTCCACCTGCCGGTGCCGTCGTCATCGTGCCGCACGATGCCACGCCGGTAGACTACGTAGAGCTGCCGAGTCGTCGCCCAGCGAATCTGCGTGACGGGGCCGAGCGCGGGCGTCGGCACACCACGCGTTCGCGTCGGTGCGCCGTCACCGCCGCCAGGTCGCGGATCCGTTGCCGCCACCGCCGCACCCGTCGTCGCCGGAATCACCTTCCACGTCGAATTCGTGGTGGCGCTGAGATCATCGGACACCCACACACGATTGGTTCCGATCGCGATCCGGCCGGTGTTCGCCGTCAGTTGAATCGCATCACAGCCCGAGTAGAACGACGCCAGCTTGCTCTCGCGATCGTTGGTGTTGACTGCGCCGCCTCCGGTCCGACTGATCGGGTCGCGGAATTTTGCCGGCGGTCGCGAGAACCATGTGCCGCGAACGTACTGACTGATGAGAAATTGCGACGCCGTCGGATGGAACATGACGCCGCCACCATCGCCGGCCATCGTCATCTCCCACATCGTATCACCCGTGCGAACCTGCACTCCATTGTCCTGCGAACCGAGTGCGCAGTAGTGACTGGACGTCGGATGGTGCGCCATGAAGCCCGCTTCGATCGCCGCCAGTCCGGTGCCGCGCGACTGGAACGTGTTGACGCGACCACCGCGTTCGGACACGTACACACCCCCATCACACGCCACCCACACATGGCGCGATCCATCGGCCAGTGTGACGACGCGCACGGCGTGAACATCCGCGTGGATGCCGTTGCCGATGAGCCCTGAAATGTTCGCACCTTCGCCCGTCGGTGCGGCCGCCATGCGCGACACTCCGGCCGCGGGTCCCATGCGTGGTGCGCCAGTGCCGGTCTCGATCACGTCGAAGCAGTAGACTTGCGCAGAATAGTCCGCCCCCGCGTACGGAATGATGGCCGACCCTGCGACCCAGATGCGATCGGCCGTGCCGACTCGTTCGGCGAAGATGGCCTGATCCCACTCGCGCTGTGTGCCCCACAGCAGCGACGGTATGCCTCGCACTTTCACCGCGGTACCCGGACCGCCGTTGGCGACGGTTCGATTGACCGTCGGAATGCGCCACACGAAGGGTTCATCCCTGCGGCCGTTGATCGGCGTCGCAAGCGTGGTGCTGCCGAGCACATAGATGTGATCGCCGACCAACGCCGAAATCGAGCAGCGTCCCGCGAGTGTGATGTTGTCGACACTGAAATTCAACTGTCCCACGGCCGTCCATGTCGCTCCGGCGTCGTCACTCCACGCGACGTCACCGCCATGTTCGACGACGATGATGCGACCATTCGCCGCGCCGGCCACGGGAATCCACGCGACATCGGACATCGCACTGTTTCCGATCATCGTGAATCCATCGAGTCCCACGACGCGCGTCCACGTCCAGCTCGAAATACCGGCGACCGTGCCGCGCGTACCGAGATACAGCCCATTTGTGGCCGCGGCGAGGACCCGATTGCCGTCGGCGGATAGCGTACCGGGAGCAACCTGGCCGGGATCGCGCACGAGCCGATAGATGCCGAGGTTCTCGAGAAGGGCGATGCCCATCTCGGCTTCATACGGCACGTCGGTGTCGGGCTTCGTCACGGGACCGAGTCCCGCCAGCACACCGCGTCCACCGAAGTCGATGTGCGCCGGTGAATTGACGCCCGTGACAGACGGTGCGACGAGTTCACCGGTGCCGACCATCACGTAGTCCGCCGCCGCGGTCGCGCCGAATTCGACCAGCAGACACCCGCACGACAGATCCGAGCTCGCACCGCCAAGTCGACCGGGTCGCGTCACCCAGCCACCCACGGGCCGCCACGAGTGTCCCGCATCTTCGGTATACCACACGCCCGCTTTCCCGGTCGCTGCATACGCACGCAATCCCGTGGAATCGATCGCGATATCGCGCACGCGCCCTGTCACACGTGGATGATTGTCGGCCTGGCCAAGCCGGACCACCGATGGGCCGATCGGCACCCAGCGATTCACGTTGCTCGTCGCCTGCGCCATCACGCGACCGGCGCGACGCGATGCCTCCGGTGCCGCGGCCAACCGCGCGTCGCTGGTCCGTGCGATCGCCTCGTGCATCGCCGCTGTCAGCGCGCCGATGTCGGTCGTCCCCATGAACTCGGCGACGTGCAGAAGGCGCTGCGTCGCGCGACTGCGACGCTCCGCCTTCATCGCGGCGCGCTTCTTCTTCAGCTGCGCTTCATGCAACACGGCTCGTTGCGCCTGCACGACTGCGGCGGACTTCTTTGGCGCAGGTCTCTTCGCGGCCGCTTTCTTCGTCGCTTTCGTTGTCGCTTTCGTCGTCGCCTTTTTCGCGACCTTAGGCGCAACCTTCGTCACGGCCTTCTTCGCCGACTTCTTCGCCGACTTCTTCGCCGCCTTCTTCGCCGACTTCGGCGTCGACTTCGGCGTCGATTTTTTCTTCGCCTTCCTGGCCGGACTCACGCGCCACCTCCGCCACTCGTGCCGCCGGTGTCCGCCTCGTCCTCGGGCGCCACCCGAATCCATCCTTCCTGCGCTTCATGCGGCATGCGCGGCAGGTACGCAGTCATCGACGCAGCCTTGATGGGATCATCTCGCCAGGTGAGCGGCCCCGTGCGACGCGTGAAGCGCTGACGCGGACCCATGGCACGAATCAGTGGCAGACGAATCTCCGACGGATCCACCAGCACCGGACCGACGCGGACACTCGGACTCAGGGCCTTCAGTCCGGGACCGACCCAGTCCTCCGCCAGCGACATCGCCTTGCGCGGTAGCAGACCGCTCGTGACATGCAGCTTGCCCGCCGGCAGCATCAGCAGCGTGATCGACACGTCCTGACCCGGTCGCACCCACAACTCATCTTCGGCCACGATGTACGGATGTGTGATCGGGACCGGCGCCGTGCTGATGACACCACCGAGCTGACCGAGCGCACCTTGCAGCCGACCAGATGCCGGCGACAGACTGGCCACGACTTTGTCCACGAGATGCAGGTGCGTGAAGTCGTCGCCGATGTAGAAGCCGAGCAATGCATCGTCCGACCGTTCCAGCGCACCGAGTCGGAATGGAAAGCGTACGTCCGACATTGCGGCGAACACCGCACGCCGGGCGTCCGCACCGCCAACGTGTGTGATCGTCACATCGTCGATGTCATCGGGGATCTCGAGTCGGATGGTGGCACGCACCACCGCCACCGGTCGGCCGACGAGGCCGGCGATGGTCGGCGACCCGATCGCGGCGTAGGTGTCGACCGTCCAGAGTGTCGTGTCGATCGCGCGCAGCATGGACGACAGTGAACTCGACGACGGTGGCGTGGACTGTCCGCGCGCGGCCACGTCGGCCAGCAGCACACCGGCCGCGACATCGGCGATCGGTGATTGTGATGCCGAGAGCCCCACGAATGGCCCGGCATCCGGCAGCACCGGTCGGCCCGGCGCAGGCTCCCACGTCACCGCACCAGTGATCGAATCGTGCGCGAGTTCACCGATCGGTGATCCATCACTCGCGAACACCTCGAGCGACTCATCGATGTGATCCGGCAGCAGAAATCCGGCGACCGGATTGACCATCGCTTCCGGCGTCACCTGATCCACATTCGCATCGGGTCGCGCTGCAGGATCGGGCGCGGTCGGATCCGGCGCGCCCACGAATCGCACGATCCAGCGCGACGCATGCTGCACACGCGGCCGCACCGTGATCGACGATGGTGCGGCCGGTATCTCCAGTGATCGCGTCGTGCTCACACGCGACACATCCAGATCGAGCGTGCGGCCGAACGCATCGACCACGCGCATCGCATCGAGCCGCATCGTACCGCCGAAGAACGGCTGCGGCAGCGCGGATGCGATCGGCTTGCGCTTGACACCCGCAGCCGGCGTGTCGAGCGGCATCTGCCCCACGTAGTCGATGCCCAGCAGCTGCTCACGAATGCCATCCAGCGACGCGGATGCCATGTCGAGCGGCGCGAGGAAACTGCCCAGCTGCGCGAGCGACCGCTGGCTGTTGGCATCGAGCACGCCGGTGCCGGCCAGATCGCGCTGTTCTTCCGCTTCCAGCCAGCGCTTGATGCCGTTGTGAAGCGCTTCCGCGACGCCGGTGCTGAGAGGTGTGCGCCCGAGGATGCTGCGCGAGATCGTTGCAGCGGGCGGCGCACCATCGCGCTCGAAGTCGAGCCCATCGAGCTTCCAGCCATCGAGTGTGGCGGCACCATCCAGCTGCACGCGCCACTCCACCCACAGCGGTACCCACGGCTGCCGCCAGGTGGTGATCGCGACAGGACTCGGCGGTGTGTACTTCACGATCGAATGTGCGGCCAGCTGCGCCGTCAGCTCACGATCCACGCGCACATCGGCGGTGGTCGATGCGAGCCACTTGTCGGCGGGTGCGCTGAGACGTGCGTTGACGATGTGGCTGCTGCCGTCGTACACACCATCGGTGCCGTACAGCCGAACCATCTCGCCGGTGAGTCGTGTGTTCACGGCCTTTACGTACTCCGTCGAGAACCCGCGCGAGCTGTTGATGACGAGCCAATCGGTGCCATATGGATCGAGCAGCACGGACTCGCGCGCGACATTCAGCACCTCTTCCGGAATCGCGCCGCTGCCGAGCGTCGGCAGCACATCCGGACCACGCACGACGCCGGAGTACTCGGGCACGCACTCTTCCGCGTATCGGCAGCGCAGCACATTGCGATCCTCGAAGCGACCGTCACCATGATGGCGGAGATTCGGCTTCACACCGCGCAGCGCGATCAGTGGCGCCTGCGGAAAGAACTCGCGTGGCGCGGGGCGGATCACTTCGCGCACCGGAGGCGCTGACGCGGTCTTCACCGAATCCGACGCGCGCGAACCGTCGCGCTTCTGTGTCTTCTGCTTCGAGCTCTTGCCGACCATCTCGACACTGTCGGCCCACATCAGCACCGAACGGATTTCCTTCGACACACCGGTCGTCGCATCGGCGCCGCGACCCTTGCGACCGATCGAGAACGGATTCGCGGCAGCGCCATCGGTATTCAGGAAGCGATCCGGCTTCGAACCCGGAATCACGTCGCCGGGTTGCGAGTCGAAGCCGTCGCTGTGTTCATGCTCGGCTAGGTCGGCGACACCGTCACTGGTCGCGATGCGATCGAGCAGATCAGAGGTGAACGCAGCAGTGAGTTTCTCCGCCGCTTCGCGATTTGTCGCACCGGCACCGAGCACACCCGACCCGAATGCCGCCACCACGTCGTCCACGTCCTGACCGAGTGCGATCGTCACATCGCCTCTCGCCGGTCTATCATCCACGCCGGCGGGCAGTCCACGCGTCGGCACGCCGAAGACACTGCCGTGCAGCAGCGTCGCGAACGTCGGCTCAGGGGTCGCGAAGATCATCTGCTCCGCATTCTTCACCGGCGTGCTGATGCCGGAGGTGATGCCGTACACCTTGCGCGACACCGACGGGCCGACGGTCGGCGTGTATTCCACCGTCGCGCCTTCTTTCGGTGTCTCCAGTCCGAGCGTTGCGTTCGACGCATCGCGCCGCGCACGATCGGCGGGTGTAACCGGCGGCAGCGCATCGTCGTCGAGCATCCAGCCCAGCTTGTCCAGGCGCAATGCGAGCGCGCGCAACCCGCTCAGCGCGCCGAGTGGATCGGACGGCAGGTCATTCCACCAGCCCGTGATCACATACGCGGCGCTGTCATCGTGCAGTCCGTTCGGCGCGACAGTGGTTGCCGGCGGTATGTCACTGAGTGGATCGTGAAAACCGAATCGCCCGGCGGCCGAGTTGTAGCTCGCCGTCCAGATCAGCGAACCGCCGATGCCGGCATCCAGTCGATCGAGTGTATCGCCTGCGGCGGCGGCGGGAAATGTGCCCGCGTACGTCTCCAGCGGCGCAATGGTCTTCGTCCTCGCGTCGATCACCCAGCCGCGCACCAGTGAGCGTTGCACACCGCGCGGACGCAGCAGTCGCAGCACACACCAGCGATCGGGCAACGGCGAGAGTACCAGACCTTCACTCCGGCCCTTTGCGTCACGCGTGGTCGGTTCACCCTTGAGCAACGCATCCGGCAGTGCCCAGTGAATGTGCACACCGGCGGGCCGCACGGTGCCGGCCGCGAACGGCGCATCGTCGCGGTGGTCACCGCGCACACCGACCGTCGCCTCACCACCGGTCGGTGTGATCACGAGCGCTTGCACATCCACCGGCACGCAGATGCGCTTGCGACGATTGAGCAGCTTGTCCCACGTGCCGATCGTCGCGACATCGAGGCCAGTGCGAGCCAGGATGTTCCAGCGCGGCGTCGTGAGCGCCTTCTGGATGATCTGTGGATCGATGCGAGGTCCGGTCACGGCGGGGTCACTCCTGCGGTGAAGAGTGCATTGGCCAGTGTCACGTAGCGCACGGACGGACGCAGCATCACATCCGTGTCGGGTCGCAACCGATCAGGATCACCGTAGATGCGACGATAGGGAAACCGAATCAGCTGCAGCGCATACTCGGCACTGTCGAGGACCGGATTCGGCCCAGGGCCCGCACCACCTTTCGCCGCAAGGTTGCGTTCGAGGCGCTGGATGTCCACAACACCCGGTGCACCCGGCCGGAAATGCACATCCACGAACTGACCCGTGTCATTCACGCCAGTCTGCGGCCGTCGCACCGGTAGTGTGGCGGACATGGTGCTGCCACTCACGGTCTGCTCGACACCGAACTGCACACCCTGACGCGGTTCCTGGATGTGCACCTCTTTCGGGATGCCATCGAAGAGACAGAGCAGCACCGCCGGCGCGAGCCGCTCGAGCCGGAGCAGTCGCATGCGCTGCGGATGATTGTCGGGAAAGTCGAAGCCATCACCTTCCGTCGGCTCCTCCTTGAACGCGCGCACATGCAGCGCCGGCCAGCCCGACACGACGCGTGAGCGCAGGATGAATCCGCTGATCGGCCCTGCCCCGCCTGCGAGCATCGGATCGCCTTCACGACGTCGCACGTTCCGCTCGGCCGTATCCAGTGCGTCGCGGATTTCACCGTATCGATCGGTGAGCTGCAGACGATCATCCGTATTCACGGTGCCGACACTCAGCGCGCCTTGCACCAGTGAATCGGTCCAGCGCCGATCCACATAGAACCAGCGGATCGATTCAGCCGGGAGCAGTTCCGTGTCGGCGACGAAATACGCGAACGGCACGTCGTGCAGCAGCCGCAGGCGCACGAGCCAGTCGCGCAACTCATCGGGAATCAGGTCCGCGGCTTCCAGTTCGGCGCCGACGTTGGGCCCGACCAGCTTCATGCCCGTCGTCTGCAACGTCTGCAGCAGCAGTGGTGCGGAGATGTTCATGCGTCGTCCCTGGTGCTGGCGCGTGACAGGCGTTCGATGATCGCATCGAGCGCATCGTGTTGTGGTGCGGCCGTCTTGCGACGGCCCTTGGTGCCGCTCTTCGACTTCCCCTTCGCTTTCGACACAGGAGCTTCGACGCCAAGCCGCGGCATCGATTCCGTCACCAGGCGTTCGAGACGCTGATCGAGTGAGCGCGTCAGGACCGTGCGATCGAGATCCGCGAACGCAGCGCCGGGAACGCGTCCGACTCTCTCGGTGATCGGTGCGACCTTCACCGGCGTCTTCTGCAGCGTCTGCAGCACGGTGCCCGGATCACCGCGCAGCGTCGGCAATCCGAAGGCGCGCGCGAGCAGCGTGTTGCTGTCGCCGTCGAACGGCAGCGGACGACCCGCGTCGACCAGCGCGCGCGGTCCGCCCAGGAATTGTGTTGGCGTCGCACTGACGGTTCGCATCATGGCGCGCGAGAGCTCCGTCGCCGCGTCGCCGCCGACACGTTTCGTCATCGTGTAGCCGGTGATCGCACTGAGGAACAGTGCGTTGTTCTGCCAGATCGTCGTGCGTCGCACCGTGACGTAGTGCAGCTGCCGCCAGCGCAGCAGCGCGGCGACCATGTTCGGGTTCGCGAGCGCGAGCAGCCGTCCGATCTCGAAGGCACTCGCCAGCGACAAGTCCTCGCGACCGTCGGGAATGACCACGCGAAGCTGATCGGCGGCATGCGCCAGTGGGATGCGCGCCGATGCTGAATCGTCGGTCGGATGCGGCACGAACGGCCCGCGGTACCAGGCGCGCACGCTGTCGCCCCGGCGAGTCTTCTGCGCGATGCCGACGTGCCCCGTATCGACGAGCTCCAGCGGCAACCGTCCTGCGTCACTCACTGGATCGCGCTTCGGCTTCGTGCCGAGCAGACCCGAGTCGAGGCCGCGCATCAGTGACTTGAACGTCGCGGTGCCGTTGCTGGTGAATTTCCAGCTCAGCAGCACCGGGAATCGCAGCGTCGGGTCGAATCGCTCGAGCACGCCACCATGCAGCTTCTCGCTGGCGAACGCGCCGGCCACCTCGCTCTTCGCGATGCCCTTGCCGACGGCGCTCGCACTGAAGCTGCCCGACGTCTTCGTCTGCACCGGCGTCGCAACGTCGCGCTGCACATCGGCCAGCAGCCGCGTGTTCGGCGCCGGTGCGAACAGGCGCGCCGTGTTGCTCGTTTGCGCCGTCACGCCACCCATCAGGTGTTTGTCCATCGACGACGTCGAGAGCGCGACGTGCAGGTCGCGTCCCACGAATTCACTGATCAGCACCGGCGGTGGTGCCGTCGGCAGCAGGGTGTCCCACTGCTGTTCGAGATTCACCAGGCAGGCGGTGTATTTCACCGGGATCTCCACGCCATCACTCCTGCCACTCACCGGCAACCGGTTCGCCACCACGACGCCGAGGAACCCATCGTCGTCGCCCATCATCAGCTCGGTGTCGTTGATGTCGACGTGGCGCGCGTGCGCGAGCAGGGGAACATCCTTCTGCGTCGGGAAGATCCTGTGCACCATCGACTGCCGGATCTCGAGGCAGTTGCCTATGTCCGCGTCGACGGCGCCGTTCAGTGTGATGCCGGCGGTGACAGTTTCAGCCGCCGGCACGTTCGGCAGCAGCGTCGCTTCACCTTCGGCAATCACCACCAGCGCCAGCCACGGCGTGTTCACCGGAATGGCAGGCAGCGCCGGCGTCGCGGGTCGGTTCACCAGTACGCGCTCCCACGGCAGTGTGCGACGCCGGATCACCACCTGCGGCAGGCGCGACCCGTACGAACCTTCGCTCTCGGCCGGCGGAAACGTCGACAACACCTGATCCGGCGGCAGCACCAGTCGCGGTGACCGCACGCTGATGTGCACATCCATCTCGTCCACCGGCTGCTGGGCAGCGGTGCGACCGTTCGCGGATACGGTCTGCGTGGCATTGAGGATGTAGTCGCCCGCGAACAGCATCGGCGGGATGTTCGGATAGAGCAGAAACTCGCCGTTGCCGGGTACCTGATCAGCGGGCATTGCGCGCGCCTCCGCGGGTTGTGGTTGTCTTCCTTGTCGAACGCTTCGTAGTGGCGACGGTACGCGTCGATGTGACCCGCTTCTTCGCCGCTGCCTTCTTCGCGGCGCGCTTTTTCGCGATCGCCTTGCGTGTGGATGTCTTCCGCGGCGCCGTCTTGCGTGCAGTCGTCTTTCGCGCCGACTTCTTCGCCGATGTCTTGCGCACGGCAGCCTTCTTGCGCGCGATTCCGACCGGCCCTGGCAACACCACCACCGGCGGCGGCTCCCAGTTCACCGACACCGGCGCACCATCGGCCGCCAGCAACAGTCGACCGGCCACGGGCGCAATGCCCTTCATCGCGATCTTGCGCGCGAGTGTCTCCGAATCGACATCACCACCGAGCACACCCGCGAGGCGCCATTGTCCGCCGGGCTGCACGAACACCGACACATTGCCGGTCTTCGCCGGCTTCACATCGTAGATCAGTGCCGTGCGATCGCCGACCATCACCACCCGCGGCTCGCGTACGTTGCCCTTGCGATCCGCTACACGCGTCGCGCCATCGAGCTCGATGGTCACGTCATCCGGCGTCGGTGCCTCACTCCCGGCGAGGACTACCACGACGGTGCGCGCCGCATTCACGAACCGCGTCGTGATCGACGTCGCCTGCACGATCAGGTCGGCCGCCGTCAGCCACGCCGGCGGCGCTTCCGTCACCACACCTTCCATCTTGAGCGCGCAGCCTGGACCGACCGCGACACGTGCATTCAGTCGCGCCATGCGTGAGCGTTCATGCCAGCCCGCGAGTCCATCCTTCACCGCCGTGTCACCGCCGGCATGCACACCGATGATCGCCGTGCTCGGCGGCACCACGATCGATGCCCGCACCATCGCGTCGGCCAGCACCGTACCATCACTGGCCGTCATCGTCACGCGCGTCTGACCGGTGACGCTGAACATCGGACGATTCTGCGGGTCGACATCGCTCGACGCATCCACCGAGTGCAGCACCACCAGGTCGCCGGCGTGAATCGTGGATGCTGCCACCGCACCACGTCGCGCACCCAGCCGTGTCTTGCCCAGTCCACCGATCACGGGACCCAGGGCAAGCGCGTTGACGGTGCGACCGATCGACACGCTTCGCGCCGTGCCTGCCGCCGATGTGAACGGCACCGCACCTGCCGCGATGATCGTTCCCGTGTCACTCACACCCGGCCGCGCCGTGCGTGTGAGCTGCACCGGCAGTTGCCGTGTGAGACGCGTGCGCACCGAATCAATCGACGGTGCCGGACGCCGCTTCTGCGTGCCGTCACTCACCGTCGTCAACGCACCGCGTTCGATCACACCCGATCCACCGGCCAGCACCGCCGCCAGTTTCGGTGGACGAGGACCGACTGGTGTACGAGGCGGTGCCGTCGGCACCACGCTCGACGCACCGTCGGCTGCGTTCGTGCGCTTGAGACCATCGGCGAGTGTGCCGAAGATCGGTGGCGCGACACGATCACCGCGGAATGCTGCGGCGGCCACGGCACCCGGATTTCCGCGTGCAAGCAACCCTTCCGGCGGTGTGTCGGTGCGCGCCGTGAACAGTGTCGTCGACGCGGCGAGCATCGACGCCGCGACGGTCGTCGGAGTCGGGATCACCACTGCTCCCGCCGTGTTGAACAGCGCCACACGCTGACCACCGCGAGCCTGCAACGGGAGCGCATCGCGCTCCACATCCACCTTGCGGAATGGAATCGGCGGAATCGGTGTGGTGAGGCCCACCTTTCGCAGATCGAAGCGCACCCGATTGAGTGCGAAGATCACGTCGCCATTCGGGATCGGCTTGACGGTCGTCGATCCCGGCTCGCCCCACACGCCGATCGGGAACGCTTCCGTGTCGAACCCGATGCGCTCCACCTGCTGGTCGAGCACACTCGGCGTCGTGCCGACGACACCATCGCCACCCACACCACGCAGCGTGAGCTTCAGCTCCGACGTCATGTTGCCGTGACCCATCGGAGCCAGGCCGAGCTTCACCACTGCGCCATCAGGGCGCTTCGGCGTCAGCCCGGTCTGCGCGTTGCTCGGCCCGAGGATCACCTTCGTCACCGGGATCGTCGTCCCGATCGAGATCTGGAATTCGGCGAACACCTCGAACGGTCGTGCCGCGGAACCATCGGCCGACTCACCCTTGTTCGCACCCGCCTTGCGCGTGAGTGTGCCGAGTCCCGTGATTGCCGACAGCGCCCGTGCACCACCACCTGCACCGTCCTCGAGATATTTCGTAACGAACGGAGCCCATTCGATGTGGTCTCCTTTCCGCTCCGCATCGCTGCCGAACGGCACCGTCAGCGAGCAGGGCCCGACATGGAAACGCGCGCGACCGCCGAAATCCGGACCATGCACCATCAGTTCGGCGCCGGTGCTGATGCTGAAGCTGATCTCACCGAAGAAGGTGTCGATCGACACACCGGCGCTGATGCGCGCGTAGGCCTCCACCTCGAACCAGAACGGATCGAAGTACACGATGCCGTTGGCACCGAACTCGATGCGCGCCCAGGCCCAGCCGAAGTCCGCACTGACGACCACCTCGATGCCGGCCATCAACGCTTCCGACGTCAGCGCGAAGTACGCGCCGCCCTTGATCACGATCGCGTCGCTCACCTGCCACATCAGGCCGACGCGTGGCACGTCCGGATATCCGTCGCGATGGAAGCGCGGATGATAGCCGCCGATCGTGAGCACGAACTGACCCTTGAGCGGACCCTTCCACCACACCACGAATGCGAAGCCGCCGGTCAGTCGGACTTCCGGATACAGCAGCCATGAATTCTCGGTCAGCTGCGCGCGGATACTGAAGATTCCCTCACGCGTCGAGAATCGCGCCAGCAGCGCGAGTTCGATCGAGATGAGTGCGACCTGTGGTCGCGGCAACGCCAGCCGCGCGAGACCGAGCAGGTTGATGTCCAGTCCATCCGACCCGAACGCCACGGCAACGACCGCGATACCATCGACCAGCGCGAAGCAGGTGAAGCTGATGCCGGCCGCGACCCAGAACTGATCCTTCTGCGGCTTGAAGTAGTCGTTCAGCTTGCGCAGCTCCGTCATCGGATCGCCGACCGATGCCGCGATGTCGAGCGCCTTGATGAACGGATAGTCGCCGAACTGCGACAGGTCATCCGGCACACGCAGCTGGCGATTGATGCCGAGCCCCGCGCCGATGCCGGTGATGAAGAACGCCGGTGGCCCGCCGATCGGCCCGTTGATGGCGCCGAAGATGAAGAAGCTCGGATCGCCATCCAGCACTGCGTAGCCGCCGTACACCGTCAGACCATACGTGCCGAATCGACCGAGCAGCATGCCGAGGTAACCGCCGCTGGAATCCTTGAGCAAGCCACCGGCGAGAGTGACACCGGACAGGTCGGCGGAAATCGCGAGGCCGTTCAGGTCAGCCTTCCAGCTCGTCGCCTTGAACGCATCACCACCGTTCCACGTCAGCGACAGTTGATCGACGGCCGCCGTCATGCCGAAGATCGACACGCGTCCATCGAACAGCAGTTGCAGGCGTGTGATCGTGCCGCCGCTGCTGCGCGAATCGAAGCCGATCTGCTCCAGATAGAGCGGCCCGAGTTCACGCTGGATCACCAGCCACCACGGACCAGGTGGTGGACCCGCGCGCACCGACACGCCGATGTTGCCGCCCGCGCGTGCCTGTACCGCAACACCGGGACTGAAAGCGGGACGATTGTTCGCGCTGCCGCGACCCGCGTCGCTCAGAATGTTGCCGGCCACCGGATTGCCGCCGCCACCAGCCGGCGCGATCGCGAGACCCGCAAGTTCGAGCTGCACACCACCACCGACACCGACGGAATTCATTTCCGCGAACACATGCACTGCGATCGCATCGAGCTGGATCGGCCCGAGCTCGAGCAACGGTCCACCCGTCTTCGAGAATCGCAGGCCGACACCACCGATCGTGAAGCCCGGCGAGATCGCGAGCACCACATCGGTCGGCGTGACGGTGCCTTCGAGCACCGTGATCGTGATGCCAGCCGGCACCGGCGCACCTTCGATCCACGTCGGATCGGCCTCGATCTCGACTTTCGGATCACCGTTCGTGAGCGCGAGTTTGCCCGTGCCGCCGAGTGTCAGCGCGATGCCGAGTCGCTTCGCACTGCCGACACCCGGCTGCGCGACGAGCGAGATCTTCACCACGTTGTCGATCGTCACGCTGAGCGGCGTCGTGAGCGTGGCCAGGTTCCACGCCAGCCGCTTGAGGCGCGTGAAGAGCCGCTCGGGCTGCAGCAGGTCGTCGAACAGCGTGGTGTCGAGCGACGTCGCCGGCCCGACGGTCACGAACAACACCTTCTCGAGCCCCTGAATCGCCTGCGGTGGCAGCACCGGCAACAGCGTCGGCAGTGCGATGCCGCTCGCGATGCCTGCCGCGATGCTCAGCAATGCGATGGCGACGCGCGCCGGATCTTCCTCGGTGCCAGGCAGTGGACTGTAGGTCGCGACGAGCAGCTTCGGTGGCAGTTCGTTCAGTCCCCACCGCAACTCCACCGCCTTCGTGCCCGCATCGTTGAGCGCGAGGCCGAACGCCGCCATGCGTGTGATGCCGGCGGGTGTCACACCGGCGCGCACCGTCAACACCGGTCGCAACGTCACGCCGCCCACCAGCAACTGCGCCGGCCCGACTCGCACCGTGATGCCGACACCATCCGACGCCAGTCGCAGGTCGTCGATCGCGATGTTGCCGACTGCCGGCACCGCCAGTGATCCGGAGAAGCGCACCACCGGGGTCGTACCACCCGTGTCGAGCGACAGCGAGATCTGACGCAGACTGCCGAACTGCAACGTGATCACGCCACCAGTCGGACCGACGACGCGCACGACCGTTTCGGCAGGATCGAGTGCGCGCGCCAGTGTGCCCGCGCCGAGTCCAACCAGCTGCGGCAATCGCGCCAACAGTCGCGACGCCGGATCGGCTGCGAAGGTCGTGATGCGCGCCGACGTGAAGTTGTTCGCCTCACGCAGGTCGAGCGCGCCACCGAGATCGAATACCGCCTGCCCGACGTCCTTTGCCAGCGATGCGGCCACGTCGCTGCGCTTCGCCGCGATCGCATTCAGCACCGGCGGCAACACCGCGTCACCGACCGCGCTCAGCACACCACCGATGCCGGCACCCGCCGGATACAGCGGAAGCAGCGCCGCCGGCGCCGGTCGTACCAGCGACAGCTGCACGTTCGGCGAGACACTCAGTTGCAGCCCGGTGCCATCCACCATCACCGCCGTCTCGAGCATCGGCTCGACACGACCGTCGTTCGAGATACGCAATCCACCAATCAGCCGCGTGCCGACCACCGCGCCACTCACATTCGCGCTCAACGTCGCATCGACCGTCACCGCCAGTCGTCCACCGGCGCCGCTGTAATTCACGCTCAACACACCCGGCACGATCGGCCATCCCGCCGCCGCGCCGCGTGCCGGTGCGACCATCGGCACGAACGCATCCAACAGCCGCACTGCCCCACCCACCGGATCCGTTCGCCACGACTCGGCGCCCTTCAGCAGGAAACTCGCCGGATCGTCGAACAGCGCGATCGGCAGCTTGATCAGTCGCTGGCCTTCAGCGTTCGCCGTCTTCAACAGGGCGAGTGCGTCGAGCGCCGAATCCATCGCATCACGCGCCGCCGGTTGCGCCGTCTCGCGCAAGGCATTCGCCAGCGCCTGCATCAGGAACGCCGGCACGACCGTGCTCGCGAATCCGCTGAACGCCGCCACATCCGGCGTCGGCAGCAGCGCCATCGTCCGTGTCGGCGTGTTGCCCGGCGCGCCCCACTCCACGGCCACAGTGTTCGACGTACCCGCACGACCCACCAGTCGAACGCCGCCCGCGTTCGTGTCAAGCACACCGAGTGCAAACTCCGCCGTCGCGCGTCCATCGGCACTCAGCGATGCGCCAAGTGTGCACGGCGCCACACCACCGAGATTCGTCGCGACGTTGATGCCAAACGTCTTCGCTGCCACATCGAGATTGAGCGTCGCATCACCGACGGTCCACGACATCGCACTCGCCGATCCCGCCATGCCGCTGACGAGTGTGCGCAACGCCGCCGCCAGGTCGGCCGCCCGCGCGCGGACACGATCCGCCACCAGCTGCGGCTCGAACAGCAGGCGATCGAGACCCGCTGCATCGAGTCCGCCATCTCGCACCAGCCCGATCACATCCAGCAGCGTGCCCAGTTCCGGGCTCGCCACACGCAGTCGCGCGACGACTGCCGACACGATCGCGCGCACTTCCGGCAGCGCCTGCGTCGCGAGTGACCCGTCGCCATCCGCGCGCACCACCCAGCGTTCGCGGAACGCACCCAGTCCCGTCGCTTCATACAGCACCAACTCGCTGTCGCCCGGTGTGCCATCGAACGGGATCGTCACGTTCGCCGCCATCCACCGCACGTCGACATCACCCGGCTCAGGACTCGGGCCGCCGATCAGCCACCCGTCCGTCACACCGAGTTCGAGATGGATCGTCGCACCACGCGCGGTGCTGATGCGCACACCGTTCACATCGTCGCGCTCGAGCGCCGCGAGATCGAACGTCGCACCGAGGCCCATCCGGATCCCGCCGACACTCGCGGCCAGGACGGGCACATCGACGCCGACATGCAGCGCAGAACGCGGCACCGGGGCTTGCGCCGCCGCGCGCGCCGCCTCGAAGCGTGTCGCAATTCCGTCATCGATCACGGCACCGAGTCCGGCGCGCACCGTGTCGTCCTCAAGTGATCCGAACACGGCCTTGCACACCAACCCGCTGCGACGCGTCTCCGCCGCCACGCTCGGCATCGTGCCATCATCACGCGCGATCTCCAGCGCGCGAAACACCACGTCGCGCATCACGTCCAGCGGCGTCGGTGTCGTCGCGCGCTGCATCGCCGGCAGCATCGGCGCATCAGTGCGCAGCAGTCGCTCCAGCACGCGCATCGCATCCGCACTCAACCCGCTGCGGTATGCATTCACGCTTGGGCTGACCCACGGCGAGCCGATCGTGACGACTTCACTGATCTGCGTGACCGTGCTCGCCGCACGCATCGCCGCCGCACCACACGCACCGTACGCCATCACCGTCACGGGCGCGGTGCGCGCCTGCAGCACACGCACGAGACGTTCGGTCATCTCCGTCACCGCATCGTGATCCGGCCGCGCCGCGCGTGCCGCAGCAGGCGTCGGCAGCATCACGAACCATTCGCTCGTGCCGGCGGCAGTGATCGCACCTGTCGCCGTCGCACCCGTCGCATCCACCGCGCGACCCGCCGGTCGATCGGTCCGCCACACCTCTTCACATCCGACATGCACGATCGTCGCCGGCATCGTCGCGAAGATCTGCCCCGCCAGCAACCCGCTCGCACCGGCAGTCAGCATGTCGTCGTACGACGAATCGGTGCGCGTCACCAGCGTCACACCGGTCGGCATCGTCGCCGGCACCACCAGCACACCGTCGGTGTCGACGATGCGTGTGATGAGCTGTTCGAAACCAAGACCGAGCGAATCGCGACCGGTAAGCAGGTCGCGCACATCGGGCAGTTGCAATGCGGCCTGCTCGAGTCGCGACACGAGTGAATCGCCGTCTTCCGGCACACCCATCGCACGTCGCTGCGGCAGCGCCTTGCCGAAATCGATGCGCGGCGGGCACGGCGGAATCAGCCACGCCGCAATCGCCGGCGCACGCACTTCACCCGCAATCGGCGCACGGTACGGTGATCGCACACTGCCCGCGCCAAGCGCTTCGCTCAGCGTGCCAGCACTCAGCAGCCGCGCGAGAATTCCCATCCCTTCGCGCACGCGATCACAATCGAGCGTCAACTCGGCGAGCCACAGACGAATTGCGAGCGCCGGATCGCCGGCGACGAGCGTCGCGAGTGGCAGCTCCGGTCCGCTGCCCGTCCATCCGATCAGCGCGAACAATTCGTCGAGGACCGGAATCTGCGCCTGTGCGGCCAGCGACACGATCAGCGATTGTGCGTCAGGCCACAGCGTCGGCGGCAGCGTGAAGTTGCCGTTGATATCGCGCACCGGAATCGGCAGTGCGAAGTCCGTCACCGCGCGCGGCAGGTTGACCGTCGCGCGTGCCGCTGGTGCCTCGAGGTCGAGCAGGAAACCACCGCTCGGACTCCAACGCACCAGCGCGCGCAGCGCATCGGCCGTCAGTTGCAGGTCGCCGATGTCGAGTTCGAGTTTGCCGACCGCGCGCTTGAGCTCCACCGACGCGCTGATGTTGCCGACGAACGTGACCTGCACCGGCGTGAACGCGAGCCGCAGCAGCGAGCCGCGCAACGTCGTCGTGGCAATGCTGTCGCCGAGCACCGGTGTCGCGATGTCGAGCGCCGCGTCGACGACGAGTGCGTCACCGTCCTTCCACACCAGCAGGATCAGCGGCGCGACCAGCTCCACGCGCCACGGCACGGCGCGTGTGCCATTACCCGGCACATTTGCAGCGGGCACCGATGCGACCAGCGATCGCAGCGCGCCGAGTACTTCTGCCATCGCCGCCGACGTCGACGTCAGGTCGCGCCAGTAGCGTGTCATCTCGGCCAGCGGATCGGCGAGCAGCGCGGTCGAGCTGACGGCTGTCACACCGGCCGGCGCACGAATGCCCAGCAGCTTGCCGATCAGAATACCTGCAGGTCCGAAGTTCGCCATCGCGGCGTCGAGCGCACCGGAGACGACCGTGTCCACCGCCGTCATGGCTGCCTGTGGCGACGACAGGTCGAGCATGTCGAACGTGCGACCGAGCGTGGTCACGTTGTGCAGCGTGAGCGCGAATGCCGGACGACGATCGGCCTTCAGCACGAGACCTGTGCGCAATCCCCCGACCGATGGATTCCCCGCCAGCAGCGGCGCGCCTCCCGCCTGATTGCCGAACAACGCCTCGGCGCGCAGGTCGGGCACTGCGGTGATCGCACCCGTCGCGAGATCGGCGCGCAACACATCGATCGCCAGTCGCACCTTCGCACCCGGCACCGTGTTGAGCGACAGCGCGACCCACGGAATCACGACCAGCGATCCACCTGCGCCCGTCGTCGTGCGCACACCGACCGTAAAGCTGAGCGCACCAGCCGTGACGCTGACACTTTCCGCGCCCACATCGACTGCACCGCCGATGATTTTCTTCAGCTGATTGAACCACGCCGTGCGTGCCGATGTCGTGTTGAACACCGCGCGCAGCCACTCCACGATCGCATCGAGTCCGCGCGTCGGCAGATCGGCGAGTGGCAGCGGCGGCAGGTTGCTCACATCGCTCAGGCCCAGCAGGCCAAGCAGGCCTGCGACTTCCTGCGGCAGTACCGACGTCAGTGCGTCGACCTGTGCGCGCACGAGTGTCGCCAGCAGCTCGAGCACTTCCGACCCGAGTTGATCGGGCGTCGCTGCATCGAGCGTTACCGTGCGTGTCGACGTGCCGCCTGGCAGCTGCAGGTCACGCAGCTCGAGTGCGAGATGCAGGTTCGCGGTGCCGTCGGTCGGAATGCCGAGTGTGACGGCGAGTGCGCCGAGCGACGGTTGACCGGCCGGCGGTGCATCGTCGCGCAGTGTCAGGTCGAGATTGATGTCGATGCGTCCATCGGCGCGACCGAGCAGCAACCATTCCGGCAGACTGCCGCCGCCAGTGAGCGGTGTCGTGCCACGCTGCACGCGGAAGATCGGCACGTGCACACGCGTCGCGACTTTCGGTGCCGCGCCGCCCATGTCATGCTCGAACCCGACGCCGATGTAGACCGCGTTCGCGACCGGCTTGATGACGGCGAAGATCGTGACCAGCGGCGACGCGTTGTGGAACAGCGGCACCCATGTCGCGCCGCCGCGCGTGCTGCGATCGGGCGCGCCGAGCACTTCGTCGACGAACGTGAGCAGCGCGTCTCGTTGTGTGTCGGAGGCGAGGATGTCCTGCAGGCCGTTCGGATTCGTCGACGTGCCGACCGGATCCGCGAACCACGCGTCGTTCGCATTGCCGTTGCTGTCGAGAATGCCGAGCGCGGTGGCCAGTGCGCCGAAGGCATCGAGCTCGGTGCCGATGCTCATTGGCCGGCCCAGGCGAGATTGTTGCGCGCCATCGCGCCGATCAGGAGCAGGTTCGTGTCGGCCGCGATGGTGCCTGGGACGAGCGGTCGTCCACTTGCATCCTTGCCCACGCCGGCCGCGAGTTGTTGCGCGGTCGTGACGAGGGTCTCCCACGCGAAGGCCGTGATCGACGCGCCCCACGTGTCGAGAATCACGGCCGGACCCTGCGGCCGATCGAACGTCGACATGACGAGGCCCGTCGGTCGTTGCGGCGACCCGACCGCGAACGCGACGTCGATGCGTTGCACGTCGCGCACTTCATCACACTGGACGAAGAGAGAGATCGTGATGAAGCCCGGTGCACACGTCAGCCGCGTCGCGTCCAGTTGGACGAGCAGCTCGTCGTCGCCGGCCACCCACACCACACTCGGCCGCGTGTTGGCCGCGATGTCGGCGACGAGGTGGATGATCCCGCGCATGACGGCGTCCGCGTCCTTCACCGGAATGCGCAGCAGGTCAGGCGCGATCTCGCCGGGTGGCAGCTTGATCCCCGGACGCAGCGGGCGAAACCACTCGCTGTTGCGGATCGGGATGATCGCGCCCGGCAGAACGATCGGCGAAAGCGTCGGGGCGACTGGTCGTACGGGGCGCGGGGGCATGGATGCGCGTGGCGACGGGTGAGCATCGCGCCGCGACGGTGATCAGTAATTGATCAGTTCCGACGCGTGCGATGCGAGGCGCAGGTCAGAGAGAGTCGTGGTGATGCGTCTGTCGCGCCGGCATGCGGCTGCGTGTGTTGCGCAGGTGCGGTGATCGAACCGGCAGTGTGGTGTGTTCGTGCGCCGCACTCGCCGATCGGAGCGATCGCTGCGTGTTCGGATACGCGGCGAGAATGCGACTCGCGATCAGTCCGGCGACGGCGAGCGCCAGGTCGACGAGGATGAGCCACGGTGCATCGAACAGCTCACCGCTCATCGCCGTTGCGCCGCACGCACTCAGTACGACGAGGCACAGCAGTGTTCGCTGGCCGATCAACGCGCGCCGATGCAGCAGCCCCAGCACTGCGCCACACAACACCGGCAGCCACTCGAACATCGTCGCCTCGTGGGTCGATTTGTCAGACATCGTCGTCCGAACACGCCATTCGGGCTTTGGGCGTGGGGGCAACTAATGCAACTCGAATTCACAAGACGCAAGACGTCGCTTTTCCTTCTCGCTGGCGATCACATGCATGACGTTATGCGCGCGTTGTGTGCATGAGATCGATTCGTGCGTACGGCGTTCGGTGTGCATTCCGGCATCGTGAACTGCTTGGCTCGCACAGAGACACGGAGCACAGAGATGCGTGTGCTCACGATTATGCGCCGCGCGACGATGACACCCTGAAGTGGGAGCCGCGGGGCCGCAGCGTCGCGGAGAACTGCAACTGCCTTGTTGGAACTGCGGTGCGGCGCGAAAACATGCGCGCACAGCCAACTGTTCTTCGCAGTTGCAGTGGCTGTTGCTGTTCCAAAAAACTCGATGATTCGAATGCGGTATGCGCTCACACTCCGCAATCCCTGCGACTCCGCGCCCCGCGGCTCCGCGTGCAGCTGTCAATCCACACGCCACCCAGAAGTCGCGGATGCGCGCGAGAAGTTCTCTGTGGCCCTGTGTCTCTGTGCGAGGAATGCAGTTGCAGTTCCCCGAACGCTGCAGACCTCACGAGTCAATGTTGCTCAGCTGCTCTGCGTGAGACCAGCTGATCCGGCAGACCACTTCCGCTCGCCAAACCGAGACGCTGTATTTGTGATGAGCCCGCTGCACCAACCTCTGCCGCCACGCCCTCATGTCCTACTCCCCTCCAGCCCCAGGCGCGTTCACGAGGCTGATGTGGAAAGCCGCAGGCGCTGACGAGTCGCTGCTGCGGCAGTGCAACTACAACGAACATGTGAAGTTCGTCGGACTCGGCGGCATCGTCGCCGCCACCGGCATCCTCGCCTCACTCGCCGGCGGCTTCGCATTCTGGACCATCTTCCGTCCCAAGGGCGACGAGATCACCACCGGCGCCAGTGTCGCTGCGGCCATCGGCTCGATCGTGATGGGTGTGTTGTGGGGTGCGATCATCTTTAACCTCGATCGCTATATCGTCGCCAGCACCGGCAAGGGCGACGGCACCGAAGCCATCACCTTCCGCGAGCTCACCAACGCGCTCCCGCGCATGGTACTCGGCGCGATCATCGGCCTCACGATTTCCGCGCCACTCGAGACACGCATCTTCCAACCCGAGATCGACACCGCACTGCGCCGGGTGCGACAGGAACGCATTGTCGAGTATCGCACCACCACCGAGGCGAATTTCACGAAGACTTTCGGTGACCTGCTCGAGCAGCGGAAGACGTGGCAGCAGGAGATCGACGCGCAGCGTCAACGCGCCGATTCCGCGCAGGCCCGCGCGACGGCCGAGATGGACGGCAGCGGCGGCAGTCGCTTCCGCAGCCAGGGCCCGATCTATCGCGCGAAGCAGAAGATCGCGGATGACGAGAAGGCGAAGCTCGAGGAAACGCGCGCGCGGGTCAAGCCGCACATCGACGACATCGAGCGCACCCTCGCGACACGTCGCGCCGAGCGTGACAAGGAACTCAAGTTCAACGAGGAGACCATCTCACGGCTCGATGGATTGCAGATTCGCATGAAGCTGGCCGAGGAAGTCGCGGGCAGTGGTGTGACGTGGATGATCCGCTTGCTGTTCCTGGCGATCGAACTGACGCCGATCTTCTTCAAGCTGATGATCATCAAGGGCCCGTACGACTACCTCGAGGAGAACGCGAAGGAGTTCATCAAGGCCAGCCGCGGCATCGGCACGAAGTACGAGTATGTGCAGGTCGAGGGAGCGCCGATGATGGTGGAGCGGACCGTGTTTGCGGAGGCCGAGCGTGAGCGAGAACGTGTGAGTCCCGCGAAGAAGCCGGAGACCGCGTTGCCGCGCGATGACACGGGACCGATGCGTGCGCTCACCTGATTCTTCAGAGACAACTGCGGGGGGTTCTGCGGACGGTTCACGAGACGATTCGCCGGCTGAATCTCCGGTTGATTCGCGCGTGACGTCGAGAGCTGATTCGCCGGGAGATTACAACGGCGCGTCGAACGCCGGTGATCGACTCGAGCACCTCAGTGGCACACTCCACGCGACCTTCGAATCGCGCGGCGAACTCGGCAAGCATTCGTCCAGCGCGAGAATGCACGGCATGCGCTTCACCGAGCCGACTGTGCGTGACGCCGAGTGGTCGACTGCGCCGGTCGTGCGTGGTGCGCATCTGTTCGAGGATACGCTGGACGACGGGATCGCAGCGGCGCGAGTGCTGACGCGTGACGGCGTCGTGCGTGATGTGGAGCGGCTCGAGAGTGTGCGCCTCACCGAAGTGCGCCTGGTGAACGTGCACAAGGTCGGCGAGCGGCTGGTCGGCGAGATCGAGGCGAGACTCACGGCGACACGACGGATCATCGTTCCTCCGCCACCCGTCGTGATTGCACCGCCGGTCATCGCACAGGCGACGACACTCACGGCGAAAGTCGAGGAGTTGCCGGCGCGTGAAGTGTGGAAGCCGCCTGTCACACCTCGGTCGCTCGATCGCACCGCATCGGCACTCGATTCCGGTGTCGGCTGCGCGACGAAGTCGCTCGAGAATATCGTGGCGTTGCTGTTGTTCGCCGGTGTGTTGATGGCTGTGCTGTGGGTGGCGGCAGCGGTGTTCAGCTTCGTCTACGACATTCTCACCGCCGCGTGGGATCGCACCGGCATCGGTAGTCTGTCGCCCGATGTGTTTCCGTCTCCCGTGTCACGCTGGGCGCGCTGGCTGGGACAGCACATCCATCCGCTGGGGCAGATTCTGCTTGTGGTCTTTGTGGCGTATGTGCTGTGGGGCTGGGGAAAAATCTCGCGGTGGCGCGCGCGGTAACGTTCTTGTGGCTTTGAACGGCATGGCTCGCACAGAGACACAGAGTCACAGAGATGCGCGTGTTCGTAGTCGTGTGCGCGCTCGAGGATGACAACCAGAATTGGGAGCCGCGGTGCCGCAGCGCCGCCGAGAACTGCAACTGACGTTTTGGACCTGCGGTGTGCCGCGCGCATTTGCGTGCGTCTCCGCCTTCCCTCGCAGCTGCAGCTGCTGTTGCCGTTCCAAAAAATCCGATGCCCCGAATGCTGTATGCGCCGACGTCCGCGTAGTCATTGCGACTCCGCGACCCCGCGGCTCCGCGTGCAGCAGATCATGCCCACACCATGCAGACCATACACATAAGGGAGAGGCAGTTCTCTGTGCCTCCGTGTCTCTGTGCGAGCCATGCAGTTCCCAACTGCCACAAGCAAAAAAAATGATCGCAGCGCCGACGTTCGACGCTGCGATCTTCATTTCATGCGTGGAGCACAAACGAAGTCACGCGCCTATGGATGGAACACCAATCCAAGGGACAGCCCGCCAGCCGCGAGCGAGTTGTCGTCCACCGTCAACTTCGATCCGTTCAGCTTCGCCGTGGTGATCTGACCACCCGCACCACTCCACACGATTTCGAGTGCAACGGCGCGATTGAAGTGGATCTGTCCGCCGAGTGCGAGCGTGACCAGGCCGGCCTGCTGTTCGAATCGGCCGAGCACCGTCTCGTTGCGCTCCGTGTATCCAGCGACTCCGACGTCGAGGAACGGACGGAACTGATTGCGCGGCTGCCGGAACGTGTAGCGGTACGTGAGATCCGCCTGCGAGAACTTCGGTTCGCCGTCGAGATCGAGCTTGCCGCCCTGCAGTCGCAGGCCGATGCCGTGATGTTCGTTGAATCCGCCATGGATCACGAGGCCGCCGGAGCCGCCGTTCACCATATCCTGTTCGGACCCGTTGACGGTCGAGCGGAACGTGCGGCCGGCGGCAAAGGCTCCGATGGAGAAGCCGGCGGCGGTGGACTTAATCTCGGGGGACTGGGCGGACGCGAAGTCGGCGGCGGCGAAAAGGGCAAGCGCCGGAACAATCGCGCGAGCGGACTGACGAAGGGTGCGAATCATTGAATTCCTGTGAGTGCGTGAATGCGCTACCCAATTATGACGTGGGCACGCGCGCGAAGGTCACGCGAGCGGTGGTTCACCGATACCAGCTCGGCTCGCACCGTGTCGGCGACCTCACGCATTTCATACACTTATGGCGCGGGCAGGATCGAGCGCGATCGCTGAGGATCTGGTGTTTGCCTGGCCGGAACTGCGTTGCATTGGCTGTGCGCACAGGGAAACGTGAAATTTCAGGTCGTGCGCGAGCACACTGCACGCACTCACCACGGATCAACGCCGCGGTCATCATGCGCGTGGATCAATGGTCGCGCCCACGCCCCGTCTGTTGCTGCAGTTCATCGATCCGCTTCGACGCATCGGCCTTCGTGAGCGTCTCGTCGAATTCTTCGCCCGCCTCGTGCGCGAGCGTGCGTAGATACGACGCCTGTGCGCCTGTCATGCTTTCGTCGCCAGTGACCCACTGGTCGGGGTCCTTGACCGCGTCAGGCGGCAGCGTGTCGTTCGAAGTTTCGGGATCGCGTTCGGCCATGTCACACACCTCCACTCAGGATTGGCGTGGCGGCGTGCCTCGCTGCGTGTGAGAGTGCATGTTTTGTGCCGAACAAAAGCCGAAGGCGAGCTCGTCGGCTAAATGAGTTGTTGTGATCCGGCGTGCCCTGCTGCGTGAGCCGTCAGCACTTCGGCGCAATGTGATCGCGCAGAGTTCGAGCGAAATATTGGCTCCGTCTTCGACTCGCCGCGCCGGCGCTTCGCTGGACGAGGCTGCCAAGAGCGCCTCCCAGCTCGACTGGCGCGCGTCGTGGCGTGGTGGTCGAAGATTCGACGACCAAGCGACTACTGTGCCAATCGGAGCACAATGCGACATTATAATTGGCGAGTGCAAGTGGGGCGCCGCAGGGCGCAATGATCTCGCGACGTTGGCGGCGAGGCGCGACCTGAGCCTCAGGGAATTGCGCGGAGTGACACGCGTTCATCTCGCGCTGTTCTCAGTATCGCCGGTGGTCGATGCAGCGTTGAACGAACAGATCGCCGCCGGCGATGCGCTGCACATTCTGCTTGACGATCTGTATCAGTGATCGCGTGCCGCGACGCCCTTGCGAAGAGTCCCACGGCGATCTCGCGGGCGATCGGCGCAACGCTGTAGTCTGCCGCTGGCGCAATCGGATCCGTCAGAGCATCGTATCACAGTGGGAATAATCCCGCCCCAACCCGCCAGACCGCGCGCCCCGCCATGCCACGCTCCCGAACTACTCCCGTCGTCATCGCGCTGCTCGCCTGCGCCGCCTGCTCCTCCCCCTCCGAGCCAGCCGACCCCGCCCTCACCGGCACGGCCGCCCTGCGAGCCGCGAGCATCTACGCGTCCCTCGGCAGCTCGTCCGACGCCGTGCTCGATCTCTCCGAAGGTGGCAACAGCCCCTCCGCCACATGCCCCCGCGGCGGCTCCATCCGCGCCAGCTCGATCGTCACGTCGGGCGCCACGACTCGCGCATCGCTCACCTTCGCCAGCTGCGCCGTGGCCGACAATGCCGGCCAACTGTGGACATTCACCTCACTGCCGAGGCTCGTCGTCAGCATCACGTCCACCAGCACCGACTCTACCACGACCCTGGTCGGCAATACCACCGGCGCCATGCGCATCGAGTCGAGCGGTGTGCGTGGCACCTGCAGCATCGCCAGTCGTCAGCAGGTCGACTTCAAGTTGACGCCGCCGCTGACGGTGCGGGTGCGGCAGACGGGGCAGGTGTGTGGGCAGAGTATCGATACGACGTTTACGGAGATCTTGTAGCGTCGGCGTCGCACTTGCACACAGCACAGCTCGCAAGAGCAACAGTCCGCAGAAGGCGCCGCGTCGACCGTTTTGGACCTCACGAATCACCGCTTCTGCACAGTTCGAGATCACTCGTATCCCGAACTATGGCTCGACCATGGTTCGGCTTTGCTGGCGCGGTTACTCGGAAAAGCCAAACGCCTGACTCGTCAGCAGGCGTTTGGCAGATCGTTCATCACGTTCAAAACAGTGGCCAGGGAGGGAATTGAACCCCCGACACGCGGATTTTCAGTCCGCTGCTCTACCAACTGAGCTACCTGGCCAAGACCTCCAACCTACCCTCACCCGCCACGACCATCAACCCACACAGTGAGCAACCAGCGCCCGACCACGCGACTCCGGGCCAGACGTTCCAGCCACGGCTATCAGCGTTCACACACCAGCCGGCCTCACCCCATACCGCGCCGTGATCACACTCTTGATCCCCCCCCGCACCGCAAAATCCCCCTTCACCTCAAAAAACGTGGGGCTAGTGAGCTTCACCAGATCGTCAAGGATGTAATTCACCGCCCGCTCATAAAAAATCCCGTCATTCCGGAAGCTCCACAGATACAGCTTCAAGCTCTTGAGCTCCACACACGACTGATCCGGCACATACGTCAGGTACATCGTCGCAAAGTCCGGCGCCCCGCCCTGCAGCAGCACCAGCTCCGACGCATCCGTCTCCACCCCGCCCAACGGGCAGAGCGACGTGAACTCCGGACAGATCATGTGGATCTCATACGCCCGATCCGCATACGGATTCGGAAACGTCTCCAGCAACTCGGGCTTCGGCATTCCACACAGGGCAAAAGGGTTCGCGCCCTCAATTTATCACCCCGCCCAACCGACTCGGCCGCACACGCCAGACTGTCCGAAGTAAGCGACACTTGCACCCTCGTGCGTCGGACTCTACCCTACGAGCATCGGTTCTGCGGTGCATGCCGCCGACCATCTCCGCCGGGGCCAACCCAGCGGTATAGCCCCCCGGCAAGTCCGGGGGGCTCTCTTTTTGTGCCCGCCTTTCGGTCGCGATTGGAGATCGTGACACTTTTCGCGCGGGGATCGCGGGGGACGCGGGGGATGTCTGCGCGCGATGCGACGTTAGGCTGAGCATTTCAGACCGAAAATGCTTTGGGAACTGCACGAACGGGTGCACAGTTCCCAAAGCATTTTTGCTGGTGCGACTCGATCGGAGGACCGCGTCTGTCGCAGATCCCCCGCGAGCCAAGCGAGCCCCGCGCGAAAAGTTGTCAGCGATCTCGAACGATCGAGAAAGCCCGCCTAGCGACCCTGCGAGCGCAGAAGCTCCGCAAGCTCCTGCAGCCGCTCCTGCTCACGTGTCGTAAGCCCGGCCTTCCCGCCACCGTTGCTCATCTTGTCGAGCAACGTGTTGAGCTCCTCGGTCGCGGTCTGTGCCGGCGCAACGGCAGCCGTGACAGCAGGCCGCTGCGGCAGCGCGGTCGGCGGACGACGCTGCACGAGTGCATTGCTGCGCGCCACGACATCATCCGCCGCATCCGTCGCCTCACCACTGCGCGGCGGGCGCATTGCGCTGCGCGGCACCGCGCGCGGCGTATCATCCTCGGGCAGTTCGGGCGCCTGGTTGAAGCGATCCTGCCACGTGCCGAGTTTGCGCGCGGACGGCAGGCGCACCAGCAGCATGCCTGTGAGCAATCCACCGACATGTGCGAAGTGTGCGACGCTGCCCTGTGTGCCCGTCACGCCGAAGACGACGCTGATCGCGGTGAAGCCGAACACATACCAGCGCACCTGCATCGGGATCACACCGAAGAACAACAGCATCGTGCGCGGCCACGCATGCGCGAACGCATACATCACGCCGATCACCGCGGCACTCGCGCCGATCAGCGCACCACCATTCGCGCCACCGATGCTCGTCCACGCGTAGTGCATCAACGCACCACCGAGTCCGCACACGAGGTAGTAGCGCACGAAACGCGACGTCCCGAACAACCGCTCGACGCGCGGGCCGAACTGCCACAGCGCGATCATGTTGAACAGGATGTGCCAGATGTCACCGTGCACGAACTGATACGTGATCGGCGTCCACCACCGCTGCATCGCATTCACACCGGTGAACGCGAACATCCCCACCATGTCGTCCGGCCGCACCACGGTCTGCTGCAGGAAGTAGATCGCCACGTTCGCGACCAGCAACCACTGCACGGCAGGCGTCAGCCCGACGGGATTCTGTTCCTCTGCGATGGGACTCGACATGCGAAACCGCGGCGATGTGGGGCGTGGGCGTCCTTCGTACGACACTGGGTACAACACACTGCAAACTCGGCGGTTCCGGCAACCTGATGCGCGGTCAAGATACGGTCACGGCAAGTCGTGTTCCCGTCCCTGACGACCACTCTCCCGCTGCGGTGACCCTCGCTCCCTGAAACTCGACCCCTTCCACCCGCCCGGCAAGCCCGGCTCCCTCTGCAAGCTTCCGAGATCTTCGCGGGTCTGGAAAACTTTTCACGCGGGGCCCGCGGGGAGCGCGGGGAAGAGCAACTGCACTGCTTTGGGAACAGCGTCTCGGGAGCGCAGTTCCAAAAGTTTTAGCCCTTCCCCGCGTCCCCCGCGGTCCCCGCGTGAAAAGTGTCAGATCCACCGAACCGCACTGGAGCCCGGACCTATCGCAGAGCGTCCTGAACGAGCCGATCACAGAACTCGACGAAGCTCACCCCAGCCGCCGCCGCCGACTGCGGCACCAGGCTCAGCGCCGTCATCCCGGGCAGCGTGTTCGCCTCGAGGCAGTAGAACTGCCCCTCCGGGTTCAACCGGAAATCGATCCGCGCACACCCCTTCAGCTTGAGCGCCACGTACGCCTTCTCGGCGTACCGCTGCACCTGCGCTGTCTGTTCAGGCGTGAGATCAGCCGGAAACTCCTCACGCGCCATCCCCGGCGTGTATTTGCACTCGTAGTCGTAGATCTCCTTCACCGGGATGATCTCGCCCACCGGCAGCGCCACACCCGCCAGCACCGGCACCGTCAGCTCCCGCCCCGGCACGAACGTCTCACACATCACTTCCCGGTCGAATCGGTGCGCCTCGGCCACCGCAGGCTCGAACTGCTCGCGCTGCTTGACGATCGTCAGGCCCACCGTGCTGCCCTCCCGGTTCGGCTTCACGATTAGCGGCAACGCCAGCGCACCGATCGCCACGTCGACATCCACCGGAGTCATCCGCCACGCGGCCGTCGGCACGCCGGCGTGCACGAGGATGCGCTTCGTCATGTCTTTGTCCATCGCGATCGCCGTCGCCATCGCCCCGCTGCCGGTGTACCGCACGCCGGCCACGTCGAGCAGCGCCTGCACCGTCCCGTCCTCACCCTGCCCGCCGTGCAGCGCCAGCACGACGCACTCCGCGTCGCGCACCAGCGGATGCGTCGGCAGCATCGGCGTCTGGTCGTTCAGCTTGAGCGCAGCCAGTTCACCGACACTCGGCGGAGCCGCACCGACACTGCGCGAGCGCCACAATTCTTCGACACTCGCGTCGATCACTCCCGTCGCCGGATCGAGCAGGCGCACCGTGTGCCCCGCCTCGCGAAGCGCCGCCGCCATGCGCAGTCCACTCGCCAGCGACACGTTCCGTTCACTCGACGTCCCGCCGAGCAGTACCGTCAGGAGCATTTCGATCAACGGGTCATGAGGTAGGAGAGCACATCGGAGCGAGTGACGATGCCGGCGATATTGCCGTGTTCGCGCACCAGCACCGCCGGATTCGCCTTCGACAGCAGCGTCACCACCGCATCCACAACCTGCGTGCCATCGACGATCGGATACGGTGAATCCATCACTTCACTCACCGTCGCATCGAGCATCTTCGGATTCTCGAGACTGCGCCCCGTCAGTGACCACTCGCTGATGCTGCCGACACAATTCTGCCCATCCATCACTGGCAGCTGCGAGATGTCGTGCATCGTCATCAGCCGCAACGCCTGTCGCACACTCTGTCCCGGCGCGGCGCTGATCAGTGTCGGCGCACCGACATCCTTGTGCGAGATGAGTGTGCCGAGCGTCGCACGATCGGAATCGAGCAGCTGGTTCTCGCGCATCCATTCATCGTTGAACTGTTTCGACAGGTAACGCTCACCAGTATCACAAAGGAACGTGACGACGAATGCGTCCGGATCATCGATGCGTCGAGCGAGGTTCAACGCGGCATGTGCGATCAGTCCCGCCGAGCCACCCACGAACACCCCTTCCTCGCGCGTAAGTCGGCGTGACATCGCGAACGCTTCACGATCACCCACCGTCACGAAGTCGTCGATGACACTCATGTCGAGTGTGCCCGGTACCTTGTCCTGCCCGATGCCTTCGACCTTGTACGGCGCGCCGTGTGCGATGCTTGCGCCGTTGCTGCGCCAGTATTCGGCGAGGATCGATCCGTTCGGATCGGCGCCGATGATCTTGATGTTCGGATTCTTCTCCTTCAGGAATCGCCCCACGCCACTGATCGTGCCACCCGTCCCGGCCGACGCGACGAAGTGCGTGATGCGACCTTCGCTCTGCTCCCAGATCTCGGGGCCGGTCGTACGATAGTGCGCGTCGGGGTTGGCGAGGTTGTAGAACTGGTTCGCCAGCACTGCATTCGGCGTTTCATGCGCGATGCGCTTCGCCATCATCACGTAGTTGTCCGGATGATCGTGCGCGACGGCGGTCGGCGTTATGATCACTTCGGCACCAAATGCCTTCAGGAGTCGGACCTTCTCCTGGCTCATCTTGTCCGGCATCGTGAAGATGCAGCGATAGCCCTTGTGCGCCGCCGCGATCGCGAGGCCGATGCCGGTGTTGCCGCTCGTCCCCTCGACGATCACGCCGCCCGGCTTGAGCTGCCCGCTCGCCTCAGCCGCCTCGATGATCGGCAGCCCGATCCGGTCCTTGACGCTGCCGCCTGGATTGAAGTAGTCCGCCTTGCCGTAGAACGGCGTCCGCACCCCACGACTCACTCGCGACAGCCGGATCAGTGGTGTCCAGCCGATGGTGTCGAGCACGGAGTCGTACGGCCGGCGATGCCGTTCGACGTGGGCAGAGGACGGAGCAGGCGCATCAGGAACAGCCGGAGCAGTCATATGAACCTCATCAACCTCACGGCGCACCTGCGCACCGCGTTGGGGAAAGCCGAGTGGAACCCAAATATGGCGGCACACTCCCACATTCTGTTTACCAAGCCGTTCGAGCTCTACATCCATCCACCGAAAACTTTTCACGCGGGGCCCGCGGGGAACGCGGGGAGATCGTCAACTCTTTCCCGCTCCACGCCTGGTCGGTCTCGAACTGCATCACGCGGAGCCGCCGAGCCGCAGAGAAAAATCAAATGCTTTGGAACTGCTTACTGCAGCCCGCACCCATCGCGACGCTCAGTTTTGCGGCTGTTCAGTTTTGCGATGAAGCAGTTGCTCTTGCTGGTGTTGTTGCTGTTGCTGTATCCAGACATTTCGCAGCTCGCCTTTCGCAGATGACTGCAGCCGCTGAAGTGCCTCCCGCGTCTTGCTGTCCTTCTGCGCTTCTGCGTTCAGCAGTTGCAGTTGCAGTTGCAGTTGCGTCGCCGCGCCGTTGCGTCATGCCGTTCCGCCCGCAACAGAACCAGCGGGAAGCACAATTCCTCGCGCCGAACCAAAACCGATCCGCCGGAACCCAGCCGCCGAGCACCACCCCGCCAGCTCCACCAGATCCCCATCCTCGAGAAACGCGCGCGTCTCCCCACTCGGCAGCGTCAAGGGCTCGGCGCCGCGCCACGTCAGCTCGAGCAGACATCCCCGCTCGGACTTGCCAGGTCCACTCACCGTCCCGCTCGCCAGTAAATCCCCCGGCCGCAGGTTGCAGCCACCCATCGCATGGTGCGCGACGAGCTGCGCCAGCGTCCAGTACATGTGCGTGAAGCTTGTCTGGCTCACGGCCACCGGCGCCGCACCACGCTCCCGCATCGTTGCCGTCTGAAGACGCACTTCGAGTGTGATCGCCACGCCCCCAGCCGCTTCGTTCTCCGGCGTGCTCAGGTACGGCAGCGGGGCAGGATCTCCCTCGGGTCGTACGAACGCCGGCGCCCGGAACGGCTCCAGCGCATCGAGCGTGATCACCCACGGGCTGAGCGTCGTCGCGAAGTTCTTGGCGAGGAACGGCCCGAGCGGCTGGTACTCCCACGCCTGCACATCTCGCGCACTCCAGTCGTTCACGAGGCAGAGACCGAACATGTGTTCTTCCGCATCGGCGAGTGCGATGCTCGAGCCGAGTGCATTGCCGGCGCCGACGAAGACGCCGACCTCGCACTCGTAGTCCAGCGACCGCGACGGCCCGACACTCGGCTCGGCATCGTTCGGGCCTTTGCGCTGACCCACCGGACGCTGCACCGGTGTGTCGCTCAACACCATCGAACTCGCGCGGCCGTGATAGCCGATCGGCACGTACTTGTAGTTCGGCAGCAGCGCATTGTCGGGGCGGAACATGCTGCCGACGTTCGTCGCGTGATAAATCGACGCGTAGAAGTCGGTGTAGTCGCCGATCTGCGCCGGCAGGAACATCTCGACATCCGCCATCGGAATCAGCGCCGCCTTCATCTGCGCCTGCGCGACGGTGTTCCGCAGGTCGAGAGCATTCCCGATCGTCTCGCGTAACACCCGCAGCGGCCTGCGGCCGAGCGCCATCAACGCATTCAGTGACGCCTCACCGCACACCTCGAGCGCTTCCCGGTTGCCGACGAACTCCGTCGGTGCACGCTCGGCGGCGTCCACCAGGTCGAGCACCATCGTCCCGATCGCGACGCCAACCCGTGCCTTCTCGACGGTGCCGCGACGGCGAAAGATGCCGAAGGGAAGATTCTGGATCGGGAAGTCGCAGTCCGGTTCGTTCGCGCTCCGGACCCAGCTGCTGCGACCTGGTTCATGCGTATCGTCCACGTTTCTTCTCTACGTCGTTGCGGGCGTCATCGATATCAGCAGCGTCGCACACTTTTCGCGCGGAGCTCGCGATGAACCAAAGGCCTTGTGAGCAGCAACGGCAACAGCAACAGTTTTCACGCGGGGACGCGGAGGCGCGGGGACTTCTACAGCGAACGTTCTTGCTTTGCAACAGCCACAACCATTTCTCTGTGCGCGAATATCAGCCTCGCACACGACCGCAAATTAAAGACGACGCTATTGCCCGTCTCCGCGCCCCCGCAGCTCTGCGCGAACACTGTTACAGTTGCCGTTGACCTTACAGCGCGTTTGCCCGTCCTCGCGCCCCTCGCGAACCCCGCGTGAAAAGTGTCGCGATGGCAGCCCTCACGCCGAAACGCGCGCAGACCCAGCGAGTAGCGCGCCGAGCTCCTCGACCGGCTCGAGAAACGAACACGACCCGAATGCAACGACCGAGGACCTCCTCGCCTCAGCAACCGCCGAAGCGCTCACCGAAATCCCCGCCACAACCACCCCGTCCGACGCAAATGCAAGGGACGCAGGATCCGTCGCGAGCAGAATTACCACGGCCTCATCATCCGACGCACCAGCGCGAACAGCTGCAGCTGCGAGAAACACGTTGAGATACCCGTACATCGTCCCACGAACAGCATCAGGCGCATACGTCAGCCGATATTCCCCACGCAACGGATGATGCAGACCGGCCGTGGCTTTTGCCGTCACGCCCGTCTCGACGCATCGTCGGAGGAACCGGATGATCTCGTGCGGCGTCGGAAACGCATCACGCGTCACACCCCCGGTACGGATCTTGGCGCGCACGTGCGCAGACTTGACCGCCTGCAGCAGTGCCAGCGGATCCTCACGATGTGGCAGCTCGCAATAGAGCAGCACATCGTCCGGCATCGCCGCCGCGGTCGCCAGCACCGCATCAGGCGTCGCGGTGCGCCCTTCCGCCACATCGATGCGCACACCGAATGGTTCTGCCGCATTGAATGCGCTGATCTGCTCCGCCTCGCGCGAGAACTCGCCGGAGAGCAGCGCGCTCAGTCGCGCGCCGGACCACGCGGATCGTTCCGCCGCGGTGAGCGTGCCGACCGCAGCGCTCCATTCGTCGAGTCGCGACACCGGCACCACGAACCGGCCCAGCATCCAGGCATCGTCACTCGCGCGATAGTGCGCGTAGTTCGCCACGGCCGTCGACATGTCCAGCGCCGCAGGTGGAAACAGGCCGGCGTAGTCCACCAAACCGGTGACGAGCGCGCGGACGGCTCCACCAACTTGCAGTATCACGTAACGTCCAGCGTCAACCCGACGGATTTTCGCGACTGGCAAGGCGGAGACCGGAGCAATACCGCGAGGTATTGCGAGGATCGACAACGCCGCCAGGCGCGAAAAGACAAGGGTTCATCACACCGCTTCGGGACGCACTTGGCTATATGACTCAGTCGCATGGCGCAGCGCGAGCAGGGCCGACGCCTCGAGCTCGAAGTCGAGCGCCAGCTCGCCGAATCGGCCCGCGTCCGGCGCGTCGAGATTCTTCGACGCCACGTCGGTGCCGCTGTGCCGGCGTGCGAACTCGCGCGACGCCATCCAGACCGCGTTCGCCTTGCGCCACCAGGCTTCGTCAGCGCCCTCGACCTTCAGCGACGACGACGACTTCTCGTAACTCTCGAGCATGGTCGCGAGTGCGTCGATCGATTGACGCGCCGCCGTCTGCGCGAGGCGTTTTTCCGTCTGGCCACAACTCAGCTTGCCGAGGTGTGCGCAGCGGTCCTGCTGGCGAATGCACTCGGTTGCGGTGCGGAACAGGCCATCGGCCTTTGCACGCAACAGATCGACCGTGGTGACGTTCGGGTCGATGGCAGGAGTCTCGAGCGTGGGTCGCTGCAGCATGGTCGGATGAGTCGGAGGGAGCGGCGCAGCAGAGTGTCGCAGCGCTCCGTGCAAATCTAGAGCGGTGCAGTGGGTCGGTGCACCGTCAATGGACGGGGCATGCGAGCGTCAGCCCTGCTTCGCCTGCGCTGCAAGGTCGGACAGTCGCGCGATCGCTTCGATGGGCGTGAGTGTGTTCACATCGATCGCGCGCAGTGCGACCACCAGCGGGTGCGCTTCGACCACCGACGGCAGGAAGAGCTCCGTCTGCTCGGAATCGCGTGTCCGACCCGGACTCGTGCGACGCGCCGGCTGATCCGCTTCGAGCGTCGCCAGCACCTCCTTCGCGCGCGTCAGCACCGACGCCGGCAGCCCCGCCAGCCGACCGACCTCGATGCCGTAGCTGCGACTCGCACCACCAGGCTTGAGTCGATGCAGGAACAGCACATCGTCGCCGACTTCGCGCACATCGACCGTCCAGTTGCGCGCCGCCTGCAGTGTGTCGGCGAGCTGCGTCAGCTCGTGATAGTGCGTGGCGAACACCGCTTTGCAGCCGATGCGGTCGTGCAGATGCTCCGTCACGCTCCACGCGATGCTCACGCCATCGAATGTGCTCGTCCCTCGTCCTATCTCATCGAGCAGCACCAGGCTGCGTGCAGTCGCGGTGTGCAGGATCGCGCTCGTCTCGCTCATCTCGACCATGAACGTCGACTGTCCGCGCGCGAGGTTGTCGCTGGCGCCGACGCGGGTGAAGATGCGATCGACGATGCCTTGCGTCACCGCACGCGCCGGCACGAAGCTCCCGACCTGCGCGAGCAGCGCGATCAGGCCGATCTGGCGCAGCGTCGTGCTCTTGCCCGCCATGTTCGGACCCGTGAGCACGATGAGGCGCGCGTCGTCGGTGAGTGTGACATCGTTCGGGATGAACTGATCGCGTGGCATCATCCGCTCGACCACGGGATGACGTCCGCCATCGACATGCAGCGCGAACCCATCCGTCATCTGCGGCCGCACGTAGCCCTCGCGCGCTGCAACGTCGGCGAATGCCGCCAGCACATCCAGCTCCGCGATGCGTCGTGCGATGCGCTGCAGTCGTTCCACGTCACGCGCGACACCGGAGCGCAGCGCCTCGAAGCGTTCACGCTCGCGCGAGTCGATCCGTTCCGCCGCGGTCAGCACCCGCTCCTCGAATTCCTTGAGTGCCGGCGTGATGTACCGCTCACCGCCCGTCAGCGTCTGGCGCCGCTGATAATCAGCCGGCACGGCCAGGCGATTCGCGTTGCTGATCTCGATGTAGTAGCCGAACACGCGATTGTAGCCGACCTTGAGCGAGCTGATGCCCGTGCGCGCACGTTCATCAGCCTGCAATGACGCGATCGCATCGCGACCGCCGTCGCGCAGCGCACGCAGGGTGTCCAGCTCCTCGTCCACACCGGGCGCGATCGTCGGCTCGTCACCGATCATCAGTGGCGGACGCTCGACGAGTTCAGCACGCATGCGTGTCGCGAGATCGGCCGCATCGTCCCAGCCATCGAGCACCGCCGTCACACGTCCCGCGTCGGCGCCCGGCAACACGCCGTCGCGCAACAGCGCCTCGAGCGCGCCGCGCACCGACGGCAATCGGTGCAGCGAATCACCGAGTGCGCGCACTTCGCGCGGTGTGGCGCGTGATGCCGCGACCTTTCCGGCGAGACGTTCCACATCACGCACACCATCGAGTGCATCACGCAGTGCAGCGCGCCCGACGCCGTCGCCCACGAACAGGCTCACCGCATCGTGACGCGCTTCGATCGCGGCGCGCGATGTCAGCGGCGCCAGCAACCACTGACGCAGCAGGCGCGCACCCATCGGTGTCTGCGTCGCATCCAGCACTTCGAGCACCGTGCCTTCGGTGCCACCACCACGCAGGCTCTCGACCAGTTCGAGATTGCGCCGCGTCATGTCATCCAGCGGCATCACACCATCGGCAGCATCCATCACCGGCCGCATCAAGTGCGGCACGCCGGCCGGCTGCAATTCGCGCAGGTAGCGCAGGAGCGCACCCGCTGCCGCAAGCGCCGCTGTCGAAGCCGGGCCAAGTGCGAAACCTTCGAGCGAGTGCACCCCGAAACGACGCGTCAGGTCTTCGACCGCCCACCCGGAATCGAAAGTCCACGCATCGCGACGCGTGAACATCACACCATCGAGCGCCGGCGGCGTATCGCCATCGACGAGCACCAGCTCGCGTGGCGCGAGTCGGCCGAGCAATGCCGGCAACTCTGTGGCCGAGCGCACCGCGAGGCGGAATTCGCCCGTCGAGAGATCGATCGCCGCGACTCCGTGTTCACTGCCGCTGTGGTGCAGCGCGCAGAGGAAGTTGTTGCGCGCACCGTCCAGCAGGTCGTCCGCGAACACCGCGCCCGGCGTGATCGTCTCCACCACTTCGCGCCGCACGATGCCTTTCGCGAGTTTCGGATCCTCGACCTGCTCGCAGATCGCGACCCGGAATCCCTGGCTCACCAGGCGTCGCACGTATTCCGCGACGGCACGCACCGGCACACCGGCCAGCGGCACTTCCGTCGCGCCACCGTTGTTGCGCGCAGTGAGCGTGAGGCCGAGTGCACGCGCGCCGACTTGCGCGTCCTCGTAGAACATCTCGTAGAAGTCGCCCATCCGGAACAGCAGAATCGCATCCTGATGGCGACTCTTCACGTCCCGGTACTGCTGCATCAGGGGCGTTGACGCTCCCGCGTGTTGGCCCACGGATTACTGCCGAAATGAAGTCGATGAGTTGTCGACTCCGGCAAGGCGGAGACCGCAGCAATACCTGTCGGTATTGCGAGGATCGACAACGCGGCCGGTGGCGACAAGGCGCGAGTTCATCGGCAGTAATGCGTGGGACACCACGCGAAACTCAACTGACGTTCATGGTGTGGGTCCGAGCGGCACGACGATCGCCTGCATCCCCGGCTTCTTCCACATCGTCATCGCCGCTTCCGCCTCGGCGCGCGTCACGAAGCGACCGGCGCGAACACGGAACGGCGCCACCGCGCCCTCCACGCGCGCCGCGATCCCGCGCTCGCGCAGCAGACCCGCATATTGATCGGCACCCGGCTTGTCGTTGTACGCCGCGAACTGCACACCGAAGCGCCCCGCCGACGTCGAACGCGGCGTGCTCGTCGTGTCGACACGCGGTGTGGAAGTTGTCGCTGGCTTCGGCGCCGGTGCGGAATCACGCCGTGCGACCACTGGCTTCGGAGTCGGCGCCGTATCCCGCCGTGCCGCAACTGGCTTCGGCGGCGCCACCGTATCGCGACGTACGACCGGCGCCGGCGGCTTCGCAGTGGTCGCTGTATCACGCCGCACAACGACTGGCCTCGGCGTTGCCGCCGTATCCCGCCGTACCGCCGGCGGCTTCGGAGTCGGGGCGGTATCGCGCCGCACCACGACCGGCGTTGGTGCCGTGTCGCGACGCACGGCCGGCGGCGTGGACGTCGTATCGCGACGCGCAACCACAGCTGGCTTCGGCGTCGGCACCGTATCACGACGCACCTCCGGTGCAACCGGCTTTGGTGGCGTTGACGTATCGCGCCTCACCACCGCGACCGGCTTCGGCGGGGCCGTATCGCGATGCACGACCGTCGTCGCCGGCGCGGTGCGCAACACACTGTCCCGACGCGCCGTGGCCGCACGCTGCGCCGCCGCGATCGAATCGCGACGTGTCATCCGCTTCGTCGGTACCGCCGCCACCGCCACCAC
>JACMLX010000057.1 GCA_014379355.1 Gemmatimonadaceae bacterium
TCGGGGAGTGCGTCGATTGCAACGCTCCGTGTTTGTGTAGCATCGCTGACATTTTTGGGGGCGGTGCGCACGGAGCTCACCGAGTGCGACGGTTGCAACGATCGTCCCCGCGCGCGACATCGGTGACTTTTTGTTGGAACTGCTGTTCCCAAAACAGCTTCGGGGCGCGTTGGGCAGAGAGTGGCGTAGCGCCCCTCCGTGCGCTCCGTGCGCTCCACACTCCAATAAGTCAGCGATCAGCCGTCATGCACGGCTCGTTGCAACCGGTGCACTCCCCGGCCTCGCCGTCCTCCCATCCAAAGGCTCGAAATGCCCCGAGCGACGACACCGTCAGCCTCGCGAACCAGCCGCTGGACGAGGAATGGAATGGCTCGCTCGCCACCGGTGTCGAATGTGCGGACCGGATGCGTCCCACTCCCGCCTGCACCACCACCTCTGCCGGATACGCAACATGACACGCACACACACCCTGACCCTCGCCAGCGCGCTGATGGCCGTCGCCCTCGTCTCGGCCTCGCCGGCTGCGGCACAGGGCGCGACACCACCGGATACGGGCAAACGGGTCGGTCCGCCCCCGGGCGGCATGGGTCGCCGCGGCCCGATGTTCGCCATGCGACGCAATGCACCGTCGGTCGACGAACGTGTTCAGCGCCTGAGCGGCGAACTGAACCTGACCGCGGAGCAGGCAGCCCGCGTGAAGGCGGTCTTGATCGCCGAACAGCGCAGCGCGGATTCCATCCGAGCCGTGCGCGCGGTGCAGAGGGAGGCGGAGCACAAGGCGATGCAGGCGCGTCACGACGCCAACGAAAAGGCACTGCTCGCGATCCTCACGCCGGAACAGAAGACGAAGCGCGAGGCGCTGATGAAGCAGCATCGTGGGCCGGACGGCCGGGCTCGCGGCCATGGTGGCCCGATGGGCCGCCCCGGTGATCGCCGCGGTCCGGGCGACGACGACAGCGCGACGCGTTAGGCGATCGGTGCAGCCACCCGACATCCGGTCGGGTGGCTACACTGCGTCACAGCCGTGATCGAATCCGACGATGATGCCGCACTGGTCGCGCGCGCCCGCCGTGGCGACGACGACGCCTGCCGTCGCCTGGTGGAACGTCATCAGGCCGCGGTCGCGCGCACTATCTTCGGCATGCTCGGCTCGGGCGACGACGCCGACGACGCCGGTCAGGACACGTTCGTCCGCTTCTTCCAGTCGCTCGACACATTCCGCGGTGAATCATCGCTGCGCACGTACCTCGTGCGGATCGCCATGACCACCGCGCTCAATGCACTGCGCAGCACGCGGCGCCGCGAACTGCGATTCGTGAGCGACGACTCCGCGCTCGAACAGGCCGTCGATCCGTCCGCGCTCGTCGTGCCGACCGACGATGCCCGTGCGACGCGCATCCGCCACGCACTCGGTGCACTCACGCCCGATCACCGCGCCGTCGTGGTGCTCCGACTGCTCGAGGAGCGCAGCACGCGGGAAACCGCCGAGATCCTGCAGATTCCTGACGGCACCGTACTATCCCGTCTGTCGCGCGCCGTGCTGCAGCTGCGCACCTCGCTCGGACCCGTGTGGGAGGAGTTCACCGAATGACCGACCATGACGAGGTGCCGGACCGCGCTGCCGACGACGACATCGTTCGTGCCGGCGGTCTGCTGCGCAACGCCATGCCGGTGGCGTCATTCAGTGACGGCTTTGCCGATCGGACGATGGCGCGACTCGCGGCAGCACGTGTCGCCATTCCGCCAGCCGTACTGCGTGTCGCCGCGATGCAACGCAGTTTCCGGCTACTCGCCGCAGCCGCCGCGATCGCCATCGTGGCACTCGGCGTGCACAACACGGTCATCGCGCGCGGCGACAATACATCGATCATGGAAGCGGCCATCGGCCTGCAACCCGTCAGTGCCGAGTCGGTGCTGTCGTACACGTCCGAGGCCCTGCAGTGATACTCGTCAGATGAGCCCCTCCGTCCGCGCCTGGTTGCTGCTCGGCGTCACGCTGCTGCTCGGGATCTGCCTCGGTGTGCTCGGCGGGGGCGCGATGCAGGAGCGACGCCTCGCGCGCGTGAACGACATCCGTCGCCCCGGCGGATTCATCGAGCATGTGCAGGCAGTCATTCAGCCGACCGAGGCGCAGTGGGCGACGATCCGTCCGCTCGTCGAAGCCACTGCGGAACGGAATGCCGGCATGCGACGGATGCACGACAGCGCAATGCGTTCCGCACTCGACTCGTTGCGCGCCGCGCTCGATCCGATGCTCGACGATCGGCAGCGTGAGCGACTCGCGCGTTTCGTACCCGGCCGTCCGGGTGGTCCGCCAGCGCGGCGTGGTCGTGACGGCAGGCCGCGCGGTGGTCGGCCGCCGCGACCTGCTGACGATCGCAACCGGCCGCCGACACCGTGATTACCGCCGTGCGCGTCTACTGCACCACGTTGCGCGCCCGCTCCGCTTCAGCGGACAGATAGCCGAAACTGGCCCACTGCGATTGTGCACCGAGGATCTGCGTGAAGATCTCATCGGCGCGCGCCTTGCGACCGTTGTACAGGTGCCAGTTGCCGACACCGTACGCAGTGGTGATGTCCTGCAGGTCGCCATCACTGCCGAAATTGCGTAGCACCGCCGACTCGGCCAGTTCGCCCTTGTACAGTAGCAGCAGGCGGTGGTACGCTCCGTTCTCGATCACATCCATCGATGCCGTGATGGGTGTAAGCACAGCCGCCGCTTCCTCGCTGCGATTCAGGCGACGCAAGGCCATGTACAGCCAGTGGCTGGTCGCGACCAGCATGTCGGGATTGCCCTTCGACGCGGCGATGTCCTCGCGATAGATCGGCAGCGCCTTCTCGAACTGGCCGGTCAGGTAATACGCGAGCGCGAGGTGATAACGAATGTTTCCGTTCAGCGTGCTTGTGGGAATGTTGCGCGCATTCGGCTGGCCGTCAGGCTCCACGACATCGGCCTTGCCCTTCGTCATTGCGTACGCACGCTCGAAGTCGGCGATCGCCTTCGGCAGCTGTCGCGTGCTCAGGTAGCGATGCCCTCGATGACGGTAGAGGCGCGCATCGTTCGGAAACGCGGCGATGCCTTTCGTGTATATGTCGATCGCATCGTTGAAGCGGCCGAGATACGCGGTGCGCCGGCCGAGCCAGATGATCGAGTCGACATTCGCGGGCGTGTGTCCGTACGCGCGACGCGCGGTGTCGAGCTGCGCTTCCATCTTCTCGCGCGTAGCGCCCTGTGGTTCGGGGCGATAGAGTGGCTGTCCGGTGAGCGACGTCGCTTCGACCGCACCACTGGCGCCGCCGGCCTTCAGGTGGCGATCGAAGAACGCCGAGATGCGCGTGTGATAGTCGTTGAAATCGTCAGCCGTCGTGCCGGGAGTGCCGTGGCCGGAGTTGATGTAGTTGACCCAGGTCACCGGCTTGCCCAGCCGACGGAGCGCGTAGTACATCTCGCGCGTGTTGTCAGCGGGCACGTTCGGATCCTGTGCACCGGTGATCAGCAGGAGCGGTGTGGTGATGCGATCGGCGTAGAAGATGGCCGAATGCGCGATGTACTTCTGCGGCGCCTGCCACAACGTGGCGCCGATACGGTCCTGGCTCTTCTCGGCAGCATGCACATTGCGCACGCCGAGGCGTGGTGAGTCGGTATAGAACGACACCATGTCCACCTTGCCCGACACATTGACGGCGGCGCGGAACCGGCCCGTCTGCGTGATGAGCAGGTTGGTGGCGTAGCCGCCGTAACTGGTGCCATACACACCGAGTTTTGACGAATCCGCGATACCAGCCTCGATCACCGCATTCGCTGCGGCCGTCACACCCTTGAGCCACGCTTCACCGGGGTACCCCGTCTCGAAGCCGACCGACGGCTTGACGACCACGTAGCCTTGCGACGACAGCACGTTGAGTGACGCATCGAAGGTGTCGTCGAA
>JACMLX010000058.1 GCA_014379355.1 Gemmatimonadaceae bacterium
CGCCCGTGCCGAGAAACAGCGCACCGAGGAACACCACCGTACGCGGCGATCGCCGCCGCTGCGCCCACTGGCCGAAGGCGCCCGTCAGCACCACCGCCACGCCGACGGCGATCAGCCAACCCGCGGATGGCGAGCGGAGCCAGAGCGCTGCGCAGACCACACCGATCGCAGCCGGGAACAGCCAGCGGCGGCGCGGGGTCAGGAGCGGTTCAGGCGGCGTGGGCGAGGGCAGAAGACTGGGATCGGGAGCGAAAATCGGCGACGCAGTGTCGCGCCTGACGGCTGAGACAGGTCAGTTTACAGTGTGAAGCGTTTCCCCCATACACCTTGCTGGACTCGCTGGCCAAGTGTCATCAGCCTGCTGCTCGCCCTCGGTGCTCCCCTGCGTGGCCAGGCCGTCGGCACGACACCGCTGCTCGACGCGCTCTCGATCACCGTGCAATCCGATTCGACGACGGTGGCGCGCGGCTCCATGCGATTCCGGCAGGTGCGCGCCGGCGCAGACCTCGATCTCGTGGCGAGCGGTATCGTCGTCCGTCGCGGCCTGAGAGTCACCGCCGAGTTGCATACGGACTCGGTGTTCGGGCTGCGAAGATACGTCGCCGAGTCGCGGGACAGCGCCGGGAAGCTGCTCGATCGTGTGCAGGTCACGAGCGCCGGAGGCCGGATCACACTCGAACGTGTCACCTCCTCCCGTCGTATGGTGCGGGAGTTCGCGGCCCAACGGGACATCGTGATCCTCGACTCGGCCGCGGTGGTGCCGTTCGTCGCGCTGGCCGCGCTGGTCCAGCGTACCGGCACGCTCAGTTTTCTCGACGTGCGGCGCGGCACCCTGACGTCGGCGCAGGTCGCACCGGGGCTATCGGGAGAGCTGTCGGTGGCGGAAGTGGTCGTGACCGGAACACCGATCTCCGTCTCCGGGCTCGGTACTCCGCTCAGCTGGTGGCGGGATGCGAAAGGGCGGCTCCTGCGTGTGCTCTGGGGTGAGCGCGGCCGCGTTTTGCGAGACGATCCGCCGACATGACACACGTCGAAGTTCAAACGTGTGCCGAATTGAAACTGTAGCCAGACCGAGCCCGTACACTGGCTCAGCCTGATCACTCCCTCCCCGCCTATGCCGATGACCGCCTTGTTTCGTGGCCTTGCCGCCGCGCTCCTGATTCCCCTCGCGGCCGGTGCACAGCAGGCCACGCCTGTACCCGCGTCGCTGAGTGTCGACCAGGCGGTGGAGCTGGCCCTCGCGAACAATCCCGCACTCCGTCAATCGCTGAACGCGAGGCGTTCCGCTGCTGCTGCGACACGATCGGCACGCGGACAGTTGCTCCCGAACCTGAGCTCCAGCGCCGGTGCATCATGGCGTGAAGGCCGACAGCAGGTCTTCAACGGCGTCGGATTCGGCGCCAACGCCAACACGCTCGGTTCCAGCGCCAGCGTCAACGCGTCACTGAACTACGGCCTCGACGTGTTCCTGCAGCCGAAGTCGTCGAAGATTGCGGAACAGGCGACCGAAGCCGAAGCGGATGCCGCGTCGCAGCAGCTGCGCACGACGGTCACGCAGCAGTATCTCATCGCGCTCCAGGCGCAGGCCCGCTCCATCCTGCAGGATACGCTGCTCGAGAGCAACCGACTGCAGGTGGATCTGGCGAAGGCCAAGCTGGCCGCCGGCAGCGCCACCACGCTCGACGTGCAGCGTGCGGAAGTCGCGCTCGGTCAGCAGCGCGTGCAGGTCGTGCAGGCGCGCAATACCCTCGCGATCGAGAAGCTTCGCCTGTTCGAGAATCTCGGCGTGACCCCGCCCGACGTCGACCTGGTGCTCACGTCGTCGTTCAGCGTCTCACCGGTCAGTGTGCCACTCGCCGATCTCGTCGACATGGCGAAGAAAGGCAACCCGAACGTGATCGCACGGCGCGCGCGTGAAGACGCCGCCGCCGTCAATCAGCGCATCGCGAAGGCGGCGTATTTCCCGCAATTCTCGCTGTCCGCGGGCTACGGCGGTTTCACGAATTCGTTCACCGACAACAACTTCACGGTCACCCAGGCATTGTCGAGCAAGCAGAGCGGCTGCTACCAGCGCGGTGCGGTGCTGGAGATCGTCGGCCAGCCCTTCGATCCTGCCACCTGCGCGGGCATCTCGCTCTCTCCGCAGGAAACGGCGGCCGCACGCTCCGCGAACAGCGCGTTCCCGCTCGGCTTCACGCGCAATCCGTACAACGTCAGCGCACAGTTCACGCTGCCGCTGTTCAACGGCTGGCAGCGTGAGCAGCGCGTTGCCGAAGCCTCCGTCGCGCGCGACAATGCGAAGCAGCTGGTGCGGCAGCAGGAACTCGCCGCGCAGCAGGCGGTGCGCACGGCGTACCTGAACCTCGATGCCGCGCGACAGACGGTGGCGATCCAGGACGACAATGGCAAACTGGCACGCGAAGCATTGCTGCTCGCCGAGACCCGCTATCGTGTGGGACAGGCCACGTTCCTCGATGTGGCGAATGCGCGCGCGGATTTTTCGCGCGCCGAGAATGATCGGATTACCGCTGTGTACGACTTCCATCGGGCTTTCGCCGCGCTCGAGCAAGCTGTCGGCCGCCGCCTGCGCTAGACTCCCCACGAGACTCACATGACGAAAGGCTTGAAGATCGGGATCGCGGTTGCGATCGTTGCAGGACTCGGCGCGGCGGCATTCGTCGCCAAGAAGAAGGGTGAGAACAAGGCCGCCACCGTGAAGGTGGAAGCCGTCGAAGCGCGCGACCTCGTCGCAAGCGTGACGGCCAGCGGCCAGGTTCGCCCGCGCACGAAGGTCGACGTCAGTGCCGACATCACCGGCAAGATCATTCGCCTCTCGGTCAAGGAAGGCGACCTGGTCACGAAGGGCCAGTTCCTGCTGCAGATCGATCCGCAGCAGTACGAGGCGGCGCTGCAGCGTTCGCAGGCCGCGCTCGCGTCGGCCAAGGCGCAGCTCGCGCAGGCCAGCGCGAATTTCATCCAGGCCAAGCGCAACTACGATCGTTCGGCGGAAATCAAGAAGTCCACGCCCACACTGCTCAGCGACGAGCAGCTCGAACAGCTGCGCACGCAGGTTGAAGTGAACCAGGCATTGTCGGATGCCGCCAAGTTCAGTGTCGAGCAGTCGGAAGCCGCCGTGCGCGACTCACGCTTCGCGCTCAGCCGCACGACGATCCTGGCGCCGATGTCGGGACGCGTGACGCGACTCAACGTCGAGAATGGTGAAACCGCCATCCAGGGCACGCTCAACAAGGATGCCGCGACGCTGCTGACGATCTCCGATCTCTCGATTCTCGAGACCAAGATCAAGGTGGACGAGACGGATGTCTCGCGCATCAAGCTCGGTGACTCCGCCGTCGTGCAGATCGACGCCTTCCCCGACACCACGTTCATCGGCCGCGTCGTGCGCATCGCCAACAGCTCGGTGAAGGCGGCCGGGACCACCACGCAGGCGACCGATCAGGCCGTGGACTACGAAGTCGTGGTGCAACTCGTCAACGCGCCACAGGAAACGCGTCCCGATTTCTCGGCGACCGCGAAAGTCATCACCGACGTGCGCAATCGGGTGCTCTCCATCCCGATCATCGCGCTCACCGTGCGCGAGGACTCGGCCATCGCCAACGGTGACACCGCACAGGCGCCGGCGGGACGGAAGGCCGCCACCAAGCAGGTCGGCAAGCGCGATGTGGAAGGTGTCTTCGTCGTGAACGCCGGCAACACGGTGAGCTTCCGCGCGGTCAAAGTCGGCATTGCGGGCGATCGCTACTTCGAAGTGCTCGGCGGACTGAAGGCCGGCGACCGCATCGTGGCCGGCACCTACCAGGCCATCCGCGAGTTGCATGAAGGTGCGACCGTGAAGGAAGAGGTGGCGGCTGACTCGACCCGAAACAAGGGGAAGAAGGCGTGAGTACTCAACCGGCGCCCGAGGCGCTGACAGTCACGGCGGAGCGACGCGTCGTCGCGGCGGCGGAAGGCGTCGCGCCCGAGAAGGACTGGATCATCGTGACGCGCGGCATCACACGACAGTACGAGATGGGTGGCGAGATCGTCCGTGCCTTGCGCGGCGTCGATCTCGCCGTCCGTCGCAATGAATACGTCGCGATCATGGGGCCGTCCGGGTCAGGCAAGTCCACGCTGATGAACCTGATCGGCTGCCTCGACACACCGTCCAGTGGCGAGTACTGGCTCAACGGCAAGCAGGTGTCGACCATGACCGACGACGCGCTCGCCCATGTGCGCAACAAGGAGATCGGCTTCGTCTTCCAGACGTTCAACCTGCTCCCGCGCGCGTCGGCCTTGCAGAACGTCGAACTGCCGCTCGTGTACGCGGGCGTCTCCAGTGGAGAGCGGAAGAAGCGGGCGTCGCAGGCGCTGGAGCGCGTGCAACTCGCCGAGCGCATGCTGCACAAGCCGAATGAACTCTCGGGTGGTCAGCGGCAGCGGGTCGCGATCGCGCGTGCGCTCGTGAACGAGCCATCGATCCTCCTCGCGGACGAACCGACGGGAAACCTCGATTCGCAGACCTCCGAGGAGATCATGCGTGTGTTCGAGAGTCTGTCCGAACAGGGCCAGACCGTGATCATGGTGACGCACGAACCCGACATCGCCGCGCATGCACGGCGCGTCGTCGTCTTGCGCGACGGCGTGATTGCGAGCGACGACAGCGGAGAGGCGTTCCGCAGCCGCATGGGCCAGGGGCACTGATTCATGCCGCTTTTCGAGGCCGTGCTGCTCGCCCTGCAGACGATCCGCACCCAGAAGCTGAAGAGTTTCTTCACGATGCTGGGCGTTTGCATCGGCGTCACCTTTCTCATCGCCGTCGTCAGTATCGTCGAAGGCATGAGTCAGTACATGGAGAACGATCTCGTCGGCAAGTTGATCGCCGTCAACACGTTCGAGGTGCGCAGCCGGCCGAACTTCACGCCGGGCAACACCAGTGAAGAGACGTGGCGCGAATATCAGCGTCGTCCGCGAATCATGGAACAGGACATCGCGCCGATCGTGGCCGCCTTGCCGGCCGAAGCACTCTGGGCGCCCATGAGCTCCGACGGCAACATCGCCGCCACCACGCTGACGGGGCGTCCGAAGGCCGTCCAGGCATACAACACCACGCGCACCTACTTCGAGATCAAGAAGATGGGTGTCACGAGTGGCCGCGTGTTCTCGCCGCAGGAAGATGCGACGGGATCGCTGGTGGTCGTGATCGGCAAGGATGTGAAGGATCACTTCTTCGAGAACGTTGATCCGATCGGACGCGAACTGCGCCTCGGCAACCTGCCCTACACCGTCATCGGCGTCGCCGAGAGCCAGGGAAGCGCATTCGGGCAGAGCTTCGACAAGTTCATCGTCGCGCCCTTTTCCTCACCACTGCGCCGACTGACGAATCGACAGCGAGGCGTGGTCGATGCGGTCATGGTCAAGAGTCCGACGGAGGCGATCATGAACGCCTCGATGGCGGATGTCGGGGAAGTGATGCGATCGGTGCGCAAGCTTCGGCCCGGGCAGAAGGACAACTTCGTGCTCGAGACGAGCAGTTCCGCGCTGTCGTTTTTCGCCAAGATCAAGCAGTACATGTTGCTCGCCGGCGTGGTCCTGCCCGCGATCGGCCTCATCGTCGGTGCCATCGTGATTATGAACATCATGCTCGTGGCGGTCGCCGAACGCACGCGTGAGATCGGTGTCCGCAAGTCGCTCGGTGCACGACGCCGCGATATCATGGCACAGTTCCTCGTCGAGTCCACGACGCTCTCGATCTTCGGTGCCGGCATCGGTGTGGCGCTCGGCGCCGCGCTGGCGAAAATCATCGCCGCGGTGAGCCCGCTGCCTGCCAGTGTCGCACTCTGGTCCGTGATCGTCGCAGTGCTGGTCGGTGCCGGTGTCGGCATCATCGCCGGTGTCTACCCGGCCTCACGCGCCAGTCGGCTGGATCCGGTCGTGGCCCTTCGCTCAGAGTGAACCGATGTCAATGAAGACTGCGATCAGTGGCACGGTGGAAGGCGTGGGTATCGCCCTCGAGTCGATCCGTGCCAATAAGGTCCGTGCCGGCCTCACGATCCTCGGTGTGTCGGTCGGCGTATTCGTGGTCGTCGCCATCGGCGCGATGATCACCGGGATCAACAACGCCGTGACGAAGGATCTCGCCTCGGCGGGGCCTACCACCTTTTTCGTGTCGCGGGCACCGATCAGCTTCGAGGCCTGTGATGGAACGGCTGACACGTGCAAGTGGCGGCGCAATCCCCGGCTGACCGTGGATGATGCCAAGGTGTTTCGTGCCCTGCCGAGCATCCGCGCCGTCATCGCGAGCATCGGCACCAACGCGAGCGCACGGTATCGCGGACAGTTCCTGTCGTCGATCAGTGTCCAGTCGTTCAGTGCGGACTGGCTGCTGGTGGATGGCGGCACGATCGCGAGCGGCCGCTCCTGGACCGACTCCGAGGACAAGGCCGGCGCCAAGGTGGTGGTGCTGAACAAGAAGGCGGTCGAGCAGCTGTTCGGCGACAGCGATCCGATCGGGAAACAGGTCATCCTGGGGAATGTGCCGTTCGACGTGATCGGCACGTACGACAAGCCCCTGAATCCGCTTGGCAACGACAACGATGTCACCGTGTTCATACCGATGCAGGCCGCCATCTCGGGACTGAATGCGCGCCCGTGGTGGATCCAGATCTCCGTCCGCCCGCGCGATGGCGTGTCGCGTGACCAGGCGATCGACGACGTCACCGCCGCCCTGCGCGGCAAGCGCCGCCTGCGCCCGGCCGAAGAGAACAACTTCGCCATCATCACGCAGGACAAGATCATGGAGGTGTACGACAAGGTCGTCGGCACGTTCTTCATCGTGATGCTGTCACTCTCCGCCGTCGGCCTGCTCGTCGGTGGGGTCGGTGTCATCGCGATCATGATGATCAGCGTGACCGAACGCACACGGGAAATCGGCGTGCGCAAGGCGCTCGGTGCGACGGCCGGCTTGATTCTCTGGCAGTTCCTCGTCGAAGCGGCAACGCTCACCGGCATCGGCGGCGCCATCGGGCTTGCACTTGGCGCGCTGGTCGCCTTCATCGTGCGCTCCAACTTCCCGATCCCGGCCGAGATTCCGCTGCTGTCGGTAGTCGCGGCCATCGGCGGCAGCATCTTCACCGGCGTGCTGTTCGGCATCATTCCGGCGTTCCGCGCTGCACGGCTGGATCCGGTCGTCGCGCTCCGCTACGAATAGGTCATGATCGAGACCCGTACCGATCGGCCTTCGGACGTTCGCGTCGACAGTTCATCGGAACGGGGCTCGATCACGACACTGCGACCGACGAGCACACCGCGAACCGTCGGCCGCGTCATCATCACCGCGTTGTTTGCCTATTGCGCCTTCAACGCAGCGCAGGAGGCGTGGAGTGAGGCGCGTGACATCGTCATGCGCGCGCCGGAACCACTGCCGGGCATTCTGCTCTTTCAGACGGCGGTGATGATCACGTCCGCTGTCGGCGCCATCGGAATCTGGCGGCGAAGGTCGTGGGCACCGCGCGCCGTGATGCTCTGGGGTGTCATCGGCGCCCTCTTCGTCGCGCTGCTGCAGCCGATGCTCGCATTGCCGCACGACGCGCTTCCTGGTTTGCTGGCGGGATCCGCGCTTCTGCTTGCGATGGCCTTCAGTGTCGTCGCGTTCCTGCGGCGCGACGTGCGCTTCATCTCAGCGTCCGCCGCCCCAGTTCACGATCGGAAGGAACGGATGTGACGTCTGGTCGGCGATGATGTTCAGCACACCGATCTGCACGCCGTGCAGGCTGCGGGCGTAGTTCACGAGACCGATCGACACGCCGCGCTGCGTGCCGCGCACATAGTTCACCGCACTCAGGGAACCGCCGCGGAAGCTGCCGCCCTTTTCGATGCGGAACAGCACCGGCGCGATCACGATCGCGTGCGCATCGAGCGCGCCCACCGTCGGCGCGAGATAGCCGCCCACGAGCTTTGGTGCGCCGATGCCAATCCCGGCGATTCCGATGCCTCGCATGGTGCCGCCGGCACCCGCACCGATGCCGCTGACGGTCAGGCCGGTGACGTTGCCACCCGCGCCCGCGCCGATGCCGGCCAGCATGATGCCCGTCAGGTCGCCGCCGGTGCCTACACCGATGCCACCGATCGAGAGACCGCTCACACCGCCGGCCGCACCAACGCCGATGCCCCCGATCGCGATGCCGCGCAGCTTTCCGCCCAGACCTGCGCCGATTCCACCCACCACCAATCCGGTCGCATTGCCGCCACTGCCCGCTCCGATGCCACCGATCGCGATGCCTTCCAGGTCACCGCCGCTCCCGACTCCGATCCCACCAATGGCGAGTCCCCGCACCCCACCACCGGATCCGACGCCGATGCCGCCGATCGCAATACCGCGAATCGTTCCTGACGCGGATGCGCCCAGCATGCCGAGCGCGAGTCCGTGTATCTCTCCTGCACCCGTCAAGGGCAAGCCGAGTGCCAGTCCGGTGACTGCACCGGTCGCGGGCTCGTGCGGCTGCCAGATCGTCGCATTGATGCCCCGCACGCGGTCCAGGCGTCGGTCACGGAAATTCAGCCGCACGCCGTCCACGCGCGGATAGTTGCCGATCGAAATCGGCGCGCGCGTCCGGCGCGCACCTGCGGACGTGGAATCCGCTCCCTGCGCCTTGGCCGCGGAACCGATGGCGACACTCAGCGCCGCACCGAGCAGCGCGGCTGATGAACGAATCGATGGCACGATGAGCATCCGTTGGCTGAAAAGACCATGCAGTCGTGCTCTCTCTCTACGCGACGTGGTCACCGCTGTTTCAGTCCGTCCGCTATGATTGACGGGTGCGAGCGAATGACGTCCTCCTCACCGCCTTCACGCAGCTGCGCGCGAACAAGTTCCGCGCCTTCTTCACGCTGCTCGGCATCATGGTATCCGTCGCATTCCTCGTCGCCGTCATCGCCATCATCAATGGCATGAACGTCTACGTGAGCGAGCAGGTCGCCGGCTCGCTCATCGGCAAGGACGTCTTTCAGGTGCGCCGCGGCCCGATCTCGCTGGGCCTCATCGACGACGAGGCGCTGCGAAAGATCCAGAAGCGGCCACGCATCACGCTCACCGATGCGGCGGTGCTGCAGCAGGAACTCCCCGAGGCCGCCGCCATCAGCCTGCAATCGGGCTGGCCGACCCCACTCGCCGACGTCGAGTGGCGCAATCGCACGGTGGGCAGCGCGACGGTGTTCGGCGTCACCGCCGACTTCCAGCGTGTGCAGGACTATCGCTTCGAAAGCGGCAATCCGCTCACGGACCTGGATGTGCGTGAACGGCGGCGGGTGGTGGTGATCGGCAACGACATCGCGAAGAACCTGTTCGACGGCGTCGATCCGATCGGACAGGAAATCCGGCTCAAGGGCCAGCTGTTCAGCGTGGTCGGTGTCGTCGCGCCGAAAGGACGTGTGCTCGGCCAGAGCTTCGACGGTTTCATCCTGATGCCGATCAGCGCCTTCGAGTCGTTGTACGGTCGACGGCTCACCACCACCATCAGCGTCAAGATGGCTGATCCGGCCGCGCTGCCGGCCGCGATGGGCAAGGCACAGGAAGCGATGCGCCTCGCGCATCGGCTGCGGCCAGGTGAGGCCGATGACTTCTCCATCGAGACGGCTGATGCGCTGGTTGATTTCTGGAAGAAGCTGACGAAGACGCTCTTCTCCATCATTCCGGCGGTGGTCGCGATCGGCATCGTCGTTGGCGGCGTCGTGATCATGAACATCATGCTCATGTCCGTCACCGAACGCACCCGCGAAATCGGCATCCGCATGGCGGTCGGTGCATCGCGCGGCGACATCCGGAAGCAGTTTCTCGCGGAATCGGTGGCCGTCTCCGCACTCGGCGGCGTGCTCGGACTGGCGTTGGGCGCGCTGCTCGCCTGGCTGGTATCGGCCCTGTCTCCGTTGCCGGCGCGCGTCACGCCGTGGTCGATCACCGTCGCGCTGGCGCTCGGTGCCAGCGTCGGCGTGTTGTTCGGCGTCTATCCCGCTGCCCGCGCGGCACGCCTCGATCCGATCGACGCGTTGCGGTCCGAATAGACAGTGCCCGCCGCCCGCGCCGTTTCGCAGATCGGACAGAACATCGCCGTCGCGCTGTCCGCACTGCGTGCCAGCAAGTTGCGCTCGGCGCTGACGATTCTCGGCGTCGTGATCGGGGTGTCCACGGTCATGACGATGGCCAGCCTGGTGCAAGGCATTCGTGACCAGATCGTGCGCACGATCGAGATTGCCGGCCCGACGACGTTTTATGTGCTGAAGGTGTTTTCGCAGACACCGGTCGATCCGAACCGGCTGCCGAAATACATCCGCATCCGACCCGACCTGATCGACGACGAAGCGCAGCGCATCCGGGCATTGCCCGAGATCCTCTACGCCGCGTTGTGGGGACAGGCCATCGCGCGCGTGGAGTACGAAGGGTCGCGCACGCAGAATGTCGCGGTGTTCGGCGCGGACGAGGGCTTCACGGTCATCCAGGGTGGTGAGCTGGCGTCGGGCCGCTGGTTCACTCGCGCCGAAGTCACCGGTGGCGACAATGTCGTCGTCCTGCGCGATGCAATCGCCGACAAGGTCTTCGGACGCCTCGATCCACTCGGAAAACTGGTGCGCGTGGGCGGCCGACCGGCGCGCGTGGTCGGCATCTACGTGCAGCCGGGCAACATATTCTCACCGCCCGGATCGGAAATCGGCGCGATCATTCCGTTCCGGATGCTCGATACGCAGTTCCAGATCGACAAGACGAACGGACTCTGGATTCCGGTGAAGCCGAAACCCGGCGTGAGCGTCAGCGATGCACAGGCCAGCGTCACCGTCGCCTTGCGCAGCGGCCGCAAGCTGCGACCGCGCGACAAGAACACCTTCGATCTCGTCACGCAGGATCAGGTGCTCGACACCTTCAACAGTCTCACGAGTGTGTTCTTCCTCGTGCTGATCGTGCTGTCGAGTGTGGCGCTGCTGGTTGGCGGCATCGGCGTCATGGCGATCATGATGGTCTCCGTCACCGATCGCACGAAGGAGATCGGCCTCCGCAAGGCCCTTGGCGCCACGACGGGCGACATCCGGCTGCAATTCCTCGTCGAAGCCGCGACGCTCACTGGACTCGGCGGCATCATCGGGGTGCTTGCGGGCGCCGCCGTGGGAAAACTCGTCACCGTACTGCTCGAGATCACGACGGGATTTCCGCTCACGCTCACGATCGTGGCCGTGACGTCGTCGATCGTGGTCGGTGTGATGTTCGGCATCATTCCTGCCAACCGCGCTGCCCGACTCGATCCCGTGGACGCGTTGCGCTACGAGTAGATCCGCGCCGCGAAAAACCGTTGCCTGTGCGCTAGAACCCGCGCGCCTTCAGGAATACTTCCCACAGCGGCGCGTCACTGTGCACCGCCAGCAGCAGGTACTCGACCGCCGCGAGCGCGATCAGCATCGCGAGCAGCGCGCGACTCTGGCGCAGGAACGCATCTTTCGCCTGCCAGCCATTCCACCAGAAGACCAACGCGACGCCGACCGCCGCAAAAAACGACAGCGGCAGAAAATCCGTGTTCACCGGCGGTCCGTAGTACGACAGCAGGAATTGCAGATGCGGTGGCAGGAACCGTGCGCCGGGGTTCGCGACGCCGAAGAAGATGTTCAGCTTCGCCACCTGCAACACCGCCCAGTACGTCGCGAGCGCCGCGAACGCGAGTCGGTTCGGCGATCGGCGCACCAGCAGCCACGTCGCGAACAGCAGCAACACACAGAGCAGCTCGTGCCAGAGCAGCGACACGATCGCTTCGACGGCACGGAGCAGTGTCGGTTCGCCGAGGACACTCGCCGCATGCCCTGGCCCGACGATCCAGCCTCCGTACAGACCGACATTGATCCACATCCAGACCGCAGTCGCCGCCAGGAACGTGCGTCGTGCCGACGCCGCCGTGCGCTCCGCCCGCTGCGCGTGAATCACGTACGCTGCGTAGATCGCCACCGCCGTCGAGATCGTCCACGCCGCGAGTTTCGTCCATTCATTGCGCTGCAGCGCGACGATCACACCCGTCACGAGCCACCAGAATCCGACCACCGCCAGCGTGCCCTTTCCGACGGCACTCCAGTGATCGTGCCACCACGTCGCCCACGGACCGCGCACAACGGACTCAGGCCGCGCGATTTCGGCCGACGGCGTCGCCGTCACATCGCGCGGCGCCGTCATGACGCTTCCTTTGCGAGCGCGACAGCGCCCGCGATCGCACGCGCATCGACCACGGGCAGTGGCACGTAGCGCGCACCGAGTGCGTCAGCAATCTTCCGCGCCATCGGCTCCGGTCGCGGTGACGTGTCGATCAGCACTGCCGACAGGTTGCTCGTGCGGAACTGCGCCGCCGCATCGAGGGCATCGCGCATCGACTCGGTGCGTCCACCCTTGCCATCGCGCGCCACGTTCGCGCGACCGTCGGTCAGGAAGACCACGACCGGCAGCGTGCCGGCACGACGTGCCGCCACACCCGCCGTGATGGCAACATCGATCGCCGTCGCCAGCGGTGTGCCACCACCACCGGGCAGTGATGCCAGCAGCTTCCGTGCACGCGCCAGCGCGCGCGTCGGCGGCAACAGCACGTCCGCCGTCGTCCCGCGAAACGCGATCAGGGAGATTCGATCGCGTCGCGCATAACTCTCCGCAAGCAACGCCTCGACGGCACCCTTGGCTTCACCAAGTCGCTGCGCCGCGGCGCTGCCTGACGCATCGACGACGAAGATCACCGACGTGCCTGCGCGCTCGACGTAGCGGCGGATGCGAAAATCATCACGCTCGACGATCAGTGATCTCGCTGCCGTGCCTCGGGCTGCAACGGCGGTCGCGCGCGCACGCTGCCACGGTGCGGCCGCGCGCAGTGTTTCGAGGACGTGCAGCCGTCGTACGCCATCCGGCGCTCCGCGCCGCG
>JACMLX010000059.1 GCA_014379355.1 Gemmatimonadaceae bacterium
GCCTTCAGGATCCTGCGCGTCACACGCGAGACGATACTGCGCGATGGCGAGCGGCACATTCTGTGTGACGCCGCTGCGGCCGTACTCGAGGTTGAGGCCTTTCGACACACATCCTGACGACACGCCGCCATCACAGGCCGCGGCGGTGCGCGAAGACGCAGCGCCCGTCGAGGGGGCCTTGGGCGTCGTGCCGGCCGTCGGCGTACTGGTCGGCGTCGTCGCCGGTGCCGCGGTGCCGATGTTGCCCAGTTTCGAACTGCCATCGCCGGACCCTCCGCCGGTGCGCGGAGCGTTCGACGGCTGCGCTGCGGCAGAAGTCGATGCTGGTGTGCGTGTCGGTTGCGCTGTGCCTGATGACGATCCTGCACCGCGCTGGACGCCACCCGTCGTCGCGGATCCCGATGCCACGGTTGCCGAGGCGGCGTTGGCATCGACACCGACGGTTCCCGCGTCAGAAGCGGCCGGACGGCGAACGAACACGAAGTCGCCCTGATCACTTTCGATGCCCGGCACCGCGCTGAACGTCGGTGTGGTATGTGCGACAGCTGCCACGCGCGGATTGATCTCGCCGGCCAGCTGCTGCGCCATGAACACCGGGGCACGACGCGCCTTGAGTGCCGCGATGATTTCCATCGAGAAGATGCTCACCTGCGGCACCGTCTCCTTCGCCGTGCCGGCGGTCATCGCCTGACGACTGGAACGACGTGCATACATCAACGCACCGGCGATCGCGCGCTGATTGTCGGCCGGCAGCACCACGCGATCGTCGTTGCTGCGGTTGAGCGAGCCGCTGAAACATGCATCCGTGATCAGCAGCACCGACCGCGCCTTGAGCGTGCGCAACCAGGTGCGGATCGACTCATTCGGGATCCACGTGCTCTTGCGTGCGTTCGCCGCATCGGCTGCGAGCCAGTACCCTTCGCGACCCGCTTCATCGAAGCCGCCATGACCGCTGTACACGACCAGCAGGTTGTCCTCGGGACCGAGGCGACGCGCCACCGCTTCCAGCGAGTCGAGAATCGCTTCGCGCGTCGGGTTCTTCACCACCTGCACATTCTTCGGATCGAACGTGTACTCGCGTGTGATGACGGCGCGCAGGCTGTCCGCTTCCTTGATCGGGAATCGCAGCGATGGCAATCCACTGCTCGCCTGCTGGTCGCCGACGGCGAAGATGATCGCGTGATAGGTGCCGAAACCAGCCGGTCCGCTGCCCGCCGCCGATCGCTGTTCGAGTCCGCGTCGGGTGCCTTGCGCCGCCAGCGATGAAACGGAAAGTCCTGCCAGCGCGGCCGTCATCAGCAGACGACCGAACGTTGAACGCAGCGATGTTGAACCCATGGACCGACCCTCGATGGTGCCACCGGGCACCGGCAACGTGACCCTGCACGATTGATCGTACTCTACAACCCGTTACGAAATGACGACACATCCCGGCGCGCGTCCCGCCGCGCCTCCCGTGCCAGGCCTGCTGCTAGCGACCGGCAATCACGCGCACCTGCACCCGCTGCAGCGACCAGGTGGCCGGCGCCGAGCCCGGGCGGGCGCCAAGCCCACGCGTGCCCATCCGGCTTCGCAACAACCCTCCGATCTGCGACTCGGCGCCCCCGCGCTGCATTTCCGGCGACACCACCGCGTCCCACTCGAACACATCCCGCGGCAGTTCCTGCTCCGACGTCACCAGCAGCAGTGACTCGACGCCGACATCCGTCGCCCCGAACGATGCCACCTGACCCGCACCGTCCGTGACCGGAATCGCGTCCGGCCACACTTCCTTGTTGCCCATGAAGTAGGGCACGCGGTTGCTGGCGTTCGTGCCGTCTGACGGGAAGAGCAGCGTCGCCTTGCCCTTGCTGTCGATGTTGAACACGTACACGAAACGCGGTGATCGCTGCGCCGCCGCCGCCAGGCGCGACGTGTCGGCATCGAGACGCAGCTGGATCACCGTACCGGCCGTGATCGAATCACTGGCGAGCGGGTTGCCTGACACGCTGTCCACCACCACCAGGCGGTACGGGAACTGTCCATCATCCGGCGGCGTCGCGATCGTGAGCCATGTCCGGACCTTGCCCAGTGCTTCGGCACGCATGCGCAACGAGTCGGCAGCAGCGGCGGCATCCGGCGCTGCGCTGATCGGAAACCAGTTGCTGCGCGCCGGAAATGCACTCGATGCACTGTCGGCGGCCGAGGCGTTTGCGCGCACCCATGCGTAACTGACTCCCTGATCGGTGACGCGGCCGGCGAGCACGTAGAACGCACCTTCCGGAGCACCCTCACGCGTGATGCCCGCTTCCTGCTTTGTGCCGCCGATGCCGAGTGCTGCATCGAGCGCTCGCGTCGGTGGAATCGACAGCCAGACGACTGGATTCTTCACACCGAGCTGCGTGATGGCCGAGAGCACGCGCGCGGCCCTGAGCGTCGCACCGATGGACACCGGCTTTTCGCGACCGGTGCGCAGCGTCCACCAGCCGTTCTCGAACGCCACCGTCACCAGCGGTTGCGAGCCAGTCGGAATTCGCGTCGGATCGTCGATCCAGGTGATCTGGTTGCTGGCGCGCAGGATACGCGCTTCCGCGATGGCCGCATCACGATCCGCTTCCGTCGCAAGCGGTGCGGGCACCCAGACGCGCAACAGCGGTTCGTCAGCCGCAACCCACCGCGTGATGGCGTACAGGTCGCCCACTTTCAGCGAATCCTCGCTGCCCTTCACGACGACCGCGATGCTGCGGGCGATGCTCGAGTTGCGCTCGACTTTCACGATCAGGTTGGAGTCGAGCACGCCATTCACGAGGCGCGCCAGCTCGGTGCCCGGGCGCAGACCGAGCGCCAGACCGCCATCCAGTTCTGCTTTCTCACCGCGCAGTCCGGTCAGCGCGACGGTGGTGCGACCCGCAGCATCACCACTGTTGCCGCCGAACAGCGGCTGGCGCAGGCGCGCCTGCTGCGCATCGATGCTCGGCACCTGATCGGGTGCGCGACCCTGCATGATCGCCTTCGTGCTCTGGAAGATCTGTCGCGCCGACGCGTTGGTGGAGTTCGACATCAGCGCATGCAGAAACGCCGACGTGAAAAGGCCATGCCGCACATTGTTCTCGTCCATGCCTTCCTTGGCGGGACGTGTATCCTCGGCGGCGGAGATGACGAGCGCGCCGACATCGGCGGGGAATTGCCCGGTGTAGCGTTCCGCCTTGTCGCGCTCATCGATCGAGGCCCAGCGTTCCTTGAGCAACTGCGGAACACCACCCCGCGTGATCGAGCCGGAGTTGCAGGCATCGATGACGAGCGTTACGACGACGCCGCGTGCGGCGGCCGGCGACACGATCGCCGCCAGTTCCTTGTCGCGAATGTCCTCCGCACCGGCGTTCGCATCGACCGGCACGAGCGTCTGGTCCACCTGCTTGCCTGGTGTCATCGTGTTGCGACGCAGGGCGCCGTGGCCGGCATAGGAGAAGAACGCCACGTCGCCCGGCTTGGAGCGTGCGAGCAGCGCCGTGAGAGAATCGATAATCGCCTGTCGCGTGGCGGCCTTGTCGAGCAGCACACGCACATTGGCGCGCGGGAAGCCGAATCTCGCGGTGATCACCTGAGCGATGGCCTGCGCATCGTTGGTGGAGCCTTCGAGGTTGCTGATGGTGCCGCGCGTACTGGCGCCTCGCGACGTCGGCGCGGGCGTCCGCTGCGCGGTGCTGCCGACCGCGGTGCGCACC
>JACMLX010000060.1 GCA_014379355.1 Gemmatimonadaceae bacterium
CCCATTGCAGCGCTCCGCGCAGCGCGGAACACTGCTGACTTTTGTTGGAACTGCTGTTTCCAAGGAACCTTCCGCGTGCGGTGGGCAGACGGTGGCACGGCGAGCCCTCAGTGCGCTCCGTGCGCTCCACACCCCTTGCGTTTGGCGCTGCCTCGCGAAGAGCGGAGCGCCGAGCGTGGCGCACTCTCCGGCCTCCCCGCCCTATCCACCGATTGCGGTTCCCTAGAACAAGTCAGGACAGACCAGCCGCCTCGGGACCACGCAGTGGCGGTCCGGCGATCACCATCTCGATCGACTCTTCGTCGGTGAAGAGACGCGAGCGCGTCAGGAACCGCACACCTTCCGGCGCCTCGAGTGAAAAACCGGCGCCGCGTCCCGGTACCACATCGATCGTCAGGCGCGTGTGCTGCCAGTACTCGAACTGCGCGGCGCCGATGTACACCGGCGTCTCGCCGTGGATGATGCCGAGCAGCACGTCGCGCGCGCCGATCTTGAATTCACCGCGCTGATAACACATCGGCGCACTGCCATCACAGCAGCCGCCCGACTGATGAAACAGCACGCGTCCGTGCTGCTCCACCAGCTTGTCGATCATCGCCGCGGCCTCCGCCGTACAATCCACCCGCTCCGCCATCATTCCTCCGTCACAGGTCATTCACTGCGTGTCTCGCACAGAGCCACAGCGCCACAGCGCCACAGAGAATCATGTGTTCCATAGCCATGGAGTAAAAACTTTTCGCGCGGGGCCCGCGGGGGACGCGGGGAAGAGCACGTGCAAAAGGTTTTGTGAACAGCCTCTCGCGAGCGCAGTTCCATCAGCCTTTTGCTTTTCCCCGCGGACCCCGCGCGAAAAGTCTTGTTTGCACGATGTAGAACTCACGAATTCTCTGCTGCCGTACTGCGCTGTGTGAGACAACCGGACTCTCAGAAGAACCCGAGTGCGTTCGGGCTGTAGCTCACCAGCATGTTCTTCGTCTGCTGGTAGTGGTTCAGCATCTTGAGGTGATTCTCGCGCCCGATGCCGCTCTGCTTGTAGCCGCCGAACGCCGCGTGCGCCGGATAGGCGTGATAGCAGTTCGTCCAGACACGACCCGCCTGGATGTGACGGCCGAAGCGGTACGCGCGGTTGATGTCACGCGTCCACACACCCGCGCCCAGGCCGTACAGCGTGTCGTTCGCGATGTGCAGGGCCTCGTCCTCGTTCTTGAACTTCGCCACCGACACCACCGGGCCGAAGATCTCCTCCTGGAACACACGCATGTTGTTCGTGCCCTCGAAGATCGTCGGCTTCACGTAGTAGCCCTGCGCGAGCTCGCCGTCCTGCATGAAGCGCTCGCCACCGAGACGCACCGAGGCACCTTCCGCGCGTCCGATGTCGAAGTAGCTGAGGATCTTCTCCAGCTGATCGTTCGACGCCTGCGCACCGACCTGCGTGCCGAGATCGAGCGGATGTCCCAGCTTGAACGCGGCCACACGCGCCGTCGCGCGCTCCATGAAGGCATCGTAGATCGACTCTTCCACCAGCGCACGCGACGGACAGGTGCAGACTTCACCCTGGTTGAGCGCGAACATGCCGAACCCCTCGAGCGCCTTGTCGAAGAATGCATCGTCCTCGTCCATCACGTCCGCAAAGAAGATGTTCGGGCTCTTGCCACCGAGTTCCAGCGTCACCGGGATCAGGTTCTCGGACGCGTACTGCATGATCAGGCGACCCGTCGTCGTCTCACCCGTGAATGCGATCTTCGCGATGCGATTGCTGCTCGCCAGCGGCTTGCCGGCTTCGATGCCGAATCCTTGCACCACGTTCACCACGCCCGGCGGCAGCAGGTCGGCCACGAGCTCCATGAATGCCATGATGCTCACCGGCGTCTGCTCGGCGGGCTTGAGCACGACGCAGTTTCCGGCGGCCAGCGCCGGTGCCAGCTTCCACGTCGCCATCAGCAGCGGGAAGTTCCACGGAATGATCTGGCCGACGACGCCGAGCGGCTCGTTGAAGTGATACGCGACCGTATCGTTGTCGAGCTGCGACAGACTGCCTTCCTGCGCACGGATCACACCGGCGAAATACCGGAAGTGATCGATCACGAGCGGCAGGTCGGCGGCCATCGTCTCGCGAATCGGCTTGCCGTTGTCGATCGTCTCGATCACCGCGATCGCTTCGAGATTCGCTTCCACGCGATCCGCGATCTTGTTGAGGATGTTCGCGCGTTCAGCGGCCGACGTCCTGCCCCACGTCTTGAACGCCGCGTGGGCGGCGTCGAGCGCCTTCTCGATGTCTTCCGCGGTGCCGCGCGCCACGTCACACAAATGTTGGCCCGTGACGGGACTGGGGTTCGAGAAATACTGACCCTTCGCCGGTGGTGCGTAGGCACCGTTGATCCAGTTCTCGTACCGCGACCGGATCGGAATCGTCATCCGCATCCGGTTTGCTGCACTGGGGACGGTCGCAATGCCGTCCTGCTCGAGCGTGGCTGACATGCTCTGCCTCTGCTGCGTGACTGGCGCACCGCCACGTCCGCGGTGCTGGATTCTGCTCACCGGTGAGCAGTCGTACGCGGTCACGATATACGCGGGACCGCCGCACGCCAGTGAGTGCCGGCGGCGTCCCGAAGGTTCCGTTCTCATCGGCGCTGAGAGCGACCATGAATACAGAGAAGTCTTGGACTCCAGTCCTATGAGTTTCGCGCCAGCCGTGCCCTGTGCGCCACGCGACAGGCAGAACTCAGCTATTGCGGCGTCATGAGTGTCGCCAACCAGCATGCCCGCAGCCCTGACGCGCCCGCGGCACTCGGCTCGTGCGGATTCCGGCGCCAGAACCAGCGCTCAGACTCGGGCGACGTGAGACCGTGCCCATGAAATGCAGCATGTGCGTCCGACACGAGTGTGCCGGACAGATCGCTCGCGCGCTGACGAAGCAGCGCGTTGAACTGCAGCAACGCGGACGGCGGTACTGCGTCGCCGTCGCGCGATTCCGTGAAAATGCCGAGTCCGTCGGTCGGATCGGGTAACGTCGTCAGGATGAGCGTCAGATCGCTGAAGCGCGCATGCAACATGTCGCCGAGCGCGAGAACTCCTGTCACGGCATCCTGCACGATCGTCTGCATGCGGGCGGGCGCGGGTTTCGTCGCCACCGCACTGAGCAGATCGATGGCGCCCGCCGTCAACGTGATGAGCGTTGGCTCGTCACTCGACTCGAGTCCGATGATCTGCTCGTCGAAAATGTCGCCGATGCTCGCGCCATCCATGGCCAGTCGGTCGATCCGCTCGCACCCGGCGAGCGTGCGCAGATCATCACCGATGAAATCGGGCCAGCGATCGTCGTCGTTCATGAACAGCAGCGAACCGGCACCGACCGCTGGCACGGCACCACTCTTCGCGTCGCGTTCCAGTGCGACGCTCACGTCAGCCACCTTGAGATCGAGCGCCGGGGTCAGGTCGGCCGACAATCCATCGCCCAACACGAGATATCGAGCAAACGCGCGCATCGTACCAACGTTCACCCGATCAGCCCCGGGTCGATGCCCCGCGTCTGGAAGATGCGCGCCACCGCCTCACCGATCTTGTTGTTCGGCGTGCTGGCACCGGCGGTGATTCCGACCCGGACGGCGCCGTGCATCGGCATCCACGACGACTGCGTCACCTCGCTCATGTGCAGGCCGATCGGCCGATAACGCACCGCGCCACTCTGGGGATCGATCCCTTCCGCATCCTCGACGTGGTATGTCGTCACCTTGTCCGCACAGATGGCCGCCAGCGACAGCGTGTTGCTCGAGTTGTAGCCGCCGACCACGAGCATCACGTCGAGCGGTTCCTTGAGCAGCTCATCCACGGCATCCTGCCGATCCTGTGTCGCCGAACAGATCGTGTCGAATGTGCGGAAGTGTGTCGCGCGATGGTCGGCGCCATGGGCGCGTGCCATCGCCTGCCCCACATGTTCACCGATCGCGAGTGATTCGCGCGCCAGCATCGTCGTCTGGTTCGCGACCCCGATGCGCTGCAGATGCAGGTCCGGATCGAAGCCGGGCGAGGCACGATCGGCCGCGAACTTCTCGATGAACGCCTCGCGATTCCATTTGCCTTCGATGAAGTCGCAGACCAGCTGTGCCTCGGCCATGTCGCGCACGACGAGATAGCGTCCCTCGGGATACTTCTGCACCTGCGATGCCGTCGCGCGCGTTTCTTCGTGATAGTGCTTGCCGTGGATGAGCGACGTGAAACCGTCCTGTGCATAGCGCTCGACACGTTTCCACACATTGAGCACCGAGCCGCAGGTGGTGTCCACCATGATGCAGCCCAGCGCGCGGAGTGTCTCGAAATCCTGGATCGTGACGCCGAACGCCGGCAGGATCACCACGTCATCCGGTTGCACGATGCCGTAGTCGAAGCCCGTGCCTTTCGCCTGCAGGAACGTGATGTCCATTTCGCGCAGCTTGTGGTTCACGTGCGGGTTGTGAATGATCTCGCCCGCGAGAAACACACGCCGATCGGGAAACTTGGCCCGCGTCTGGTAAGCGTACTCGACCGCGCGTTCGACGCCGTAGCAGAAGCCGAATTCCTTGGCCAGCCGCACCGTCACGTCCCCGGACGTCAGCGTGTAATCGCTGGCCCGCAGCAGGTCCACCAGACGACCGGTGTAGTCATCGGCCAGGGTGTCCTGCACGTCGGCCTTGAGGCCGAAGCCCTTCCGGTAATACGTCTCTTCGTCGGTCGATGCCATGTCTGAATCTACGGAACCTCTGCAGAATCGGGATGGGTTGCGCGGAGGGCGGTTTGGGGGCATCCGAATTCTGCAGAGATTCCCTGGTCGTGAACCGGAGTGCCCGCCCAGATGGCACGGCCGTCGCGCCCTCGCAGGATCGCGCTGCAGCGGCACATGGCGTCGTGCCGGGCGACCGAATGCGTGCTACCATCCGCCGTGCAGGATTCGCCCCAGCGACGCCGGGAAACGCATGCCAGACGGTCGGCGATTTGCTTGCGCCGCTGCATTTGGGGGGTAACGTCGATTCATCCCCTTCTGCGAAGGCCCACGTGTCCGCACTCGTCATCGCACCATCCGATCGACGCACATTCGTATTCGTCGGCGATCGCCTCTGGCTGGATTTCGTCAACACGGACGACATCGAGCTTGGCGTGCGCCGCGATGCGCTGCGGGATTTCGGGACCATGCTGGAGTGGCTGGCGGCCGTCGGTGTGATCGATCATGACCGCCGCGTGGCAATCATGCGTCGCGCCGAGCAGCAGCCGGCCGGTGCGACCGCCGCCCTGCTCGATGCCCGCCGCGTCCGGAGCGCCCTTCGTGCGCTGGCCGAACATGGCGCCGTGTCGAACGATGCGCGCACGGATGCCGTCGGCGAGATCAATCGGGTACTCGGTCGAAGCGCAGGCACACGACGCCTCGAGCTGTCGCCCGAGGGCTCCTACACGCGCAACTTCGTCGCGGGCGGCGACGCATTTGCCGCGCTCATGATGCCGATCGTGGACGACGGTGCCGATTCATTGATCGCCGGTGAACTTGGCCGGGTGCGCTGCTGCAACGACCCACGCTGCCGTCGCGTCTTCCTCGACAGCACCAAGAACGGCCGTCGCCGGTGGTGCGACATGGCAACCTGCGGCAACCGCGCCAAGGCTGCCCGTCACCGCGCCCGCGAACCGATGCGCACTTCACCAGCGCCCACGACTTTCCGCCCGCTCATCGCATCGTAAGTCCGCGACACAGCCTGGCTCGCACAGCGCCACAGTGGCACCGAGAGTTCGCGCGCAATCCAGACAAGACTTTTCACGCGGGGCTCGCGGGGAACGCGGGGAATTGCAACAACAAAAAGCTGTTGGAACAGCCTCTCGCGAGCGCAGTTCCAACAGCATTTGTTTGTCCTCGCGTCCCCCGCGGTCCCCGCGTGAACGGTGGTCGCTACATTGCGAGCGAACTCTCCGTGGCTCTGTGCGAGCCAAGCTCTTGAAACGCGGTAGGCGTCAGGCCGCTTCGGGGACCGACTTGATGTACCCCATGTCGATCGCGTACCCGACCAGCTTCTTCTGCAGGATCCGCCGCCCGCGGAACAGCCGACTTTTCACCGTCCCCTCGGGCACACCGAGGATGTGCGCGATCTCGGCGTAGCGCAGTTCGTGGATGTCGCTCAGCACCACGGCCGCGCGGTATTCGTCCGGCAGGTTGTCGATCGCCGATGTGATCTCGGCGTCCAGAAACGTCTCGTAGAAGCGCGCCTCGGGGTTCACGTCACCCACGGGCTCGAACGCGCCCCACCCATCCGTCTCGTCGGTGGCCTGCACTTCGCGCGCGTCGATGCGTCGCTTCCGGCTCACGAAGACGTGGTACAGGATCGTGAACAGCCAGGCGCGGATGTTGGTACCGAGTCGGTATTGCTCCCAGCGCTCGAACGCACGCAGGATCGTATCCGACACGAGATCCTCCGCATCGTCACGTGAGCGCGACAGCTTGAGTGCGAAGCTGTACATCGCATCGAGGTGCACCAGCGCCTCGGCTTCGAATCGCGCACGGCCCTCGAGTCGCAGCTCGCTGCGCGGCACGGTGTCCACCCCTGTCCCTGTTCGTTCCTGTCGCTGCGTCGCAGCCATGATGTGCTCCAGAGTGGACTCGGTCATCGGGTGTGCACCGGTGCGATCGAACTTCCGGCGCCCGCCTGTGGTGTCATGCATTCGTCACACTCCCGCGCTTGGATGCGGCACGGCATTCGGCTCGCGCAGGTGCATGACGATGAAACGCTTCAGATCGAGCGCAATTCCTTCCATCACGACGATGTCGCGCTTGACGCGCGACATCATCAAGCCTCCTTCGAGCGCCGCGATGATGAAGCGCGACAACCGCACCGCATCGACGTCATCGAGCAGCTGCGGACGGGCTTCCCACAACAGCGACTGGATCTGACTCGCCCAGCGCACGAACACCTGTGCAATACGCAGGCGGAATCCTTCGTGTGCGTCCGCCATTTCCGCGGCCAGCGTGCCGAATGGCGAGCCACCGTGACACCCACGCGCCGCATGCGCGGCCACCAGTGAGTCGATGAACAGGGAGAGCCGCTCCATCGGATCGATCATCGGCTCGCGCAGGATTGCCAGACCACGCTCGGCGAACCGTTCGAACTGGCGATCGAGCACCTCGAACCCCAGCTCTTCCTTGCTGCGGAAGTAGTGGTAGAAGTGACTCTTCCCACTCAGCCGCGATTCCTTGATCACATCATCGATCGACGTCGCGGAATACCCCTGCCGTCCGATCAGGACCGCAGCGGCATCGAGGATCTGGGCGCGACGCGTATTCACGATCGGGAAACTAGGACCGACCAGTCCTAAACGCAAGCCTGCCCGGAGTCAGCGTCTAACTTGTTTCCTTATAGGCGTTTACGCTCAACGGACGAACCAATTCCGAGAAATCTGGCAAAAAGATTCGACAAAGTTGCGGACCGATCAGTCCGATAACTCATTCCCGTGGCAGTGCCGCCGTTGTTTGCTCATTCGTGCGGAAGCAGCGTCCGTTGTGTCAGGCAGTCAGCTGTCAGCAGTTGCCGTTCCCACATTCCGTGAGCGCCTCGCCCTGCCCTTTCGCGACCATGTGTTCAGCAGTTGGTTGCGGACTGCGACAATACACGGCTGCACGCAGCGTCGCTGGGCATGCAGTCGCGCGACGGTACTGCATGGTGGAACTGCGAAGGGCGAGTCCGACTCGCCTGTCAGCGCCCCTTGCGCCCGCGCTTCTTCGGCGGAATCACCGACCGGCGATCCTTGCCGCGCTGGTACTCCTCACGCGACCGCTCCCGGCCGCCCTTCCGTTGCCCGTACTGGTCACCGAGTGTGGCCAGTTCGTCCGGCATCCACGGCGTGTCGAGCGCGTCCTGCAATTCCTCGATCGTGCGGCCGCGTGCCGACCCTCGCTGACCGCGCAGCACCACGAACCGATACGGCCGATCGAACGGCGGCAACTCTTCCGCGACGAGTGTGCGCGCGAGCTTTTCCGGCAAGCGCAGACGCGCCACGCCGAACAGTGCGCCGTCATCGCGCTCCTCGACGTCGTATTCGATCGGCACCTGCCGATCACGCACGCTGACCATGTGTGGCAACGCGTCGTACAGGGCACGCTGCTCAGGTGTGATCCAGTCGTCCCACGACATCCGCAGCTGCAGATGCTTCAGGTCGTGCACCGACTCCACACTGTCGAGTCGTTCGCGATACCACGACGCGACGTCGGCCTGCGATGCCCGCGGCGTGAGACCGCCGCTGCGTCGCCAGACTTCACGCGCTTCGGCGATCATCGGCCGATTGCGCTCCACCGCCGCGTGCCGCACGCGCTCGGTCGCAAACGCATCCGCCAGGACATCACGCGCCTGTGATGCGTTCTCCGGTGTGAAGTCGCTGAGGATCTCCGTCTCGCGTTCCAGCTCGAAACCTGCGTACGTCACACGACGCGTGCGGACGAGCTGACCCTGCTTGCGGTGCGGATCGTACGCGATCGTCGAGTCACCGTACGTCGCGTACTTGCGCAGCAGCGCGGGCGCGAGCTGCGTGCCCTCGATCGACGCGCGTGGAATACCCATGCGATCGGCGAAGAAGCGCAGCGTCCCCGCCACTGCACCCCAGCTGCCGCACACACTCGTCTTGCCAACGCGTGCGGACTCGCGCCATGCCGTCTCCTCGTCCACGACAAGGTCGAACGGCATCACCTGCGCCAGCAGTTCGGAGAAGCGCGCGCGCGTCGCCTCCGTCGCCTTCGGCAGTGACGTCGGCAGTGGTGCGTTCAGCGAGCGGTACACACTCGCCATCGACAGCGCCGCATCTTCCAGCGACTTGACCAGCACACCCTTCATCTCCGCCCATTCGGCGATCTCGTCGTGGAAGAGCTGCCGAGGCAACCCGTACACGTTGTCGACATAGCCGTACTTCGTGAACGCCTCGGCGTACAGGTTGTAGGCCGTCAGGTGATCGCTGCCGGGAATCAGCATGCCATCGAGCACGCGATCCTCGCGCGTCATGCGATGCAGGCTTTCCACGCCACTCATCACGGCCACGAACGGCACCAGGTCGTCGTCGCTGTTGACCAGCAACTCCGCCCACGGCCGCTCCACCGGCATCTTCTCCACGGCGCGCCCGTAGTCCGTCAGGCGACCATTGGCAACGATGTTGCGCGTCTCCAGCAGCGTCACCGCTCGGCGATACGCGATCTTGTCCAGCGGCACCGGCAGCTCGAGATCATCCGCGCGCACGCCGATCGCCGCACAGGTGATCGCCACCCGCTCACTGTCGCCGGCGAGCTGAAACTCCGGCAGTTCCGGCTTCAGGTGTTCGAACGGAATACGCCGATCGGACAGGATGAACACGCGTCCGCCCGACACACGCCCATGGACACGTCCCGCCATCTGCAGCAGTTCGTTGGCGCCAAGATGCACACGCGTGAGCACGTTGCGTCCCTTGTCCACCATGTTGGTGAATCGGGTATCGTCGATGATCACCGTATCGAGTCCCTGCACGGTGATCGCACTCTGTCCCGCGGCCGTCATCGACAGGAAGAACGGCTTCTCCACGCCGCCCTCGTCGAGATACTGGCGGATCACGCGGATCGGTTCGCCGCCGTGGTAGTGCTGCGCGTGAATCTTCGGGAAGCTCTCCTGCACATGCCGAGCGGCATCCTCCGTACCCGCGCGCGTCGGCAGGAACATCGCCACACCCCGACGTTCGGCGATCACCTTCTTCAGGAACTTGTCGTCGAGGAAGTCGGCGGGACTGCGCGTCAGGACTTCGACCTTCGCCTTCTTCGCCTCGTCGAAGCTGTACACCTCGAGCACGGCGCCGCTGCCGAGGTACTGCGAATAGAACGACGGATCGACGGTGGCCGACAGCCAGATGTATCGGCACCGTGCGCGTTTGCCGAGCGCGAGACAGAGTTCGAGTTCGGCGGACGTCTGGTGGATCTCGTCGACGACGACCGTGTCATGATGATCGATGTCACCGTCCTGGAACCAGCGCCGTGCGATGCCGGTCGTGACGATGATCACGTTGCACTGCGGCGTGTCCGGCGTCGCCTCACGCTCACGATTCACGACGCCGACCTTGAGCGCCTCGCCGAGAATCGTTTCCGCGATCGGTCGCACCGCGAGCGTCTTGCCGGTACCGGTTCCGGCGACGATCCCGAATCCTTCGCCACTCGCCGCCAGTTCGCGCAAACGCGCGCCGTGGTGCGTCTCGAGGTAGGTCGGGATGTTCAGCGTGAACGCGAGTTCGATCGTCTCGCACGCAGCGCGCGTCGGCGCGATGATGATGATGCGCCCACGCTGCGGGCGCGCCGCCCGGAACGCTTCCGGGTCGGGGAGATATCGGTCACGGGTGTCGCGCATGGTCGCAATCTACCCGAGCCCCATGCGATGCGACGCCGCAACGTCCGCAGAGTCGTTCAGATCGCCTGCACGGCTCGAACCGAAACCAGACTGGAGGCGGAGCGCATGGAGCCCACGGAGTGCGTCGGTTGCAACGTTCCTGTGGGTTCGTGGAGCCGCTGTCTTTTTTGTGGGGAAAGGCCGGGGAGGCCGGAGAGTGCGTCGGTTGCAACGATCGGCGCGGTGCGCACCATCCCTCACATTTCGTTGTAACTGCTGTTCGCAAGAAACCGCGGTGCGCGATCGGGCAGAGCGTTGCAGCGCTTGGCCTCCGTGCGCTCAGTGCGCTCCTCACCCCGAGCATTTCACCGTGGCGCGCGAAGACAGAAGCCAGGAGTCCGACGCACTCTCCGGACTCTCCGCCCTATCGCCCCGATTGCAGTTGAGGCCTCGTGAATTCGTGCATGCTCGATCTCATGAGCCGTCGCTGCGCCCCGCCCGACGAATCGCCTTCGCCTCGACACTCTGCGGCAGCGAATCGGCCCAGAACCCTTCCGTACTCCGACTCGGATCCGTATCGAGCAACCCGCGATACGCACGATCCGCGTCACGTACTGCCGCGCGCCGTTGCGCTGCGGTCACTCCGGGCCGATTGAAGTACGACGCATACGCACGCAACGCGAGATACCGCTCCGAGCTGCCACGCAGGTAGCTGTACAACCAGCGCTGCTCTTCAGCACGCGTCCACGGCAGGTCCCATGGCTCGGCGTTGCGTTCGGGCGACAGGTCCCAGTTGCGATGCATCATGCCGCGATAGAAGTAGCGCGTCGCTTCGTAGAAGAGTTGTCCATTGGATGCAGCCAGCGCCTGCGCATAACGCTGCAGGCCGGCGTTCGAGATGGTGTCGCGCGCGAGGGCGGCGATGCGGGTGTAGCGAGCGGCACGCGGTGCATCGATGGTGCGCACCTGCGCCGCGGCGTCATTCCAGCGACCGTCCTGCCCGGCGCGCGTCGCGACGACCAGGCGTGCCTCGCGAGCAATCACCTTGTCCGTCACACTTGCCAAGGCTGTCGCGACAGTATCTGGGGCCAGCACGCGCAGGACGTAGCGACGCGTCCACTCGTCGAGCAGCGGCACCTGTACCGCCGCCGACCACTGCTTGCGCAGCATGTGGATCCGCGCCGACAACATCGCGGCGTCGCGGGCGAGTGTCGAATCCTGCCGCAACGTGATCGGGACGGTCGTGAACACCGCCGCTTCGTCAATACGGTTGCCGCGCACCATGTTGACGGCCCAGAGATAGCGCCAGAGTGGTGTAGCGGTCGCGCGCCACGCAGGAAACCCACGCGGCAGCGTCGGGCTGGCGACAGAATCCGTGGCGAGCGACGCCAGCAGTCGCTCTTCGAGATTCTCCGACCATGCAGCACTGCGCTGCTGCGACGCGGCCTGCATCAGCGCTTCCCACGTCCCGCGTGACGGACGGAGATTGCCGACCAGGGACGCGCGAATTTCCACCGGGACCCGCGCATCGGTCAGCATCGTCTCCGGAGGAAGCATGCCGGTCACCAGCAGATACCGCATCTCGGCGGCAGCGCGCGCGGGAAATGTCGGATACAACTCCACCAGCGTGCGCCAGGCACTGTCCGATTGTGAAGCGAGGAAGAGCAGTCGCAGCTGCGCAAATTTCACCAGCCCCGCGTACGGATGTGCGGCGTGCGCCACGAGCCAGGCGCGATGCGCCGCATGCAGCGAATCCCAGCGCGATGCCGGAACCTGCTTCGTGATTTCGTCCCGCGAGTCATTCGGAAGACCATCGCGCATCGCGCGCCGGAGCAACGCGTACTCGATCGACGCACGACGGGGTGACGCAGGCGTGCGCGCAAGCAATCCAGGCATCGAGTCGAGCGTCGCCATGCGCATCGGTGCCGCGAGCCGCACGAAGGCTGCACGACGCGACGCCGCCGGTTCACTCAGGACCAGCGGCCCGAGCTCGATCGTCTCCACGGCCAGTTGCAGCGCGGCGTTCCGCACCGAATCGTCCGACGCCGGCAGTGACATCACCCGCGACACGACATCGTTCGCGGCCTTCGTCGCGGCCGTCACATCGCCACGTGTCCACGCCGCAGCGAGCGCGGTCGGTGTCGGCTCCGATACCATCGGCTTCTGGAGCGTATCCCACCACGCCGGCTGCATGGGCGACCGTCCGATCAGCGCCACCATCCGAGCCGGCTCCGCGCGCAGCAGCCCGGGGAGAAACCGGATCTCGTTGCGCGGCATGTATTCGAAGTCCGACAGCGGGCTCAATGCCCGTTCGGCGAACGTGGCGGTCGGCACCAGCGGCCCATTCACGTTATAGCTGTCCGACCCGCCGCACGGCCACGCAACTGTCGCGAGACACAGCAACGCCGTCGGAACCAGCGAAATACGGCTGATCACGATCGTTCTCCCAGAATTGAGATCCATGAGCGGCCCGCTGGAAAAATCCAGATGCCGCGATACTCTGCGATCGGCGCGAATCGTGCGATGGCGCCGAACCACGCGCGATGATCGGTCACGCCCGCACGCGTCGAGCGCTCGAACGCACCCAGGCCGAGTCGAAACGGCAGCCGGGCACGCGTCGCGAGTCGCACCGCCTCGTGCACCTGCGTGCCCGTGACGACTTCACCGGTGTCGAACACCTGCAGCACATGGCCGCGCACCACGCCGCGAAACAGGTCGCCGTATTCCGGCTCCCGCAGATGGGCGATCAGCGACGTGACCCACACCGAATCACGCACGAGCGAATGTGTCGCGAGGAACCGCACGCTGCCTGCCCACGCCCTGAGCGCGCGCTGTGGCGCATCGAAGTCGAGGTGCACCGCAGCCACGCGTGTGCCGCTGCCGCGCGACCGAAGCACCGACACGACGCTGTCGAGCGACGCATCGAACGTGTGGGCCGAATCGGTGGCAGTGCGGCAGCGATCGAGCCCGTCCTCGAATCGGATGACCGCCGTCACCACGGCTGCTCCCGAGGCAGACAGCGGCAAGCCTGCATGTGCGACGAGTTTCCTGGATGCCGCATCACAGTGCACCGCGCCGATGAACACACCGGCCTCGAGATCAGGCCGCACCCCGGCACTCTCGGCATAACGCGCGACATCTGCGCGCGTCCAGACCCATTGCCCGAGTCGTGGCGCATCGGCAACCGGCGACGCTGGACGCGTGCAGCCCGTCACGATCCACAGCAGCGCGGCCAGGCGACGCACGATCGACACTCGCAGGGATGCCATCACTGGTCGCGCATCGTCTCGCTGTGCCGCGTCTCCGGCATCACCGCATACACCACCAGCGATGCCGCGATGCACGCCGACACATACCAGTAGAACCAGCCTTCGTGCCCCATGTTCTTGAACCACAGCGCGAGATACTCGGCCGTGCCGCCGAACATCGACACCGCGACCGCATACGGAAACGCCACGCCAAGCGCGCGCACATCGGCCGGGAACAGCTCGGCCTTCACCACCGCATTGATCGCCGTGTATCCGCTCACGACCAGCAGCGCCGCTGTCAGCAGCATCAGCGCCATGCCGACACCCGACGCCGTCGACAGTGCCGTCAGCAGGGGCCGCGTGCCGAGCGTGCCAAGCACGCCGAATGTCATCAGCACCGGCCGTCGTCCAATGCGATCCGAGATCGCGCCTACCAGCGGTTGCACACACATGAAGATCGCCAGCGACCCCGCCGACACGAGCGTCGCATCGTTCTTGCTGAACCCGGCGGTGTTGACGAGGAACTTCTGCGCATAGGTGGTGAACGTGTAGAACGCCACGGCACCACCGGCCGTCAGCCCGAACACCGTCGCGACGGCGCGCGGATGCTGCATGAGCATGGCCATCGCCGAGCGCGGCGGCGCACCGCTCACGGACACTCGAGTGAAAGCCGTGGTTTCACCGATGCCGCGGCGTAACCGCACTGCCACCAGCGCACACGCGGCACCGATCACGAACGGAATCCGCCAGCCCCACTGCTCGAGCTGCGGCACCGTCAACGTCCGTTGCAGGATCAGCAGCACGCCGAGCGCCAGCAACTGTCCCATGATCAGCGTCACGTACTGGAAGCTGGACCAGAATCCACGATGCCGCTGGCCGGCCATTTCGCTCAGGTACGTGGCACTGGCGCCGTATTCACCGCCGACGCTCAGCCCCTGCATCATGCGCGCGATGATCAGCAGCGCGGGTGCGGCGACGCCGATCGCCGCATACGAGGGCGTGATCGCGATCACCAGCGAACCGGCGCACATCAGCAGCACGGAAATCGTCAGCGCCGCCCTGCGACCATGGCGATCCGCATACCGCCCCATCAGCCAGCCGCCGATCGGCCGCATGAGGAAGCCCACGGCGAACACCGCGGCGGCGTTGAGCAGCTGCACGGTCTGGTCGGCGGGCGGAAAAAACGTCTTCGCGAAATACAGCGAGAACGCCGAGTAGACATACCAGTCGTACCACTCGACGAGATTGCCGACAGAGCCGCCGATGATCGAGCGGAGACGGTGTGACGCGGAGGGCACAGCGCTGGTGGCCATGCCCCCCAAGCTATCGTCGCATCACGCCGCCGACACGGTCGTTACCGGCGAGCCGACGAGCGGCATCACCTGCTCCGCAAAACGCTCCATCTCCTCCAGCTGCGGACTGCATTGCAGCAACAGCAGGTTCACACCGGCTACTTCCAGCTCGCGAATCCGATCCGCCACCTGCTCCGGCGTGCCGATGAGTCCTGCGCGCAGCCCGCGATTCGACACCGAGTAGTCGTGCAGTGACACCTGCTGCTCGAGCTGCGTGTTGCCGATCCAATCCCGATAGTTGGCATATCCCGCCGATCCGGGCTGCACGTTCGTGATGCGCGCCAATTCACGCTGCGCCTCTTCCTCGGTATTGCGCACGATGACATAGGCCGCCATCCCGAACTGCATCGGTCGGCCGCCGACCCGCTCACGACGCGCACGCATGTCCGCCACCTTCGGCGCCACACGTCCGGCAGGATCACCATGCATCACATATGCGTCGCACTGGCTCGCGATGAGGGCCTTTCCTGCCTCCGATTCGCCGCCGGCGTAGAGCACCGGATGCGGCCGCGACCAGCTGCGCACGGGCTTCGGCTGCACGATCAGGTCGTCCACCTGATAGAACCGGCCTGCGTACGACATCGACGGCTCGGTCCATGCACCCTTCAGCACATCCAGCCATTCCTTCGTGCGCGCATACCGATCGTCATGTTCGTCGAACGTGCTACCGTATCGACGCGCCTCGTCCTTCCACCAGCTCGACACCACATTCAGCGAGAGGCGCCCGTTGCTGATATGATCGATGTTCGCCGCCTGCTTGGCGAGTGTGGCCGGGTGATGAAACGTCGGACGCACCGCGACCATCAGTTCGAGGCGCGAGGTGACGGCCGCCAGCGCTGCCGCCGTGGACCACGCATCGAGCGCCGGAGCCGTCACACCCTTGATGTCGTTCAGGAACAATTCCGCGATCAACGTCAGGTCGAACCCGATCTCTTCGCTGCGACGCGCGAGGCGCTGCACGTACGGCCAGCTCGCTTCCATGCCTTCGTCCGGCACGTTGCGCAGCCAGCCGCCGAACACCGGCAGCCAGTAACCGTAGCGCATCAGCTGACCAGCGCCGGTGCGCCCTCGATACGGGCTTCCAGATAATCCACCAGTTTCACGAACGGATCGAAGCCGATCACGTTCGGTGCGTCGGCCACGAAGTTCGAGAGTGCGTTGATATCGTAGAAATAGTGCTGGCCGTCGCGATCATCGATCAGGTACTCGATCCCGCCCACATCGATGTTGGCCGCCCGCGAGATGCGCTCGACCTGCGCGATGATGTCAGCCGGCGGCTGCGCCGCTTCCACACGCATCCCGGTCTTCGGTGCGTCGACGGCGCACGCACCGCGCACCAGTTCCACACCGTTCGTTGTCTGGCAGGCATCGGCCGGACACAGGTCGAACGAGTCCGTCGGCGGGTGCACGTTGATCGCGTACAGATAGTGTCCGCCAAGGGTCTCGACGCGCGTGATGTGACCATCGCGCAGCGGTGCCGCTTCCTGAACCAGGGCGGTGCTGTCCACACCGAGATCCACGGTGCCCGCCGCCACCGCATCCGCCAGCGCCTCGCGCGTGTCGTAGCGTACGATGCCCGCGCCGCTGCCGCCGATGTTCGCCTTCACCAGCACCGGGAAGCGAAATCCTGCCGTCGCATCGAGTGCGCGCGACTGATGATTGATCACGCGTGCCTTTGGAAAGGGCAGGCCAAGTCCACGCAGCAGATCGAGCTGCGTGGCCTTCGACAGCTCGAACGCATATGCCTCGGCACCATTGACCACCGGAACACCGATGCGATCGAGATGGCGCAGCCAGTGCAGCGTGTGAAACGTGGCCTGGGCGTGCCCTCGCAGGTAGGCGGACGGGCTCGCACGGTTGAAGACCAGTGACCACGGCGCCTCGGTCTCCGACGGATCGAACAGGTGCGCCGCAGCGTCCAGCCGCTCGAACGAAATGCCGCGTCGTTCGAGCTCGGTGAACAGCGGGCGAAACCAGTCGGGATGTTCGTGGTAGATCGCAATCGGCAGGCGGGACATGAAACACCCTCGGTCACTGTGATGCCGACCAGGTGGGCTGCACGCCCACCACAACGACAAAGCCCGGCGCAATGAAGCCGCCGGGCATTCGCGTTTTAGCTCGTTGTTTAGCGTGGCGGCAAGAGGCGGCAAAAGACCACGTGAATCGATTGTGAGCGATAGTTACCGCCCACTGGTGCCCGCTGTCAATCGCGATCGTGGTCCGGAATTCTACTGACCGACGACGCGAATTCTCGCCCCATCTCGATTGAACATCTCGACGCGATCGGCACGTCCATCACCGTTGCGATCGGTCCAGACCTGCACCAACCGCCCGTCCGTGTCGAACCACTGCACGCGGTCCGGCGTACCGCCGGCTCGCGGCATCACGAATCGTGCCGCGACATTCTCGGTGCCGAACCAGCGCTGCATGTCGGCCGGTCGTTGCCCCTCCGTCCACAGCACGGCCGCTCGCATCGCCGGCAGCGTCATCGCGTCGTCGCACCGCGCGTCGTGGCCGCCATCCGTGCACGCGTCGCCGGACGCGTCGTCGCCACTGCGGAAACGGGTGCGCGTACGGTCATCATCCCGTGCCGGGCGCAGATTCGGCCGCGTCCAGTCAGTCGGCGAAAAACTGCTGCGCTTCGTTTCGGGCCCGTAGATCACGGCCGCGCCGACCGGCTTGGTGCGCAGCGCGGTTCGGCAATCGGTCGGCGCAGGCTGCTGCATCGGCGGCACATCGCGCAGCCACACCCGACACATCCCGGCCGGTGGCACATAGGCCGGTGGAATCTCAGGCTGCGCGGCGGGCGTCTGTGCCGCACCGATCGCAGCACCGCACACCGTCCACACCGTCAGGATGCCCACTCGCCACAGACCACTCGCCACGCGCACTCCCTCAGCCGGTTGACGCGCCGTTTCGTGGCGCCATGCTCATACCCTCCAGTGCAGGGGCGGTGCCACTCTCTCGGAAAACGGTAAGCGTTTCTCGTATAACCACTTACGGTCGTCTCGCGCGGCTCGGAACCGGTCCGGCCGTCCCCTGCAGTGGACAGCAGTCTCACGACCGAAGCCACCACCGGCGTACGACGCGTACGCCGCTGCGCATCAGCACCGCATCAATCGCCGAATGAAATTCCCGTCGCGCGCGCCGTCAGCACGATGTCGTGCTTCGGATCGACGCGCTTCACTTCGCGCAGCGCCTCGACGATCGGGATCGTGACGATGTTCGGCGAATGCAGCGCCACCATGTGGCCCCACTTGCCCTCGGCCACGGCGCGCACGGCCTCGCCACCGAAGCGCGTCGCCAGCAATCGATCGTAGCCGGTGGGCTGTCCACCACGCTGCAGATGGCCGAGCACCATCGAACGGGACTCCTTCCCCGTCTTCTCCTGCAGCATGCGCGCAAGCGGACCGGCAATGCCGCCCATCCGCTTCGCCTGCCCTGGCATCGACGGGCCCATGATCGATTCCTCACC
>JACMLX010000061.1 GCA_014379355.1 Gemmatimonadaceae bacterium
CGCAACGCGTGCGCCGAGTGTCGGTGAAGTGCTGACGAGCGCCGCATGGAGCGTGCGCAGCGCGCGCCAATCGGTCACGCCGCTGCGGGCGCGGTCGCAATGCACCGACTGAATTGCCGCCTCGAGCTGAAAGCGGCCGGTGGCCCCGAGCGCGCGCGCGCGCTGCAGCAACCGTTCGCCCTCTGCAATCAGCGAGGCGTTCCAGCGCGACGTCTCCTGCGCGTCGAGCGGCACGAATTCACCACGGTCACTGCGCGCGGCGTGGCGAGCGATCGACAGGGAGAGCAGCGCTGCGAGACCGAGTGCCTCGGGTTCATCAGGTAACAAGGCCGCGAGTGTCCCCGCGAGATACAGGGACTCGTCCGCCAGCGACGTGCGGAGTTCGGTGCCCGCGACGACGTGGAACTCGATTGCATAGACGCCGTAGATTGCCTCGAGCACCGGTCCCAGTCGTTCCGGCATCTGCCTGCGCTCGGGAATGACGAACGGGATGCGCGCGTCGCGAATGCGTCGCTTCGCACGAACCAGTCGCTGAGCCATCGTGGCCGTCGGGATCACGAATGCGCGCCCGATCTTCTCGGCGTCGAATCCAAGGACGGCCTGCAGCATGAGCGGTGTGCGCACCACGACATCGATCGCGGGATGTGCGCAGACGAAGAGCAGCGCGAGTCGTCGATCGGGAATCGCGTCGGGATCATGCTCGTCGTCGTACGCGACGGCGCGTGTGCGCGTGCCTACGAGGCCATCCAGTCGGTCGGACAACCGGTAGGCCGCCGAACGACGCACGTCGTGCCGACGATTGCGCGCGGCGGTGAGCAGCCAGGCTTCGGGATTGTTCGGCACGCCCGCGCTTGCCCAGGTGAGCAGCGCCTGCGCGAAGGCGTCGGCGAGGCAGTCCTCGGCCGCTTCGATGTCGCCGTCCCGTGCCGCGAGAATGGCCAGCAGGCGACCGTACGCGGCGCGCGCGATTTCCTCCGCGCGCGCCGCAGCGTCTGTCATGCGATTGATATCTGCGTGTCACGCAGCAGTGCATGTCGCCGACTCATCCCGCATTGCTCCATGCGCCGTCCACGAACCGCACCGCCGACGGGCGAATCTCGACCGTGCCCCACTGCGCAGCCGGACACTGTTCGGCCCAGGCGAGCGCTGCATCGAGATCCGTCACCTCGATCATGAAGATGCCCGCGAATGCTTCCTTCGTGTCCGCGTACGGCCCGTCCTGAACGTGCAGCGCTCCCTGCTGCATCGAGACGCTCGTGGCACTGGCGATGGTCTGCAGTACCTCGGCGGAGCGCAGTACGCCAGCGCCGTCGAGTGCCGTGGCGTACGCGTGGAATGCCGCCATGCCGGCCTTGACTTCCTCCTCGGAGGGCGTCGAGTCGGTCGGCTGCGGATAGTGGATGAGGAGTGCGTAGCGCATGGTCGGTTGTCCTGTCGCGGGTGGGGGGTGGTTCCGGGATCAGAATGACGGACGACGAGGCGCACAATCGACAGCACCGCGACGACGGTGACGACCGATAAGCTAGGCAAGCGCTGAACGCCCCCACAACACCCACAACGCATCCCAGCCGAAATTCCCTAACGGTCCGGCATCGTGGTCTCGAGCGACCTGGCCCGCAGGTTCACGCGATGGGTCAGCGCACCCGACGTGAGGATATGTGCGTACGGCGTTCCATCGTAGCTCACGGCCGCATGGCCGAGCAGTGGCACGGGTGTTCGCGGCGCCGAGCCGATGACGCGCGACAGTTCGAGCGTGACGAGTCCCGTGATCGGCCAGATGTGCGTCACGTCGTTCACGAGGTAGCGAACGTCGCTGTAGCGTCGCACCCGCGTCACGATCGTCGCGGGTGTTCCCGATGTGGCGACAGTTCGCGTCACGATCGAATCGCTGCCCTGCATCACGATCCGCCCCTGCGCGTCGGTGCTGAATCGACGCATTGACGTTCGGTCATCTGTCACACCTGGAGCCTGCACCGAATGCTGCCGCCGCACCTGTTCGATCGTCATCGTCGGCGTTGCGTCGTATTTGGCGGCGACTCGACCGTCGGCGTCGAGGAATCGCACCTGCGAACTGTCACTCGATCCGCAGGCCGGCACCGCTGCACACGCCACGAGTGCCGTCATGGACGGCCGGTCGTATGCGACGTCGAGTGCGAAGTAGTCGATCATCGCTGGCGTCAACCGTGTCGTCATGGGCATGCTGTCCTGCGCCTGCGCGCTGACGGCACGCGGCGTCTCGACGACCACGAATGCAGCGACCGCGACGACGGCGAGCAGGAACAGGAACGGCTTGCTGGGCTTCATCGCAGGGTGACTGGGGAGCTGGGGCTTCAGCGAGTGACGACGGCACGGAAGCGGCCGTCACGGCCGGCGACACCCGTGCGGCTCGCGCTGGCAGTACGGAGTAGACTGCATCATGACTTCCCGCCCAACCGCCCTCGTGACCGGTGCCTCGCGCGGCATCGGTCGCGCCATCGCCCTTGGCCTGGCGCCGACGCATGACCTGAGCCTCACCGCACGATCCACCGAGGCGCTCGCGAATGTCGCGCGCGATGCCACCGCACTCGGCGCGATCGTGCGGGCGATCCCATGCGACATCGCCGATCCGGCCGCGGTGAGCGCTGCGCTGGACGGTGTGGTGTGTGACGTGCTCGTGAACAATGCTGGCGTGGCGAGCATGAAACCGTTCCTGGCGTTGTCGCCGGCCGACTGGACTGCGATGATCGACGTGAACGTCCACGCACTGTATCACGTCACGCGCGCCGTGTTGCCGGGCATGGTCGAGCGGCAGCGCGGCCATGTGATCACGATCGGGTCCACCGCCGGCCGCAACACCTTCGTCGGCGGCACCTGTTACGCCGGCACGAAACATTTCGTGATGGGATTCAGCGAATCCCTGATGCTCGAAGTGCGCGATGCCGGTGTGAAGGTCAGTGTCGTGATGCCGGGCAGTATCGAGACCGGCTTGTTTCCGCCGGGAACGGATACGAGCTGGATGTGCACACCGGAGGATGTGGCGGGTGCGGTGCGGCAGATGGTCGAGACACCGCCGCACACGCTGCAATTCATCGTCGAGGTGCGGCCGCTGTCACCGAAGCGGCGGCGGGATGGGAGTGCGCGGGGGTAGGGAGGCGTGGTCGGTGTGTGTCGCTGTCATTTCTTGCTGATGGCCCGCTCCCATCGCCACACCGCCCCGTCCTCCGGATCGATCACGGTCCCTGTCTGCTGAAAGCCCGCTTTCTCCAGCACTCGGCACGACGCATTCCGCTCCGCAAGCGTATGCGCGATCACGACGGCGACCGCTGATCCGGCGTCGACGGCAAGCTGCACGAGCGCCACGGCCATCGCGGTCGCGACGCCACAGCCCTCGTGGCCCGGCAGCGTGAAGTACGCTATCTCGACCACCCCCATCGCGTCGGGCGCGCTCTTGAAACCTGCCGTACCGACCACGTGCCGAGACACGCCATCGAGGCCGAGATAGCCGACCCACGGAATCGTCGCACCACCCGCAGCAAGCATCTGCATTGTCGCTTCGGCGATGGACACGAGAGTCGATTCGTGCGGAGCGAGTGTGAGTCCGTGGCGCTGCGCGAATGCATCGGCATCGCCTGCCAGTCGTTCGGCAGCACTGCGATCGAGCGCCAACAGTGTGATCTCAGGCAAGGACGTCCCTCACAGAAGGTGTGGCATCAACGCGGTCCTCGATGTCACGCGCCGCGCCGTCAGACATGCTGATCGACCAGGATCGGGTTGCCATCCGGATCCATGACGACAAAGCTGGCGGGCCCTGTCGTGCCCTCGTCTGCCTCGCTCACGAAGGCAACGCCGAGCGCCTTCAGCTGGCGCTGCAGCTCGCGCACATCGGTGAACGAATCGAGCGTCTTCCCGTTGCTGTCCCAGCCCGGGTTGAACGTCAGGGAATTGCGCTCGAACATTCCCTGGAACAGGCCGACCACGGTCGATGCGTTCTTCATGATCAGCCAGTTCTGGGATGCGTCGCCCATGAAGGCGGTGAAACCCAGCTTCTCGTAGAACGCCTTCGACGCGTGGATCTCCTTCACAGCGAGCGCGAGCGAAAAATTGCCGAGTTCCACGGAATGCTCCTTGTGACCAGCGATTGGCGAGGCAACCGCGGACTCGGGCTCATGAGGAGCTCGCCATCCACGCATTCGACTTGCTTTCCCGGCGCATCGGGAAGTACGCGCACGTCGTCCGCCGACCAGCGGCGCGGCGAAACTGCAGGCATGGCCATAGTGTGCTGGACGCGCAGGGGCTCTGGCAAGGGTGCGTGTGACTCGATGCACTCGCCTCCGGCAGCGAACATGTGCGCCTTGCTGCGCTACGCCAATCGTACGCACCTCGCGCGCCCGGCCAGCCCGCGCGCCAGGACGGTCGATCCGATCACGGCTGCCAGGGCGCGAGAACTCGACATGTCGCTGATCCGGGACAACCTGCGCAAGACACGGCGACCAGCGGTGTCGCAGCCCCCGTGCCTGGCTCGGCGCGCTTCGAAAAGGATCTCGTACACCTCGTCGCGCTCGAGGCGATCTTGAAGCTCAGAAAGCAATCGAACCGAACAGCGCCTGCCGCATCATGACCGCACGCCTCCCGCGTGGCACATGCATCATCGCGTTCCTCGTTGCACCGGAGCGCATCACGGCTTTCCCGACATCGCGATGGGCGGATTGAGTCCCGGCCGGTTGAGGCGGTGATGCGTATTCTGGCGATCGTCCTCGCCATCCTGTGCGCGACGCAGGTGTGGCTCGAGGGTGCGTACTGGCAATGGATTCCGATCGCCATGCTGCTTGGCCTTGGGCTGCTCTCGGAGACAAGACATGTCAGAGGCCAGCGACTTCGGCGCGCTGTCGTGGGAACACTCGTCGCGTGCTCGCTGCTGCTCTACCTCGCATGTTCGATCTTTCTCCCCGTGCCCGTGCTGCCGTTGCCGTCGGGGCGCTACGCGGTCGGCACGTCCGTTCATCGCTGGACCGTACCGACTCGCGATGAGCCCTCGACAGAGATGGGGGCGGATCGTCGCGGCATCGTCGTGCAGGCGTGGTACCCGGCTCTCGCGGACGCGAACGCGCCTCGCGCACCGTATCTCGACGGTCTCGGTCGCCTGCCTGAACGTGTCGCAGGCCTTCCGCGCGTGCTGATGCGGCAGTACGACCGAATCGATACACACGCGGTGCGCGATGCCGCAGTGAACACGGACGTCGCGCACTGGCCCGTCGTCCTGTTCTCACCCGGCTACGGCGCGACACGCTCGTTCTACACGTCGCTCCTCACAGACCTGGCGAGCCGTGGCGTCATCGTGCTCGCCATCGATCATCCGTACGAGGCGGCTGTCACGGAGCTCGACGATGGCCGCATAGTGACGCCGGTCGAGCGATTCCTGCCGACTGATCCCGATCGCACCACGTACATGGCGCGGCAGACCGACGTGCGGATTGCCGATCTGCGCGACGTGCTGGACGCCATCGGCAGCCCGTCGCGTTTCGGTGCCCTCACCGAACATCTGACTCGCGAGGGGATCGTTGCGGCGGGACATTCGTTCGGCGGCGCCGCGTCGGTGGCGCTCGCGGCGACGGACGCGCGTGTGTCCGCCGCAGTGAACATCGACGGCACGATGTACGGTGCGACGCCCGATCACTCGCTCCAGCAGCCCTTCCTGCTGATCGAAAGTGATCATGACGAAACGCAGCATGGCCGGCTGTTCCTGGAGGGACACGCGCGGCTGCTGGCGCACGCGCGCGGCCCGACGCACCGGTGCCAGCTGGAACGCGCCAACCACTACAGCTTCACGGATGCGCCGTTGTTGTTGTCGTCACCGTGGCGGTGGCTGGCGTCAGTGATCGTCGGCGGATCCCTTGGTGTGAAGGAGACGGTGCGGATCACGAACGACCTGCTGATGACACTCGTCCCGCCGGACGGTCGCGGCCTGCGGGCCAGCGGCGCCGATGAAAGCCTGGAACGCGCGCGCTGCACAGCGCGATGATCTGTGCATTCGCAGGACGGCTCATCCATCCCGCCGTGGATCGAGTACAGGCTTGATGTCCAGAATGGGTGTCCCATCGACGGCCTCCAGGGCGTCCACGCGCACTCGCGTGGACGACTCGGCGCCCGCCGCGATCTCCTCGATCCGGACGCGATGGATGCCGATCGGGTTCGGTCGATCGGCGGAGCGAGTACTGAAGACGCCGCGGCGGGGCAGGGTGACGTCATCCCGCGGATGTACGTCGAGTGTGTTCCGTTCTGCACGATCCAGCCATGTGAGGACCAGCACCTCGTCACCCACGCGCAGGTCCCGCAGGCCCGGTGCAACGCTGGCGTCGATCACGAGCCACGCCGCCGGCGCGCCCTCGTATGCCTGCTTCGGCGCTGCCTTGGGATCGCGAAGCGGAGAGACGACGTTGCCGATCGGGTGCAGCGTGAACACGTGGGGGATCCTCGCTGGGACTGCGGCTGGATACGGCTGGACGACAACGCTGGCGGTCAGGATTGAGTCGGCTACGACACCCCGCCTCGTGCGTCGGCGACCCCGCGAGCACTGCTCCTCAGCCCATCCCGAAGCATCGACAGACAACTGGCCACCAGCAAGACGTTCAGCGCCATCGCGACGCCGACCGCCGTCACACCCAGCGCCACGGACTGGTAGCCCGGCAGATTGTGCGACCCGACATCGTGCGAATCGCTGCTGCGGTTTTCTGCCCACATGGTGTATTGCATACCGGGGGTCTCGATGACCGCGTGCGCGAACAACGTGAATGCCAATCCGCCGAGCAGGAGTGCCCAGCGAAGCCAGAAGAAGGAACCCGGGCCGAACAGGGCGAAGAGCAGGACAGGGTAGGCCATCAGGCTGAACGTGAACGCGGTCACATCGCTCCGAAACGGCCATCCACTGTGATCAACCCGCAAGACATGGTCAGTATGGTGCACGAGTCCGAAGACGATCGTGACGCACAGCAGCGCGACGGTGAGCCCGCTGATGGCTCCAGATGTGCTGCGCGTCCGCATGTCGCTCTCCAAGTCCAGAATCATGAAATTGATCGTCACGTTCAGCAGGACTGGCGAGAGTCGCAAGAAACGAGCGCGCGGGCGCTCAATCGACTTCGGGAGCGTATCGGCTGCGCCCAGCTCGCTGCGCTGCACTGGCATGCTGTGTCGTCAACAGCGTACTTCTCTCTTCGCGGTCTCGGCGACGCTGGGCTCATCTGGGGAAAGAGGCGGCACTTGTGCATCCTTGACACGCCGACCGTCAGAACGTTATCGAGTCTCCTCGACCTTGCCCGGGAGATGCCGTGATGCCGGATTCCGAATCACCGTCGCCGTCTGCTGAATCACCGTCGCAGGCTGCCGACAGCGCCATGATCGCTGCGGGCACGGTCGTCGGCGCGTTCACGCTGCTTCAACCGCTTGGCGAAGGCGGAATGGGCGAGGTCTGGGAAGCCGAACAGCGCCATCCGATCCGCCGGCACGTCGCGATCAAGTTCCTGAAGCTCGGGCTGGACACGAAGGCGTTTCTCGCACGATTCGAGATCGAGCGGCAGGCGCTGGCGGTGATGGATCATCCCGGCATCGCGCGCGTGCTCGACGCCGGCGCGACGGCGAGCGGCCGGCCGTTCTATGTGATGGAACTCGTTCGCGGAATGCCGCTGACGGAGTTCTGTGACACGTACCGGCTCACGACCGAACACCGCCTCGAACTGTTCGCCGATGTCTGTCACGCCGTGCAGCATGCGCACCAGAAGGGTGTGATCCATCGAGACCTGAAGCCGTCGAACGTCCTCGTGACCATGGTGGATGATCGTCCGGTACCCAAGGTGATCGACTTCGGCATCGCCAAGGCGGTCGGCGGACAGCTGACCGACATCACGTTCTTCACCGAGATCGGCCGGCCGGTGGGTACTCCGGCATACATGAGTCCCGAGCAGTGGGAGCAGGGCCAGTTCGACATCGACACGCGCAGCGATGTGTACAGCCTCGGCGTAATTCTTTACGAGCTGTTGGCGGGCCGACTGCCGAATGACACGGGACGACTGCTCCTCGTGGGAGCTGCCGTGGCGCAGCTGATGCGCGAAATGACGCCGCCGGCGCCGAGCACGCGGGTGAAGAGCCTTGGCAACGAGACGAACGCCGTGGCGCATGCGCGACGCACCGATCCGCGCGGCCTCTCGCGCGAGCTGAAGGGTGACCTTGACTGGATCACCCTCAAGGCGATGGATCCCGATCGGAGCCGACGCTATGACACGGCACACGCGATCGCGCAGGACATCGTGCGTCATCTGCACGCTGAGCCGGTGACGGCGAGACCGCCAAGTATCACATATCGAGCGGGTCGCTTCGTGCGTCGCAATCGCGCGGGCGTCGTTCTCGCAACACTGGTGCTGCTCGGCGGTGTCGGCTTCACCGGGCAGACCGTGGTGCAGGCCCGGCGCCTGAAGGTGGAACGCGACCGCGCGGCACTCGCGGCGAGGTTGGCCGGGGCGAACGCCGAAATGCAGAAGGCGCTGCTGTCGCTCGTGGAGTCCGACTCGGGGCGCATGACGGCCGACGAGCGGCTTGACAAGGTGCAATCGATGATGGAGAAACAGTTTGCCGACGATCCCATCGTGCAGTCCTCGCTGCTCATGACGCTCGCCGATCGCTACGGTGAGCTGAACCAGCTTGGAAAACAGGTGTCACTCACGCGGCGCGCTGCGACGCAGGCGCATCAGGCGGGCGACTCGGTGGTCGAGGCGAAATATCGGTGTCTCGCAGCCTGGGTTCATTTCCGGCTCGACCAACCGGACACCGCCAGTGCGCAGCTCGCGACAGCACTCACGTTGCTGAAAACTCCACGACGGGATGAGCGCGTGCAGGCCGAGATCGCGTGCAATACGGCACGGTCGTCACAGTTCGTACTGCGACAGGAGTTCGATTCTGCAACCGCGCGCACGAGGGCGTCGGTGCAGTTGCTCGAATCGATCGGCGACACGAACAGCAGCGACTACGACGTGGCGCTGAACAATCTTGCATTGTCGCTCAATCAGTCGGGTCGCCAGCGAGACGCCGCCGATGTTCTCGGACGACTCGCGGCGCTGCTGGTGCGGAAGGGCGGCGAGAATTCCAACGGCTTGCTCGTGATCGTTTCGAATCGTGCCGGTGTCTTTCTGCAGCTCGGCGAATTTGCCGGCGCGCGCGAGCAGCTCGAGCGCGAAGCAGCACGTCTTCGGATGCCGGGGTCCGCCACGCCGCTTCCGCCCATGATTGCGTACCGGCTGATCATGGCCTATCAGCAACTGGGCTTGGTGGACAGCGTGACCCACCTCGCTTCCGCATTGCTCCGCGACAATAGACTCGGTCTGCCGCCATCAGTGCTTGTGGACGTCCGGGTCGCGCTGGCGGACGCCGAGTTGCAAGGAGGGCACGCCGCCGAGGCGCGACGCGAAGCCGCCTCGGTGGCGCGGATGGTGGCGCAAGCTGGCGCAGGTCCTCCACGTGCACGTGCGCGACCGGCACTGCTCGATGCGGCGCTGCTGCAGGCCGGCGGGCAGAACGCGCAGGCGCTCGACTCGCTGCAGCGCTTTTTATCGTCTGCCGGTTACAAATCCGGTGTACGATCAGAGGCGTGGCTTGCGCCGCTCCTGCTGCGCGCGAGCGCCTGTGCTCTGGCCACTGGCGACAACGCTCGAGCCGCCGCGTTCGCGCGCGATGCCGGCGCAGCAGCGAGCGTGGACGTGTTGGCAGCGATGCAGAGCGCGATTGTCGGCGAGGCGCTCTCCGCTGAAGCGCGCGCACTGAAAGGCCAGGGGAATGTGCAAGGTGCCAGGGATCTCGCCTCGAAGGCGCTGGTGCGGATGCGCTACGGCTACGGAGACGGGCACCCAGCCGTTGCTTCGTTGAGTCGGTGGGTTGCTGAGCTCAGGCCGTGAGCTGGGTGAACGCTGCTGTCGCTCCGGCTCAACGGGCCTTAGTGCGAGTCGACTGATCGACGTCGAAGTTCAGCTGAAATCCTAAGCGGTTGGCCGCCGACACGCTGATCGCACGCGACGCGCGCCACCGGGCCGCCACGTCACTCAGCGCGGCACGAGCATGCTCGTACGACGTGCTCTCCAGCGCACGACCGATGTCACGCGTCACGTCGAACAATCCGAACGCATCGAGCGGTGGCGTCAGCACACACATATTCTCCTGCCGCGCGAGCGCATTCAGCCCTTCCTGCTGCTGGAAGCTGGGAATCGCCATGGCGTGAAACAGGATGTCAATGATCGCCGGCGGTCGCGCGCGCTTTCGCCCGCCGATGCGTCGCACCAGCTCTTCCCACGCGTTGAAGGTCGAACCGTAGTCCAGCGACGCCTCGAATGCGGGCGCCCCCTGGCCGGCCGTCGGATCGAGATTGCTGGCGATGATCAGGCCCGCTTCCGTCTCGTCCCCGAACACTTCCACGGGCAGGTAGCTGATGATGCCGCCATCGACGAGCAGGTCGCCCTCATGCCACACCGGTGGCCAGAGCAACGGCAGCGAGCCGCTCGCGCGCACGAGTTTCCAGATCGGTCCGCGCGTCAGCTGCACCAGGCGGTGCCGGCGGATATCCACTGCCGTGATGACGGCGGGAATCAACTGATCTTCCAGCATCCGCGATCCGAAGGCCGATTGCAATGCGCGATCGGCCGCCGCTCCGCTCGTGAACGCAGTCAGCGGCGGCTGCAGCTGCTGCATCCTCGGCGAGCACTCCTGCACGATGCGCTCGAGGAGCGGCAACGCCTGCTGGCTGGTGTATCCGCACGCGACGAGGGCGGCGACGCCCGCACCGGAACTGCTGCCGCTGACGATGTCCACCGGCAACCGATGCTCGTCGAGCGCGCGTACCGCACCGAGATGCGCTGGTGCACGCGATGATGCGCCACTGAGTGCCAACGCGACGGCGCGGCCGGTGATTCGCCGGGCGACTCGCGCCACGTCGGCATCGTGTGCGTCGCGCACGTGGTGATGCGTGTGCTGTGGCCGTTCGATCAGCCATGCTGCGGTGCCATGTGCTTCGGAAATCGTCTCGCGCTGCAGAAGAATCAGGTGATGCCGGCGCCTGCCTCCATTGGTATCATCGAGGCTGAACTCGCCACGCTGCGTCGGATCGCCGAACAACGAGAGTTCGATCGGCCGACGCGTCGGTGCGCTCGTCGCATCGGCCACGAGCAGCACATGATCGCTCTGGCGAATGGCGCGACGACTCCACGAATCCGCTTCGGCGCCGCACAGCAGCAGAACGGCGTCATGCTCGCGTTCGAGCTGATCGAGCCATTCGATGAGCACCGTCTCGCCGACGTCACCGCGGCGGGTGCGCGCGGCGTGCTTGCCGAGCGTTCTGTCCACGCGTTCGGCGTCGACGAGCGTCGGGTTGCGGCCTTCTGCGCGCATCGCGTCGGCGAGACTGTCGGCCAGCCCACGCATGCGCGCCGGGTCCGTAAGGGGAAGCACCGCGAAGGTGCGGGCGCGACGATGTGATGCGACGGCGTGACCGCTCACCTGCGCGGCGAGCGCTCGTGCAAGCGCTCGCGCGAATGTGATGGAGCGATCGAGCAGGCTGACGATCGTGTTCCGGTCGAGCCGGGCCACCGTACTGTCTCGCACGGCGCGCACCGAACAGGCCCGCCGCCCGGCTGTGAGCAGCCCGTCCTCACCAACGCTCTCGCCGGTGCCCACCCATGACACATGTCGTTGGCCCGCACTCGTCTCGCGCAGAACCTGCAGCCGACCGGCGCGGACGAGAAACAGCGCATCGGCATCGTCGCCTTCACGAATCAGGACGCTCCCGCCATCCACGCGCTGCCACACGAGCGCCGTCTGCAGCCACGCCAACTCGGCGCCGTCAAGATCCGCGAACAGCGCGAAGTCGCGCAACGTTTCATGCTCTCGTGCGCTGCGACGTACGTCTGCGAGCAGGATCGCGAGGCGCGACGCCGACAGATCCGGCAGGAGGTGCACATGCGACACGTCGGGCGGCAGCGCCAGCGGTTCCGTCGATCGCGACGCCTGTTCGTCGTCGCTGTTGACGTACACGAGCTCCGTTCGCCTGCCCGCGGATGGGTCGAGGGCTCTCGTCCGCGCGAGAAACGGGATCGTCGTCCGCCCGAACAGCTGCACGATGATCACGCGGTCCGCGTGCGCTACTATCGCCGCCGCGCGCTCACCGTCGCCTCCGTGCACGACGTAAACCACGGTTCCCGCGTCGACTTCGTGCGCGGCGAGTTCGTCGGCGAGATCACCATGCGAACCCGGCGCTTCACGTCCAACGTGCACCACAATCGTGCGCGGGAGCGCGCGCGCCGCCTCGTTCAGCAAAAGCGACATCCGCTGCGCGGTCTGCGCATCGAGTGATTCGAGCAGGATGGCGACGACGAGCGGATCAGGTGGCAGCTCGCGAAACGGGCCGTCGACACTTCGCGCAATGGCCGCCACCTCTGCGACGGTGCCCCGCGAAGCGCCGTGGTCGTTCAACAGCGCGTGCGCCGGGATGCGCACCACTGTGCTGTGACGCGTGGCGGTCACCGTGCACGGCGCGTTCGCGCCGATGAGCGATGTGGACAGTCCGATGATCGCCCCGGGCAGCGCCCATCGCGGCGCGCGATCAGGCATCGCGATCTCGAGCAATCCCGACTCCACGATCAGCACGTCCGTCGCCGCGTCGCCGAACTGCCGCACGGTCGCGCCCGGGACGAGGCGGTCGACGATGACGCGCGCTGCGATCCGGTTCCACGCTCGGTCATCGGCAAGCGCTGCGTTGAGGGCGTCGTGAGCGACGGGAAATCCGATCGGCGTGCTCACAGGGGCAGGGTGGCGCACGCCTGATTGCAGCGTCCGCGATTGCGCACACTCATCGCGGCCGCTTCGGCGAGAGGATGCGTACTTCCACGCGATGAATCAGCACTTCTGGTGGCGTCTGCACGACGCTCATCACCGCAGCCGCAACATCCTCAGCACGCAATTGCGACGTCGCGCGTGGTCCACCACCGCCACCGAACGCGGTGTCCACCGAACCGGGGCTCACCACCGACACCTTCACGCCGGCGTCGCGCACTTCGAGCATGAGGCTCTCGGCGAAGCCCATCACGGCATGTTTCGTCGTCGCGTACCCGGCGCCGCCCACGAATGCGCTCCGTCCGGCGATCGATCCGATGATGACGATGTGGCCACGCCCGCGCGCGACCATTCCGGGCAACACCGCGCGC
>JACMLX010000062.1 GCA_014379355.1 Gemmatimonadaceae bacterium
AGTCCCGTCAGGGCGGTGGCCCGTGGCGTCGCGGGCGGCGAGTCTCGGCTCGAACGCGGGGGCGAAATCGGGAATGCTCAGCGGGGAGAGCACGCGCAGCTGGATCGCCGTCGCAAGAGGCATCCGCAGGTGACGGGCGAGAGCCAGGCCAAGAATGTCGATGCCCAGCTGGGAGTAGGCGAATCTGGAACCGATGTCGTAGCGGAGGGTCGCCCCCCTGATGCCGCGCGCGACGCGCTCAGCCGGCGAGCCGGCGCCCGAGCTGCGAACATCGGGCAGCCCGGCGCGGTGGAATGCGAGATCGCCCAGCGTGATCGCGCGACCGAGCCGATGCGGAAGCCGGATGTCCGTCGGCAGGAATTTCTGCGCGAGATCGTCGAGCGACATGTCGCCCCGGACCACCAGCTTCGCGAGCAGCGCGATGGTGAACAGCTCCGCGATCTCGCCGATCTCGAACCGGGCTTGAGTGTCGATGGCGGCGCCATGCTGTCGCGTTACACCTGCGATGACGGTGCTGACGGCGTCGCGCTCGGCCCATCCGGCAGCGACGCCACGGAAGGTGCCGTCGTTGACGCGCGCGACGAGCGCCGCGCGAACTGCGACGGGGTCGAGGGCTGGCGCGACCTGTGCTGCACAGGGATGAGCGAGCAAGCTCATCAGCGCAAGCGCCAATCGTACACATCCCATCGACAAATCCCGAACGCGCATGTCGAAGAATCCCAAAGCCGGAGTGAAGTGGCCGTGTCCGCCAGCACGCATGATAAAAAGGATGTCAGGCGGCGCGACATCGTCACACCGCGTACGGCGGTGCGGCGGCGGCGGCCATCTCGCGCTTGGCTCGGCAGGAGGCGCGGTGCGCCGTACATTCTCCGCGTGATGCGACGACTCTCGACGGTATTCGGTGCGCTGGTGGTGCTGACGGCTCCGCTCGTGGCACAATCGACGGTGACACAGACGACCGAGGCACTGCGACGCATGGTGGACACACTGCCACCGCGCGCGTACGTGCGGCTCGCCATGCGAGCGAGGGTGACGGACAGCGTCTCGGCGCAGGCGGCGGAGTGGACGCGGTGGTCCGTCGCCGAACCGACATCGGTGGCACCTCGCTTCGCGCTCGCGCTGCTCGCGCGCTACGACCTGCGCTATCGTGAGGCGCTGGCATGGCTGGACAGTGCGGCCTTGCGCGCCACGACGCCGTTGTGGACGAACGCGATCGCGCGCGAACGCGTGACCACGATGGTCATCCAGGGCGAGTTCACGGGCATACCGGCCCTGATGAAGATCGTGCTCGCCGACAGTGCGAACATTCCGATCGCCGAGTGGGCCGAGTCGCGCTACATCGCAATCGGGTACTTCCGCCGGCAGGGCAACCGTCTGACGAAGGCGGCACTCGATTCGGTGGAAAGCCTCAGCACGCCGGCCGATTCACTGCTCCGCGCGCGTGTGACGTGTCTGCGCACGAGCGTCGACTTCGCGCGCTTGCGGCAACATGCCGACGAAGCGATCGCGATTGCCGATGCGGCCGGCGCACCGTTCATCAGCGGCAACTGCAAGATGCAGGTGGGCTACATGCTCGCCAATGCGGGTGTGACCGACGAAGCGCTGCAATGGTTCGTGCGTTCGGAGGCCACGGCACGCGAGGCGCACGACGACCCGACGCTGGCCGCCGCGCTGCAGATGCATGGCTACACGTTGTCGACGCTCGGCTACGTGCCTCTCGCACAGGCACGCCTGGCGGAAGCCATTCGTGTTGCGCAACGCACCGAGGATCGGAATGTCGAGGCGTGGGCACTCCTCGGCATTGCGAATTCGGCGAACCAGATCGGCGATGCCAGCATGGCCAGCACTGCGTTGCGACGCGCGGCGATCCTGTTCGAGGCGACGGGTGACACGTACGGCACGTGGAACGCACGCCTCCAGCAGGCCGTCGCGCAGCTCGACCTGGGTGATGTGTCCGGCGCACAAACGCTGGCCAGTGCGGCGCAGGACGCCGGACAGAAGCTGAAGCAACCGGCGCTGGTGTTGCGCGCGCTCTACCTGCAGGGCGACATCGCGGTGCGACAGGGCCGCTTCGATGATGCGTCGGCGCTGCTCGATCGTGCGGACACCACGGTGCGGGAACTCGGGCCGCGATTCGGAGCGCAGTTGCAGAGTTATCGTGGGATCCTCGCGCTGAGCCGCGGCCAGTATCCGGAGGCGATCCAGCTGCTGGAGAAGTCGGGCGACGCATTCGTGAGCGCGCAGGATCTCTTCCGTCACCGTATCACCGGGGCGCTGGCGCTGGCCTGGTTGCGGAGTGGCGACACGGCGCAGGCCGCGAGACGTCTCGTCGAGTCGAACGAGCAGATCGACCGCCTCCGTGACTCGATCGCGGGTGAAGGACTGCGACGCGTCGTGATTCCGCCGGATGGATTCGGCGGCCCGCGCTCCAATCCCGACCAGTTGATCGCGGCATTCGTGACGTCGAAAACATGGCTGCCGACCGCGTTTGCGATCAGCGAGCGTTTGCGGTCGCGTGCGCTGATGAAGGGTTCGTTCGGCATCTACGGCGCGGACACCACCAGGGCCTCATCGAAGCGCGCCGCCGCACGCGGGCGACATCGATGGTGCTCGCCGATGTGCAGCGCGCGATGAAACCGTCCACGGCACTGCTCGTGTATGCGGGCGGCACGTCCACAGCGCGCACCGGCCTGATGGTGATCACGAAGAAAAGCGCACGCGGCATCACGCTCGCGCCGCTCGACTCGCTGGACCGTGACGTCGTCCGCTGGCTGGCGCTGCTGGAGAGTGGCGAGAGTGGTGCGGGCGCGGGTCGTCGCGTCGCCGCGAGTGTGCTCGCCGATGCGCTGCGAGGATTGCCGGCCGGTATCAAGCGACTCGTGATCGTGCCACAGGGTCCGCTGTACCGGGTGCCGTTCCAGGCGCTGCCGTACGCGAATGGCGTGCTCGGTGATCGCGCTGTCGTGACGATCTCGCCGTCGGTGTCACTCGCACTCGCGTACGCCGCCGAGCCGCGCACGGTACCGGCGCGGGTGCTGGCGCTGGGTGCAGGTGACACAGGAGCATCGGGCTTCACGCCGCAGTCGCTCGAACTGAACATCGAACGGAGTGAGCGCGGCAATCCGCTCGCACCGCTGCTGGCGGCTGCGGACGAGGCCCGCGCGGCCGCGAGCTGGGGCCGCCGTTCGATGTCGCTGACAGGCACCGACGCGTCGGAGTCGGCGCTCAAGCGCGAGGCACGAGTGCCGTACACGGTGCTGCACGCTGCCGCACACGCGCTGACGAGCGATCAGACGCTCGGTGCGAACTGGTTGATCCTGCGCGCGGACGATGCGGACGACGGCTATGTCTCCGGCGGCGAACTGGCGGAATTGAGCGCCGGTCGCGCGATGGTGGTGCTGTCCGGGTGTCGCACGACCGGTGACTTCGGCTCGCGTGGCGATGCGATCGATGGACTGGTGGCGCCGTTGCTGGCGCGCGGTGTGCGCACCGTGGTGGCAAGTCACTGGGCCGTGAGTGATCGCTGGACGAAGGTGCTGATGGAGCGATTCTACCAGAACCTCGCGCGCGGTATCACGACAGCCGAGGCGATGAACAACGCACAGACATCGTTGCGCCGTGACGGTGTGCCGGCGCGGTTCTGGGCGGCCTTCAGCGTGATCGGTGATGGCGCGCTGACGTTCACGCTCGGACCCGCGGCGCCGTAACGCAGCGTCGGCAGCGCGCGTGCGGCGGGAACGAGGTGCCGATCTCGCGCAGTCGCGAGATGGTCGAAAGGAAAAGGGCCGGATCTCGATCTCGAGATCCGGCCCTTTGTGCTGTCGCACACACCACGTGTGTCCAGCGACGTCTCACCGCACCGTGAACGACTCCACCCGTGAGCGGACTTCGGTGCGATCGCTCGAGCGGGCGCGGACATACCAGCGATAGGTGCCGGGCTTGAGCGCCGACGCCGGCACGACGGCCTGGGTGATGTTCGTGTCGTTGGAAAACACCGGCACGTCATTCACATCGAGCACTTCCACGCTGTAGCGCGCATCGTCGCGCAGCGCGCGCCACTTGAGCGTGATCGGTGCGCGCGACACCATCGGCGGGACGGCGAGCAGCTCGACCGTGCTGCCGGCCGAACGCACTTCATCACCGGCACGCGGCAGCGTGAACACGTACCAGCTGGTGCCTGCCACCAGCATCAGCGATGCGGCCAGCAGGAGCGGCTTGAGCCCCGACAGTGCGTCGCGGCGACGGACATCGATCGTGCCGTTGGCGAGCGTGCGCGGCGAGTTGGAGGAGCTGCCGCTGCGACCGTCGAAATAGTCGTCCGCGCCAGCGGTGGAGGTATTAGCGGCCACGAGGTGTGCCAGCGTGCGCGCACCGTCGGTACTGCCAAGCAACTGCTCGATGACCGCGAAACGCGCGTCGTCATCGGTCGCGTCCTCGCCGAACGCATCGAGCCTGGCATCTTCGGGTGGAGCAACAGGAGAAGACGCGCGCGCGCGATCCCGCGCCCATGTAAACGCGTCGCGGAGCGGCGCGGGCATGGGGCCCGGATCACGGGGCAGTTGTAGTTCGTCCGAACTCGTCATTCCTCATTCCCCCATTCGATACCACGCGCGACCAGATACTCGCGCAGGTCCGACAAGCCACGATAGAGCAGATTGCGCGTCTTGGCCTCACTCCAGCCGAGTAGCGCTTCGATTTCGTCGCGGCGATACCCTTCGAGATGCAGCTTGACCACAGTCCGTCGCGCCAGGCCCAGCGATTCCACGCCGGCGCGCACCACGACTCCGAGCGACGCCGCCTCGACGTCGGCGTCGGGGCCAGGGCCTGGTGCGGGCAACGGCAAATCCTCGACCGGATCGTGCGTCGCCACGCGGCGGCGACGGCGCAGCAGATCGAGGACTGCCGTCGTGACCACGCGCTGGAGATATGACGCCGAGAGCTTCGCGATGTTCTCAGGAGTGCCGCAGACCCGCCATAAACGGATACGGACCTCCTGTTCAGCTTCCCCGATATCACTCGGGGGGAGCCGATACCGCGCTCCGGTCGCGCGAATGGAGCCTGCGAATCGCCTGACGATGTCGTCCAGCAATGCGGAAAGCGCACGATCATCCGGCGGCGCGGCGGCGAGCGTCTCTCCGCCGCCAGGAAGGTCGAGTTCGGTAGTCAGACTGGCTTCCCCGCGGCCGGATAGAACCGTTCACCGCTCTCCGCCATCGCGCGCAGGCTGGCGGCGGCCTGATAACGGCCGGGAAACTCCCGCTCGAGTTCGTCGAGCGTGGACACGACCGACGCCGCACCCTCACGATCGATGAAACGGAACGGGCCACCGCGGAAAGGCGGGAAGCCGATGCCGAAGACGGCACCGACGTCGCCGTCCCGTGCGGAGCGCAGAATTCCATCCTCGAGACAGAGCACCGATTCGTTGAGCATCGCGTACACACAGCGCTGCACGATGCGCGCCGCTGGCACCGTCGCGCGCCGCTGACCCGTCGGCAGCAGCTCGTAGACCGACGCGTCGACGCCGCCCTTCTTGCCGGCATCGTCGTAGACGTAGAACCCGCGCTTGCCCTTGCGTCCGAGTCGTCCCGCCTTGATCACGCGCTGCAGCGATTCGTTGGGCGCCATGCGCGCACCGAACGACTCGGAGACGATCGCGCCCGCCTTCGTCGCGACGTCGAGGCCCACTTCATCCACCAGCGTGATCGGGCCGACCGCGAAGCCGAACTTCACCAGCGCCTCGTCGATGCTCTCGATCGAGACGCCCTCGTCGAGCAGCAGGCCGGCCGCGTTGACGTAGGGCGACAACGCCCGATTGGCGAAGAATCCCGGCCCGTCGCGCACGACGATCACCGTCTTCCCCAGCTTCCGGCCGTACGAGACTGCGCTCACCACCACCTGCGGGTCATTCCCGTCGTGGGTGATGATCTCCAGCAGCGGCATCTTGTGCACGGGCGAGAAGAAATGCATGCCGAGCACGCGTTCCGGTCGCGCGCTCGCGCTGGCGATACGCGCGATCGGGATCGTGCTGGTGTTGCTGGCGATGATCGCGCGCGGCGGGACCACCGACTCGATCTCGCGCAACACCTGATGCTTGACCTGCAGGTCCTCGAACACCGCCTCGATCACGAGATCGGCGTTGCCGAACCCGGTGTAGTCGGTGGTGCCGCTGACGGCGAGCATCAGGTCGTCGAACTGCGTGCGCGTGATCTGCTTCTTCACGAGCTTGTCGCGCATGACGTCGCGCACCGCTGCCAGGCCCTTGGCGATGCGCGTGGTATCCGCGTCCTTCATGCGCACGATGGTACCAGCCGGGCTGGCGACACTCGCAATGCCGGCGCCCATGAAGCCCGCACCGAGGATGCCAAGCTTGTCGATCGGCAGCGGCTTCGGCAGCGGGTCGACTTCCACCCCCATGTCCCGCTTGAGCGCCGTGGTCGCGAAGAACAGGAACACCAGCTCCTGTGATTCCGGCGTCATGGCGAGTTCGCCGAACAGGCGTGCCTCGGTGTGATATCCGTCGCCGTCGCTGCTGTAGCCGGCGGCGACCGCATCGAGTGCAGCGAGTGGCGCCGGATAGAGGCCCTTCGTCTTCGCGAGGACACCTTCCCTCGCCTTCCGGAACACGATCGCGCGACCGATCGGATTTTCATCGAGCAGCAGTTCGCCGGCGCCGTGCTTGCGCGCCTCACGACGACGTGAGCCATCCGCGAGTTCGGCAGCGCGCTGGATCGCCACGCGACGCAGGATGCTCGGGTGCACCATCTCGTCCACGAGCCCGAGCTGCAGCGCCTTCTTCGCGCGCACGTTCTTGGCCGTCAGGATCATGTCGAGCGCGGCCTGGAGTCCGACCAGTGCGGGCAGACGCTGCGTTCCACCGGCGCCGGGAATCAATCCGAGCTGCACTTCCGGCAGCGACATCGACGTCTTCGGCGCGTCGGTCGCGATGCGCCAGTGACAGGCGAGTGCGAACTCGGTGCCACCACCCAGGCACCCGCCGTTGATCGCACAGACGATCGGCTTGCCGTCCGCGATCGCGGCGAATGCGGCGTGACCTTCGCGACTCGATCGTTCCGCGTCGTCCGCCGTCCTGAACTCGAGGAACGCCTCGATGTCGGCGCCGGCGATGAAGTTGTCGCGCTTGCCCGAGATGAAGACCGTGGCACGTATGGACGGGTCGCGCTGGATCGCGTCGAACGTCTCACGCAACTCCGACTGCACGGCCGCGGTGAACGTGTTCACCGATGCCCCGGGCGCATCGAAGGTGAGCACGGCGATGCCGTTCTCGACCACCATCGTGAGCGCGCGTTGCGTGGTTGCTGGAGCGGTCATGTCAATGAGAAATGAGACTGCGTCAGACGCGTTCGATGACCATCGCAAAGCCCAGGCCGCCAGCCGCGCACACCGTCAACATGCCGAACTGGCCGCCGCGGCGTGCCAGCTCATTGCACAAGGTCGTGGTGACACGTGCGCCGGTGGCGCCGAATGGATGGCCGATCGACAATGAGCCACCCATCACATTCAGCTTGGCACGATCCACCTCGCCGAGGGGCTTCGTCAAGCCCGCACGTGCAGCCCAGAACGGACTCTCGAAGCCGCGCAGGTTGCTCAGCACCTGCGCGGCGAAGGCCTCGTGCATCTCGATCAGGTCGAGGTCACGCAACGTGAGCCCCGCACGCGCGAGCGCTTTTGGCGCGGCGAGCACCGGCGCCTGCAGCAACTGTTCACCGGGATCGAGCGCCGCGCTGGCATAGGAGCGGATGTAGCCGATGGGTGAATATCCAAGCGCCCGCGCTTTCTCCTCACTCATGAGGAGCACGGCACCTGCACCATCGGTCAACGGCGACGCATTGCCGGCAGTGACGCTGCCATAGCGCTTGTCGAACACCGGCTTCAATGCGGCCAGCTGCTCGAGTGTACTGTCCTCGCGGACACCGTTGTCGGTGGTCGCGATCCTCTCGAAGCGCGGCGGCACGTAGACGGGAAACATCTCGGCCGACAGGCGACCATCGCGCAACCCGGCGGCTGCGAGCCGGTGCGAGCGCAGCGCGAATTCGTCCTGCTCCCGCCGCGAGATGTCGTTCAGCTTCGCCATCTTCTCCGCGCTCTGCCCCATCGTCTCCCCGGTGGTCGGCTCGGAGATGGCCGGGGCGACGGGCACCAGGTCCTTTGGACGCACCTTCGAGAACGCGCTCAGCTTCTGGCTGATGTTCTTCGCCTTGTTGGCGGCCATCAGCACGTCTGTGAAGCCGCGCGAGTGCAGGATCGGCACATTCGACAGCGACTCGGCACCGCCGGCGATGATGCAGTCCATGTGGCCGAGTGCGATTTGATCGGCCGCGTCCGCGATGGCCTGATTGGCGCTGGCGCAGGCGCGACTGACCGACCACGCATCGACGCCCTTCGGCAGCAGCGGCATCAGCGAGACTTCGCGCGCGATGTTCGGCGCCTGCACGTTCTGCACGACCGTCCCGAAGACGACCGCATCGACATCAGCGCCGTTCAGATTGGTCCGTTGCATCAGTTCGGCGACGCACAGCCGACCGAGTTCGATGGCCGACAGTGACTTGAAGAGGGTGCCGGCCTTGCTGAACGGGGTGCGAACCCCCGTGACGATGGCGACGCGACGCAATGATCCAGGCGATGACATTCTCCTAACTTACCATGGTGGAGTGTGTCCGAACTTCTGGACGCACATTCCCCGTAACGGCGGGCAGATACACGCGCCACCCCACCGCCGCCCGATGTCACGTCCCCCCTCCTCGTTGCGTGTCCCTGCCCTTCCAGCACGATCCCCGAATCACGCCGGCCCTCGGCCTCGCCTCGCGGGCGGTGGCGTGGGCTCGATTGTTCGAACAGCCGTTCGATGTGCTGGTGGTCGGCGGCGGAATCACCGGGGCCGGCGTGGCGCGTGACGCGGCGCTGCGCGGACTGCGTGTCGCGATACTGGAGGCGAACGACTGGGCGAGCGGCACATCCTCGCGCTCGTCGCGACTGGTGCATGGCGGCGTGCGATACCTGGAACACGGCCACCTGCACCTCGTGTTCGAGGCGAGTCGTGAACGACGCACGCTGCTCGAGATCGCACCACATCTCGTGCGCCCGCTTCGCTTCACGTGGCCAGTATACAAGGGTGCGCGCATTCCGCGATGGAAGCTGCGTGCGGGATTGCTCGCGTACGATGCGCTCTCGCTGTTCCGCAATGTCGGACGACATCGCGGTGCATCGCGACGTGACATCCTGCAACGTGAACCGTCACTCCGCGCGGACGGGCTGGTCGGTGGTGCGCAGTACTGGGACGCGAGCACGGACGATGTGCGCCTGACACTGGCGAATGTGGTGTCCGCGTCGGAAGCAGGCGCGGTGACGCTGAACCACGTGTCGGTATCGTCGTTCCTTCACGCTGACGGCGGCGCCGTGTCCGCTGCGCGCGTGACCGATCAGACGACGGGCGCCAGCGGCGATGTGCATGCGCGCGTCATCGTGAATGCGACGGGGCCGTGGAGCGACGGCACACGACGGCTGGATGACGGTGTCGCACACGCGGAAGTGCTGGGCAGCAAGGGTGTGCATATCTCGGTGCCGCGCGCCCGCGTCCCGTGCTCCGACGCGCTCACGCTGCTGCATCCCGACGATGGTCGCGTGTTCTTCATCCTGCCGTCGCCGGTGCATACGATCATCGGGACGACGGAAACGCCGGCCGAGCACGGGCCCGACGCGATTCGTGCCAACCGGCGCGATGTGCAGTATCTCCTGCGCGCCGCGAATCACTTCTTCCCGGCGGCGACGCTGCGCGACGCGGACGTGATCAGCGCGTGGGCCGGCATCCGCCCACTCGTCGCCCACGCAGGCACGACTGCGAACGACGCCTCACGCGAACATCACATCGAGACGAGTGCGTCGGGACTGATCTCGGTGACGGGCGGCAAGCTGACGACCTTTCGCGCAATGGCGGCGGAAATCGTGGACGTCGTGGAACGTGCGCTCGGGCGCACGAAGGGCACTGCGTCATTGACCAGCGACGCGCCGCTGCCGGGTGCCGGTGATCTCGGTCATGACAGTGAAGTCAGTGCGGCTCGGACGCTGATACCGGAATCGGAGACGGCGGATCAACTCGTGCGCGCCTACGGCGATCGCTGGCGCATGGTGTGGGGACTGTGCGAGCGCGAGGCCTTGCTCGGCGATCGCCTCGATCCGCAGCTGCCGTACATCGCGGCGGAAGTGGTGTGGGCGGCGGTGGCCGAAGGGGCATGGACGGTGGCGGATGTGCTGGTGCGCCGGATGCCGATCGCCTATGAACGCCGCGATGCGGGGCGCGAGCTGGCGCCGCATGTCGCGGCCCTGCTTGGTCGCGTGCATCGATGGGACGACGCGACGGTGGCGAGTGCGGCGTCGGCATATGATGGGGAAGCAGCGCGGTTGTTCGCGATCGACGAGTGATGTGCCGAAGCAGAACAGCTTCATCGACCCGAGGAGAAATGCATGTCGAGTGATCGTCACCTGTTTCGCACTGCGAAATACGTGGTCTGTGCGGTCGCCCTGTCGACGGGCGCTGCGCGCGGGCAATCGCCACGACTTCCGGCGGTTCCGCTGCCCGAACATCCACGTCCGGATCTGCAGCGCGCCGAGTGGCTGAACCTGAACGGCCAGTGGCGCTTCGCATTCGATTCGACCGATCGCGGCGTGGCGGCAGGCTGGCCGAGTGCGGCATTGCCCGGACGACAGCACATCGTGGTGCCGTTCTCGTGGGGGTCGAAGCTGTCCGGTGTCCGTGACAGTGCCGATATCGGCTGGTACTCGCGCGAGGTCACTATTCCCGCGACGTGGACGTCGAAGCGGGTGTTCGTGGTATTCGGCGCGTCGGACTGGCACACCACGGTGTGGCTCGATGGGCAGAAGCTCGGTGAACATCAGGGTGGGTACACGCCATTCTCGTTCGAGCTGGCTGCCGCGAGTCGGGTGGGACGCACGCATCGCCTGACCGTGCGTGTGGACGACTCGCCACATCCGTTCAAGCTCGAAGGCAAGCAGGGGTACGGCAACGCGCGCGGCATGTGGCAGACGGTGTATCTCGAGGCGCGCGGCGGCGATCCACTCGAGGCGGTGCATTTCACGCCGCGCAGCGATCTCGCTGGCGTCGGAGTCGCGGTGCGCCTTCGCGAGCCTGCGCCGTCGCCGATGACGGTCCGGCTTTCGTTCACGAATCGGCCGACGCAGGCCGACGCGGTGCTGACGGTCGAGAAGGGCGCGACGACTGCGCGTGCAGACGTCGCAATGCCCGGCGCCCACCGATGGTCACTCGACGACCCGTTCCTGCACGACGTGCGCGTGCGTGTGAGCGGTGCGGGCGCGGCCGACGATGTCGTGAAGACGTACTTCGGCATGCGCACCATCTCGGTCGTGAAGTTGCCGGGCACGGATCATCCCTACGTCGCGATCAACGGCACACCCGTGTACCTGCAGCTGGCGCTCGATCAGGCGTACCACCCGGATGGCTTCTACACATTCCCGACGGACAGTGTGCTGCGCAATGAAATCCTGCTCGCCCGGCAGCTCGGACTGAATGGACTGCGCGAGCACATCAAGGTCGAAACGCCGCGCAAGTTGTACTGGGCCGATCGATTGGGCGTGCTGATCATGGCCGACGTTCCGAACTGGTGGGGTGCGCCGGATTCGGCGGCGTTTCGCGAGCACGAGTTCGCGATGCGCGGCATGCTCGATCGGGACTACAACCATCCGTCGGTGTTCTCGTATGTGATGTTCAACGAGACGTGGGGTCTGCAGTCGAAGGTCGGTGATCGCGACCGGTACCTGCCTGCGACGCAACAGAAGGTGGCGAGTGTCTATCGCCTCGCGAAATCGATCGACAGCACGCGCCTGATGGAGGACAACTCGATCTGCTGCGGCGCGGGACACACCGAAACGGATCTCAACAGCTGGCACGAGTACCTGCCGGGTTGGCGCTGGGCGGGGTTCATGAAGGAGTTGACCGACAGCAGCTTCGTCGGCTCACCATTCCACTTCATGCCGGGATACACACAGGGCACGCAGCCGATGTTCAACTCCGAATTCGGCAATGTGTGGGGCTACACCGGAAGCACGGGTGACGTGGACTGGAGCTGGGATTATCTCCGCGCGATCGATGCGTTCCGGCGCTTCCCGAAGCTGTCGGGCTGGCTGTACACGGAGCATCATGACGTGATCAACGAGTGGAACGGCTACGTGCGTTTCGACCGCACGCCGAAGGAAACCGGGTTCGGTGACATGGTGCCCGGCATGACGTTGCGCGACCTGCATGCACCCCTGTATCTCGCGGTCGGTGACTCGCTGCTGAGCCACGATGTGACGCCGGGAGCGCGCATCGACGTGCCGCTGTATGCAAGCTTCCTGAGCGGCAGCACGGCGTACGGGGATTCGCTCACGGTTCGCGCCGAATTGTCGGGCTGGAACAGCCTCGGGGAACGCAAGTCGTACGGCACGTACCGCGTGCGTGTGCCATACCGGCCATGGATGTCGGCGCCGCTTGCGCCGCTCAGCGTGACGATGCCGAACGAGACGAGTGTTGCGGTGCTGGCCGTGCGACTCGAAGACCGCAAGGGCACGGTGCTGCACCGCAACTTCACCACGTTCGTCGTGGGCACCGAACCGGCGGTGCGGGGCACGCTCGCCACCGGACAGCGTGTCGTGACGTCGCATGTCGGCGCGACGAACACGAGCGCGTCGGCGTGGACTGCAAAGCAGTGGACCGTGCTTGGCGACAAGAAGTTCAGCGCCGCGGGCAGTGGCTACGTCGAATATCACATTCCCTGGCCTGCGGGCCTCGCTGTGCGCGATGTCGCGCGCGCCACCTTCCTCGTCGAGGCGTCGGCGAAGCGACTGAATGGCAAGGATCGCGACACCACGGAGAAGCAGACCGACGACTACATGCGCGGCGGCGGGTTTCACGATCGGAGCCGGAACAGCAACAGCTATCCGATGACGAGCGTGTACAAGTACCCGAGCGCGATCACGGTGCGCGTGAATGGTGCGGTGGCTGGACGCGCGTCGCTCGCGGATGATCCGGCTGATTCACGCGGGATCCTGAGCTGGAACGCGCAACCCTACGATCGCACGCTGCACGAAGCCGGGTCGTACGGAGAGTTGGTGCGCATTCCGGTGAGTGCGGCGGCACTCGCCGAATCGGCGCGCACGGGCGTCGTCGTGGTGCGACTGGAGGTCGGCACGGCGCTGCCGGGCGGACTGGCGATCTACGGTGCGCGATTCGGTCGATATCCGATCGATCCGAGTGTGGTGTTCGTGTTGAAGAAGTAGCGCAGTGACGGTTGGTCAGGACCTTCCGTTGCTCTTTTCGTCAGTCGACGCCGCAAGCCATTTGACCGTCGCGGCATCGCGCACGCCATCGAAGAAATGTGCGAGCAGACGATCGAACACCGAGGCAGGTTCGATCGCATCGAAGAGCGTGGCGGAGGAGTGCAACTTGCGAGCATCGTCAGCGAAAATGTCGTGTGCCGAGTGGCTCGCGACGCTCATTGACGCGGTCGCGGCTTCGCGCAGTCGACGCCCCAGTGTGGGATGCGCGAGATACGCGGCCGCCTCGGCGCGGCTCTTGATCGAAAAGCGAACGTTCATCGGCGTGAAGCCAAGTCCGGCACACTGGGGAAAGATGAACCACATCCAGTGTGTCTCCTTGTGACCGGCGCGCAACTCGGTCAGCGCACGGTCGAAGACGGACTCCTGCGCCAGCACGAAACGATCGAGGTCATGCGGATCACGATGGGACGGCGGAGCACTGGTCATGGTCAACTCGGACGCGTGCGTGATCCGATACCCTACAGCCAGACGGCAATCTCGTCGAGATCCTTGCGGCTCAAGTCGGGCACGGATGCGCCGGCCGCCGGATAGCCCACGGGCATGACGACCATCGCCTTTTCGTTCACGGGGCGCCCCAGCAGATCGCGGAGAAATCCCATCGGATTCGGCGTATGTGTCAGGCTCACGAGCCCCATACGATGAAGCGCAGCCATGAAGAAGCCGGCTGCGATTCCACAGGATTCGTCGGTGTAGTAGAACGTTCGCTTTTTCCCCTCGGCTGTCAGTCCATACGACTGACGGAACAGCACCACGACCCACGGAGCATCCGTCAGGTGCGGCTTGTGTTCATCCGTGCCAAGTGGCGCCAGCGCGTCGATCCAGTCCGCGGGTGCCTTGCCGCCGTAGAACTGTCGTTCCTCCTGCTCGGCCGCCGCGCGCAGTCGCTGCTTGATCGTCGCGTCCGAGATGGCCACGAACGTCCAGGGCTGCTGGTGGGCGCCGCTCGGTGCCGTTCCCGCAGTGCGGATCGCGAGCTCGATCATCTCACGAGGCACCGGCTCGGTGGAAAAGTGTCGAGTCGTGCGACGGCGATTCATGTCGGCAAGAAACGCGTGCCCACGCGCGATCGAGTCCTCGATCGTCCGGCGTTCATGGACGAGCGGCACGAAGGGGTACGTGCGGAGGCCGTCCGCGATCTGTCGTTCTGTCATCGTTTGCCGAGGCAGACTCTGCACGAATCGCGACTGCAGCGGGCGCCGCAGTCGTCGCGCTACATCTCGATCTGATGAAACGTGACGAGGTCCACGATCTTCAGCTTGCGCACGCGGGTCGGGAGCTTGAGCAGCGCCAGCTCGCCGACGGACTTGTTCTGCAGCGCCAGGCCGATCGGAGACGACATGCTGACCTGACCATCGATCAGCTCGCCGCCATCGCCGAAGACGAGCTCGTAGACTTCCTGCTCGTCGGTGACCTGATCCTGCACCGTCACCCGGCTGCCGAGCCCGACGCGATCGGTGGGGATCTGCGACACATCGATATCGGAGAGCTTGCTGAGGCGCTGTACCAGCTGACTGAGGCGGGCCTGCACGAAGCGTTGACGCTCGAGGGCGGCCTTGTATTCGCTGTTCTCGCGCAGGTCGCCGTGATCGACTGCCTTCTTGATTTCCTGCGGGAGGGTGACGGTCAGCTCATGCCGGAGCTTGGCGACTTCACTCCCGAGTTTTTCCTTGAGGGCTTCGATCATGGGGCCTGCCAGTACTGCTTGGGGAAACGACTGCGCCCGACCACAGGGGGCCGGGCGGGAGAGTTGAACCTACGTTCCGTGAATTCGGCGCACAACACAGTCACGGTGCGGTCACACGCGAGGAGAATGGTCGAGTCAGGTTGTGGTTGACATCATCCCGCACCACGGGCTGACGCAGTGGCGATTCTCGTCGCTGACGAGCCGATTGGCCGGATATTCGGCCAGCGCCTTTCTGACGGCGGACGGCATTCTCGTCGATACTGGCATTCCGGTGGCCCAGGCCGAGTTCGAGCGGTTGCTGGATGGGAGTCGGATCGCGGGTGTGATGGTGACACACCATCACGAGGATCATGCGGGCAACGTCGAGCAGGTCGCCCGGCGCGGCATCCCGATGTGTCTGGCGCCGGAAACGCAGCGTCTGGTGCGCACCGTGGAACCGATTCGTGCGTATCGGCGAGTGACGTGGACATCCATGACACCGCTGAGCTCGGCGCTGGTGCCGTTCGATCCCGCGCCGCTCGAGCTGATCGCGGCACCGGGTCACAGTGCCGATCACCACGTCGCCTGGGACCCACACACCCGCACGCTGTTCAGCGGCGACCTGTTCCTTGGCGTCCAGGTGCGCATCGCCCATCACGATGAAGATCCGTGGACGCTCATCGAGTCACTGGAGGCCGTGGCCGCGCTCGAGCCGACGCGGATGTTCTGTGCACACCGCGGATTGGTGCTGGAACCGGCTGCAGCGTTGCGCGCGAAGGCGGCGTGGACACGCGCGCTGATCGCGACGATCTCCGCACACATCACCCGTGGCGCAACGGATGCGCAGATCCTGCGCACGGTGATGGGTGGCGAATCGCTCACCGGCTGGGCGAGTGGCGGCGAATATTCGCGCCGCAACTTCATTCGAGCAGTGCGTTTTCGAATCGCGACCAGCTGAATCGCAACACGGCAACTGACGCAAAACAGCAACTTGAACTGCCTTGACGCAAAGACGCCAAGGCGCCAAGCGTTCGGCGCGCGACTCGACATGCGGTCAGCGCTTTGCGCGAATGTCATTTTGGAACTGCGCTCGCGAGAGCTGTTCCCAAAGCAGTGCAGTAGATCGCTCGGCAGGTCACGGAGCGACGGTCGCTCACGGACCGCGTGGCGCCTTTGCGGCTTGGTGTCAAAGCTGTTGCTCTTTGGCGTCGGTTGCCGTTTTGCGATCTGCAGTTCAACGACGCCGCGAGTGCGAATCGCACCCGATAGATTCAAGCGAACAACGCGACAAGACTTTCTTGAGCACGGAGCACGGTGATGGAATACACGACACTCGGCCGAACCGGACTGACGGTCTCGCGGCTGGCGCTGGGGTGCATGAGTTATGGCGACCCGTCGTGGCGCAGCTGGGTGCTGAGGGACGAGGAGTCACAGCCGTTCTTCCAGCGCGCCATCGAGGCGGGGATCAACTTCTTCGACACCTCCGACATGTACTCGGTCGGCGTCAGTGAAGAAGTGACCGGTCGCGCGCTGCGACGCTACGGCAACCTCGACGAACTCGTCATCGCGACGAAGGTGCACTTCCCGCTGGGCACCGGTCCGAACATGAAGGGGCTCGGGCGCAAGCACATCGTGCAGGGCTGTGAAGCGTCGCTCCGACGACTTGGCGTGGAAACGATCGATCTCTATCAGATCCATCGGCTCGATCGCTCGGTGCCGATGGAAGAGATGCTCGAGGCGCTCGATCATCTGGTCCGCAGCGGCAAGGTACGCTACCTCGGCGCCAGCACCATGTTCGGCTGGGAGTTCGCGAAGGCACTGTACACGAGCAACGCTCACGGCTGGGCGCGATTCGTGAGCATGCAGAACCACTACAACCTGCTGTATCGCGAGGAGGAGCGGGAAATGATGCCGCTCTGCATCAGTGAAGGGGTCGGCGTGATTCCCTGGTCACCGCTGGCACGTGGCCTGCTCGCGGGACGCCCCCGCGCGCAGGCCGGTGGCGCCACGGCGCGCGCATCGTTCGATGCCTCGTCGGTGGACTATCTCTACGACCATGCGACGGATGACGCGGTGATTGCCGCAGTACGCGGTGTCGCCGATCAGCGCGGGTTGCCGATGGCGCGGATCGCACTAGCGTGGCTGCTGCAGAAGCCGGGTGTGACGGCGCCGATCGTGGGTGCCACGAAGCTGTCGCAGCTGGACGACGCGATCGCGGCGATCGACGTGAAGCTCACGGCTGAGGAATGCGCGGCAATGGAAGCGCCGTATTTGGCGCATGAGGTGCGCGGGTGGGTGTGACGGTCGAGGACTGGTACACACGCCGCACGAAGGCCCCACGCGATGTACGCATGGGGCCTTCGTGGCATGTGCGCCATATCGACTCAGCGCGGCACTACTTGAGTGCCTTCAACTCCGCTGACGTCCATGGTGTCGTGCGCTTCGCGAAGCGCGTGCGCGCCGCACGCACCAGCGCGACCGTCACCGGCGCGCTGCGATTTCCCCACTGCGTGCGGGCGTACGTGAGCGTTGCGGCAACGTCATCGTCGCTCATCGTGCCCTCCCATGCCATCATCGCGCCGCCGTACGTCTTGCCCTTGACCACGATCTCGCCTTGCAGCCCCTTGAGCACGATCGCGATCGGCACGATGGCCGGACCGGACAACCACTCGGATCCCGCAAGCGGAGGAAACGCCCCTTCGAGCCCGAGCCCGTTGGCCTGATGACAGACCTGACAGACTTCGGCGTATTTGTTGGCCATGGGCAGCGCAGCCGCCGCATGCACCGGTGGCGCGCCAGCCGCTTCGACAGGCTGCTGACGCCCGATGAATGCGACCGCGACCGCCGCACACCCGGTGACAGCGATGAATTTCACGAGAAGCTTCGACATGGACAGGAAAGTGAGGGACGAGTCGAGGGACCGCTCTGCCGGAGTGTATATCCATACACGGTGCGCTGTGCACTGGTCCGCTGCGCCGCCGGTGACATGATTTTGCCGCTACGCCGACCGCTCCAGCGCCTGCTCGATGTCCGCAATGATGTCATCGCGGTGCTCGAGCCCGACTGACACCCGGATCAGCCCCGGCACGATCCCGACCTGCACACGCTCCGCCTCCGACAACTTCGAGTGCGTCGTCGACGTCGGATGAGTGACGATGCTGCGCACATCGCCGAGGTTCGGCGTGTGTGACAACAACTCCACCGCATCGAGGAAGCGGCGCGCGCGTTCCAGTCCACCCTTCACTTCGAGCACGACGATGCCGCCGCCGGCCGACATCTGCTTGCGTGCAAGCGCGTGATCCGGGTGGCTCTCCAGAAAGGGATACCGCACGAAATCCAGCGCCGCATGCCCCTCGAAATGGGTGGCGACCGCGAGTGCGTTGTCGCAATGCCGATCCATGCGCACCGACAAGGTCTCGAGGCTCTTCGACAGGACCCATGCGTTGAACGGCGACATCGCGGGACCGGTGTGTCGAATGAAGAAACGCAGTTCGCTGACGAGTTCCGCGCTGCCGACCACCACGCCGCCCAGCACACGTCCCTGGCCGTCGATGAACTTGGTCGCCGAGTGCACGACGAGATGTGCACCCCATTTGATCGGCTGCTGCAGGATCGGTGTGGTGAAGCAGTTGTCCACGACCAGCATCAGCTTTTGATCGGCAGCGAGCGTGCCCAGCATCTCGAGATCGATCAGCGCGAGGCCCGGATTCGACGGCGTCTCGACGAACAGCATCTTCGTGTTCGGCAGCACGGCCGATGCCCACACGTCGGCCGACGCATCCGCATCGACATAACTCGACGTGATGCCCCACCGCGGAAACAGCTTGGTGAACAGCTGATGCGTCGAGCCGAAGAGCGCTCTCGATGCGACGACGTGATCGCCGCTGCGCAGGAACGCCGCCATGCTGCCGAACACGGCGGCCATGCCGCTCGCAAATGCGATTCCGTCTTCCGCACCTTCGAGCAGCGACATCTTGCGCACGAACTCATCGGTGTTCGGATTCGAGTACCGACTGTAGATGTTGCCGGCGATCTCCTCGGTGAACAGTGCGCGCGCCTGTTCCGCATCATCGAACACGAAGCTCGACGTCAGGAACAGCGGCGTGGAATGTTCGCGCTCGGCGCCGCGGGCCGTCTGGGTGCGGATCGCGAGCGTCTCGGGATGCAACGTACGACTGGGTCTGTCGGACTGATCAGGCACGTGGTTCGTGATCGGAGGACTGGGCAGGGCGGTACAACCCGAATCCTAGCGGAACCAGGCAGGCCCGGCGCCAACGCATCGCGCCGCTCCGGGGTACAACTCGTCGTGGTCGCCTTCCGAGTGGTGCGGCGCTCCACCTCTCCCCTGCGACCAGGTGTGCCGCGGGGTGCCTCATTTTCGTCGGAGAATTTCAGATGATTCGTTCCATGCGTGCTGCCGCCCTGACGGCGGCGCTCCTGATCGGCACGGGCGTGACGGCTGGCGCACAGGGTGGTCCGCCGGGTGGCGGCATGGGTGGTGGCCGTCGTGCACCGGATGCGATGGCGCTGCTCGAAAAGACGTTGGCTGGCATCGACGGGCTGACGGATGCCCAGAAGGACACGCTGACGAAGATCGAAACGGCCTACAAGTCCAAGTTCACCGCGTCAAGCACCGCAATGCGCGAAGCCATGATGGCCGCGCGTCAGGGTGGCGGCGCGCCGGACATGTCGGCCATGACCAAAATGCGCGAAAGCATGGCCGCGATGCGCAAGGAAGAGCTGGGCTTCGCGCGCGCCGTGCTCACGTCGGCGCAACATCCGAAGTTCGACGAGAATGTGAAGGCCGAAGAGGCGGAAGCCGCCGAGCGTGCCGCGCAGATGCGCCAGCGCATGGGTGGCAATCCCCCGAAGTAAGGCGGGTGGATTTCAGTGATCGCGGCGCGGGGCCGGCATGATGACTTGCCAGCCCCGCGTCGTTTTCGCATCGTCCGGTATCCCACGTGCGCACGGTGACGCCCGCTGGATCACCTATGGAGGCGCCCGATGACGAATTCCGTTCCTGGCACCACGCTGCGCCGCCTCGCCGTCGTGATCGGTGTCACTCTCGCGTCCGCACCCATCCTGGTGGCGCAGTCACCTTTCGCGAGCAGCGCAGCACAGCCGAAACAGTCGATCGAGGAACTGACGACGCAATGGGCGTCACTCGAGCTGCCGCTCCTCGGCATCTCCGACCTGACCGACCTGCAGCGCGACGCGATCGAACTGCTCGAAGGCAGGTTTCGAACCTTGTTCAACGAGGAGGCGGGGCCGATTCGCGCCGCACGCGTCACGCTCTATCAGCGCGGTCCGTTCGAGCGCCAGAACGTCGAGCGTGCCCTCGAGCGGATGGGCGAGCTGCGCCGGCGGGAACTGGCCCTCACCCGCTCGATGCTCACCGAGACGCAACGTGTACGCTACGACGCGAATCTGAGGCAGATCGCCGCGCAGGAAGCCGACGCGAACACGAAACGTGATCGGGAAGCGGCATTCTTCACGCCGTGACGCGGGTGGTGCTGTCCGGGCGCGTCGGCTGCGCCTGTGTCACGCGCGCGATGATCAGGCTCACGAATGCCAGGATGATCACGACCACGATGATCCTGATCACTCGCTCGAACCTGTGCATCGGGTCCATCAACGCGCCTTGCCGCGGGGTGAACGGCTCTGCGCGGTGTGCGCCTCGATGACTGCCTGCGCCGCTTCCTGCGGATCGTCGGTGAGCAGCAGCAGATCGAGATCACCGGGGCTGATCTTGCGTTCACTGAGCACACGTGACTGCAGCCAGCGCACCAATCCGGCCCAGTAGTGTGTGCCGAAGAGGATGACCGGAAACTGGAAGATCTTGCCGGTCTGAATCAGCGTCACCGCCTCGAACAGTTCATCGAGCGTGCCGAAGCCGCCGGGAAAGCAGATGAACGCATTGCTGTACTTGATGAACATCGTCTTCCGCACCATGAAGTAGCGGAAGCTGACGAGCGTATCGACGTACGGATTCGCGCCCTGTTCGAACGGCAGCTCGATGTTGCAGCCGATGCTCGGTGCACCGGCCAGTCGCGCGCCCTTGTTGGCCGCTTCCATGATGCCCGGGCCGGCACCGGTGATGATCGAAAAACCGGCTTCGCCGAGTATACGCGCGACTTCGGTGGCCGCGAGATACTGCGGATCATCAGGCGACGTACGCGCGGAACCGAAGATCGAGACACCCTTTTCCACTGAGGCGAGCGCATCGAAGCCTTCGATGATTTCGCCCGTCATTCGCAACACGCGCCACGGATCGGTGCGCGTGAAGTCGTCGCGCGGGCCGGGCGCCGAGAGGAGCTTTGCGTCTTCGGTCAGCGGCACCTGATCGCGAATGTCGGTATCGATGATCGGCTTGATGAGCGGCGCCGCGCGTTTTTCTGACGAGGCGTCGGGTTGCGCAGTGGTCTTCAGCGGCTGCCGCTTCGGCGAGATGACGGTCGAGCTGATCGGTGTATCGCGACCCGCGCTGCGGTGTCCATCCACGTGACGTTCGATGGTGCCCTGCAATGCCTCGGCTTCGGCCTGCTGCATGGTTGCGACGGTCGCTGACTTGCCGCCGGCGGTGGTGGCGCCGGCACGCCTGCCGTTGCGGCCTTTCCGCGGCGTTGCGGCGGCGACGGATGGCGTGGTCGAGAGCGTCGGTGAGGGCTTCGCGCGCTTGGGCTTCATACTGACAGGGATGGGGTCTCGCAGGGGCGACGGCGGAGTGCAAAGACACTCCGCTAGAATTGTAGCGCGGTGTTCTCCGCAACCGTCGCGCTGACGCGAACTGTCGAAGCGCCGCGCCCTTCCCGACGTTTTCCCGCGTGTTTTGCCCCACGTCATCCTCGTCGTTGCCGACGGCGTCCGTCCCGATACGCTGGCGTCCGCCATCGATGCCGGTGCAGTGCCCGCGATGCAGGCGCTGCGTGAGGCGCAGGGATTTCACACGCTGACGACGGTGTTCCCGAGTGTCACCGGACCGGCGTATGTGCCGTTCCTGATGGGTGAACATCCGGGGCACGTCGGTCTGCCCGGTCTTCGATGGTTCGATCGCAGTCGTCGGGACACGGGCTGGCCACATTTCACGCGCAGCTACATCGGCAGCGAGATGCGCAAGGTCGATCGCGACCTGACTCTCGACACACCGACCGCGTTCGAACGCTCGGGTGGCGGACTCGCGATGATGAACATGATCGGCCGCGGATTGCCGCGTCGCAACAAGCTCACGGACAGCGTCGGGTTCGCGCTGCGCGCCGGCTACACACACTTTCGCGGCGATGTCGCGGGCTGGCTGGACGTCGATCGTGCGCTCAAGGCCGAAATGCTCGGTCGCGTCCTCGCGGAACGACCGCCATTCACGTTCGCCAGTTTCTGCGGCGTGGACAAGACCAGCCACAGCGTGGGTCATCAGGCCACGATCGTGCGGGAAGCACTCACGATCGTGGATGGTTTCGTGGCGGACGTCACGGCGGCGGCGACACGTGAGGGATGGATGCACGAGCTGGCGTTGTTCGTGGTGAGTGACCATGGGCATGTCGATGTACGCGGGCACGACGACCTCGCGGACCTGTTTCGCGACGAGGTTGGACTGCGTGTGCTCGCGCATCCGAAGATCTTCGGCGTGCGTGAACCCGAGATGGCGGTGATGGTGAGTGGTAACGCGATGGCGCACCTGTTCGTGGAGCTCGAGTCACGCACGCGACCCTGGTGGCCAGCGCTCAGCGGCAGATGGAACGACACTGCGGAGCTGCTGCTCAGGCGTCCATCGGTGGATCTGATGATGCTGCCGCACAGCGAGACGTCGGTGGAGATTCGCGGCGGGGGCGGTCGTGGCTCGGCGATGCTGCGTCGCGTCGATGGTCGCTACGACTACGAGTGTCGCACCGGTGATCCGCTCGGTTTGGGCGACGTGCATGGCGCCAGCGACAGCGACGCGTGGGAGCGTTCGCTGCAGACCGACTATCCGGACTCGCTGGTGCAGATCATGGCATTGAATGATTGCCGACGGACGGGCGATTTCATCGTCAGCGCGACACGGGACTGGGATTTCCGCGGACGGTACGAGCCCATCCCGCATATGTCATCGCATGGCGCGCTGCATCGGGAGCACATGCTGGTGCCGATGCTCACGAACCTTCCCAATGACGTCCCGTGGCGACGCACGCAGGATGTGTTTCACCGCGCCATGCAGTTTCTCGGTGTGTGATCGACTGACTGCGACAGCTGAATCGCAAAACCGCCACGGACGCAGAACTGCAACGGCCTTGACGTAACGGCGCCAAGGCGCAAAGCGTTTTGCGCCACGAACCAGCATCGCTGTCACGCTCGGAAAAGAAGTGCATTGGGAACGGCAACTGCGTTGGCAGTTACCTGCAAATATTCCTTCGCGCGCCGCGCGGAATGCGGGTTGAGCGCCAGACCGCGTTGTGCCTTTGCGTCTCGGCGTCAAAGCAGTTGTCGTGGCAGTTGCAGTTCGCGTCAGTTTCAGTTCAGCGTCAGTTGCCCTTCTGCGATTGAGCAGTTCAGTAGTTGAGCAATTCGGCTGGATTAGCGGCGTGAGCTGTTGCGACGGGATTTCGCGCGTGTGTGAGTACAGCAGGTCCACACTTCTCAGGACAGGGCAATGACGGACGGGGCGCGGGGGTCGAGCACGGGGTTGATCGCAGTCGCGGTGGCGATCGTGGTGGGGGCGTTTCTGGTGGCCGGTGCGGCGCGCGATGTCGGTCGCAAGAACGACGTGATCGAGGTGACCGGCTCGGCGCGGCGCGCGATCGTGGCGGACCTGGGACTCTGGCGCGGCAGCGTCACCGTGCAGTCGCCGACGATCCAGGGCGCGTATGGCGAGGTGTCGGGCTACGGTGAACGCGTGCGCGCCTGGCTCAAGGCACGCGGGCTGGCCGACACCGTGATCGCCGTGCATCCCGTCGAGACCACCCGCATGATGGTCACCAACAGCGACGGTCAGGAGACGGGTGTGCTGGCGGGCTACAAGCTGTCGCAGACGATCGAAGTGCGACTGGCCGATCCCCGTGCGATCGAGAAGCTCTCGCGAGATGCCGGTGCACTGGCGGGCCAGGGCATTCCGATCGAAGCCGCGTCACCGCAATACCTGTACACGAAGCTGGCCGAGCTGCGGATTGCGATGATGGGCGAAGCGACGGTGGACGCGAGGGCGCGCGCCGATGTGATCGCGAAGGCGGCCGGCTCGAAGGTGGGCAACGTGCGCAGCGCGAACACCGGTGTGGTCCAGATCACGCCGCGTTTCTCGACCGAGGTGTCCGATTACGGCATGAACGATGTGACGAGCATCGAGAAGGACATCACGACGGTGGTCAAGGTGACGTTCGCGCTGCAGTGAGGTCGGCGAGGAACGTCTCGACATCCGACCAGTCGCCGTTGTAGCGCACGCCGTTGATGAAGAACGTCGGTGTGCCGTTCACACCGGATCGTACTCCGCTCATGAAGTCCGTGTTCACGCGCTCGACGTAGCTGCCTGCGTCGAGCGCGTGCTGCACTGCGACCGGATCCGCGCCGGCCGTCTCGGCGTAACGCAGCAGCGAGTGCGTATCGAGATGACGCTGGTGCTCATACAGCAGGTCATGCATCGCCCAGAAGGGGTCGGACCCGGACTCGCCCGCCGCTTCGGCCGCCTGCGCCGCGGCGCTGGCGTGTGGATGAATTTCGGACAGTGGAAAGTTGCGGAAGACGAAGCGCAGCGAATCACCGAGCGTTGCCTGCAACTGCTTCACGACGGGATAGGCGCGACCACAGTGTGGACACTCGTAGTCACCGAATTCGACGAGCGTGATGGGTGCGTCGACTGGCCCGACGCTGTGGTCGTCGGCCGAAACCTCGGGGCGAAGTTGTGACATTCAGACCGTCCGTGCCTTGAGTGATTCGAGCGCGTCGAGAATGCCATTCGCGCCGGGATTGACACCATCAGGACTGAGGTGTGACCACTGGATGATGCCATTGCCGTCGATCACGAAGAGCGCGCGCCCAGACGTGCCCTCGGCAGTGTGATAACACCCGTAGGCATTCGCGACGGCTCCCTTCGGCTCGAAATCCGCAAGCAACGGGAAATGCAGGTTGCGCGCAGCAGCAAAGGCCGCATGACTCCACGCGCCATCAACCGATATGCCGACGAGTTGTGCGCCGTGCTGGCGGAAGATCGGCAGCACTTCGTTGTAGAGCGCCATCTGATCGCCACAGACCGGACTCCAGTCGGCCGGATAGAACGCGAGGATCGCCGGTGCACCCCCCAGGTCGGAGAGTTCGATCCACTGATCCGGCGTTGCGCGCAGGCGAAAGTCGGGCGCCGGCGTGCCCGGCATAAGTATCGGAAGCGCGGTCATCGCGCGGTTTTCTTGAGCAGTCGAGTCGCCTCGTCGATGCGTGCGCGGTAGTCGGGCAGCACTTCATCCGAAACACGCTTCGGCAGTACGAAACGCGGATCATCCGGCTGCTCGGCATCGCCGGTATCTACCATCAGGTCGCCACCCTGCCGTTCCACTTCCTTTTCGAAACGTTCGACGGCCTCCAGTACCTGCGCGACGACATCGGAGTCATCGTGCATCGACACGACCACGCCACGATCCTTCAGTCGCGTCTTTGCTTCCTGCATGGCACGATCCAGTTCTTCGGACATTTGCGACACCGATCCAATGTGAAAGTGACGTGAAGCATGCCGATGCCGTCGTCGCGAGACCAGTAGGACGTTCGCGCTGAATGCGTCGCAAGGAAAGGTCGCATCGGCTGACGTCGGTTCGATCGATCATTTCGTCACGTCTCCGGAACGACGCCACTTCGACCGTCGAGGTTCGACGGAGACCGCACACAGACGGCAGGAGCAGTCGAGTTTGGCTAGATTGTGGCATGTCCTGGACCGCCCTCGTGGTGGCGCTGCTGTGGCGCTGCGTGCGCGAACCGTCGCTGATCGGTCCGCTGTTGCTCGTGGCGTGGCGATTCCGCCGCCGGAACTGGCTGACGCGCGCGCCATACCTGCCATTCCCCGCGTGGGAGTACGTGCAGTGGCGCATGCACACCGCGTATGGGGATCATCACGCTGTGCCACCGGTTGACGACATCGCGAGCTATGCGCGGTGGACGTGGCGCCTGCCCACGTGACATGACACTCGTCGCGCCGGCAGGCTTCGCACATCGCCTGAAGGCGGAGGCGTATGCACGCGGGGCGATGCTGGCCGGTGTGGCCACGCTCGGACCGATGGAGACGGCGGCAGCATTCGACGACTGGATCGCGCACGGATACGCCGGTGAGATGGCGTATATGGGCCGTGGCGCGGAGAAGCGGCGGGACTCGCGATTGCCGGTGCAGGGTGCGGTGAGTGCGCTGGTGCTCGGCGTGAACTACGGCGGCACGGAGCCCGAGGGGCCGGTCGCGCGGTATGCACGCGGCGACGACTACCACGATGTGCTGGTGTCGATGCTGCGCGGCATTCAGGACTGGATTTCCGCCGAGCTGGGTGCGTCGGTGGCCGGGAAGGCGTACACCGACACCGGGCCGATTCTGGAGCGCGATCTGGCGCGGCGTGCGGGGCTCGGCTGGTTCGGGAAGAACACGATGCTGATCTCGCCGAAGCACGGGTCGTTCTTTTTTATTGGCGTTTTGTTACTTGACCTCGACCTCGAGGCTGATGCGCCGTTCGCGAGTGATCATTGCGGGACGTGCACGCGGTGTCTCGACGCGTGTCCGACGGATGCGTTCGTGGAGGCGCGGGTGCTGGATGCGACCAGGTGCATTTCGTATCTGACGATCGAGTTGAAGGGGGAGATTCCGGACGAGCTGCGCGGGAAGATGGGGGGGTTGGTGTACGGGTGTGACATCTGTCAGTCCGTCTGCCCATGGAATGTGAAATTTTCGCAGGCGCTGGCGGAGGATTCACCGTTTCGGGCGCGACCGTTTCTCGACGGGAAGGACGCGGTGACGCTGGCGACGGATATTCTGGCGCTGGATGAGGAGCAGTTCAGCGCGGCGTTCCGGAAGTCGCCGATGAAGCGGGCGAAGCTGTCGGGGCTGCGGCGCAACGCTATTGCTGAACTTGGGAGCACGGGCACCCACGACGACATCAAGTCGATCGCCGCGGCGGCACCCCGACACGCCCGCTGAGGTCGTGCGCGCGCTTCCGCCTAAAGCGCCGCCGCGACCATCAGCGACGCGTTCACCTGGCGGTGACACTGCATGATCCTGCCGCCATATGCAGTGGGCACACGGCCAATACGGCTCTCGAGATCGACCACCGGCTGCTCGACCGGTCCGGCAATGACGGAATCCAGATCAACTTGTCCTAAGACTGCCGCACCAACGTTCCAGTCAATCCGCAGCTTCAGGTCTACTTGCGCACGCACACGCCGCCGACGCTGATCGTCTGGGTGAAGGATGATCCCTTCTTCCGATGGCACGGTGCGGTGGCGTACAAGCGTGACTTTCGCACGCTCGAGTACCACCTACTCGACGCCGGACACTTTCTGCTCGAGGACTGTGGCGACGAGATCGGTGCGCTCGTCAACTCATCCTGCCAAGGAATGTCAGCAGCACGCGCGCATTGCTGGGACGTGCCTCGCAGCCCGGCGCTCTGATGGCGAAAATCAGGATAGCTGCCAACTCAGGCAGCACAACAGCAGCTATCGACCAACTCTTCCGCCCACCACTTATTGCCAAGCAGTTACCAAAGAGGCCATTGGTAGCCGCGCTCAGCTGAGGCTCCGTGGTGGTTAGCCGCTCAGGACATGGCCGGCGCCGGCGGTGCAGGTTCATCCGGCAGCGGGATGAATTCAACATTGTCGCCGTCCGGCAGCTTCATCCGCCCCGACCTCCAGTCCGACGCGGCCTGTGCGAGCCTGTCCTTCGAGGAGGACACGAAGTTCCAATAGATGAACCGCTCCCCGACTGGCTCGCCTCCAAGAACCATCACCGTGGACCGCTCGG
>JACMLX010000063.1 GCA_014379355.1 Gemmatimonadaceae bacterium
CGCTGCCACGGCGTACGTCACCTCGCGTGCGTGCACGAGCGCCCTTCCGCCGGTCAGCCGTCTCACGGCTGGCACATCCAGCGCCTCACAGCGTTCGAGACTGTAGACGCCCTCGCATCGCTGATTGCGTCCGAACGACACCGATGGCCGTTCCCACTGGTACAGCCGGACCAGCGTGTCACCGGTGTCAGCAGCCGTCAGCAGCATTGCCTCGTCGAGCGCCATGTTCGTCGCCGCGTCGTGCACGCCGCCGCGCGAGAGCCGAACGGTGCCGGACCAGAGCGGATGTGAGTTGGACGGTGAGGTTGGCAGGGAAACGGTGGCCACCGTTGTGGTCGCTCTCAGGGATTACGTTTATATGGCGCCGGCGGACATTTCCGTGTGGCGCCGCCATCCGATACCAATCTGACGATCGGGTGCCCGCTCCGGGCGCCCTGTGGAGTTTTGCCGCATGGCTGTTCCCGTCCGCTCCGCGACTGCCGCCCCTGCCGCGCTCGATGATTCCGGCAGCTTCATCGAGCGCCACGTTGGTCCGACGCCCGACGAAGTTCAGGCGATGCTGGACACGCTCGGTTTCGCCACGCTCGACGCGCTGGTCGACGCCACGATTCCCGAATCGATCCGCTTCCGACGTCTGCTGAACCTGCCGCCCGCCGAAAGCGAGCATGACGCGATCACCCGCCTCAAGGGCATCGCGTCGCAGAACCAGGTGTTCACCTCGTACCTCGGCCAGGGCTACTACGGTACCATCGTGCCGGCGGTCATCCAGCGGGCCGTGTTCGAGAATCCGGGATGGTACACGGCGTACACGCCATATCAGGCCGAGATCGCGCAGGGACGGCTCGAGGCGCTGCTGAATTTCCAGACGATGGTGATCGACCTGACGGGGCTGCCCATCGCGAATGCCTCGCTGCTCGATGAAGCGACATCGGCCGCCGAAGCGATGGCGCTGTCGCACGCGGCGGTGAGCGGCAGCCGTACGAAGTTCTTCGTCGCTTCCGACTGTCATCCGCAGACGATCGCAGTGGTGCAGACCCGTGCTGAATCGCGCGGCTGGTCGGTGGTGCAGGGTGACGCGATGACTGCGACCCTGACGACCGAGTACTTCGGCGCGCTGATCCAGTATCCGACGACCGACGGTGCACTGGTGGACTACAGTGCGTTCTGCGAACGGGCGCACGCGGTCGGCGCGCTGGTGACCGCGGCGACGGACCTCATGGCGCTCACGCTGCTCACCCCGCCGGGTGAATGGGGCGCCGACATCGCCGTCGGCAGTGCGCAGCGATTCGGCGTGCCGATGGGATACGGCGGCCCGCACGCCGCGTTCTTCGCGACCCGTGATGAATTCAAGCGACTGCTGCCGGGCCGCATCATCGGCGTCAGCCGGGACAGTCATGGCGCACCGGCGCTGCGGATGGCGCTGCAGACGCGCGAGCAGCACATCCGGCGAGAGAAGGCCACCAGCAACGTCTGCACCGCGCAGGTGTTGCTGTCGGTGATGGCGAGCATGTATGGCGTGTATCACGGTCATGCAGGTGTCACGAAAATCGCCCGCCGCATCCAGCGCCTCACCGCGACCTTCGTGGCCGGCCTCGACAAGCTCGGCCTGCAGGTGCTGCACGACCACTACTTCGACACGGTGCGTGTGGAGGTCGGCGTGCACGGCATGCAGGACATCATGGCGGCAGCGCTCGCACATCGCGTGAACCTGCGCCGACTGAGCGAAGGTTCGATCGGTGTGTCGTGCGACGAGACGACGTCGCTGGCGGATGTCAGCACGCTGCTGACGATCTTCAACGGTGGCGACGCGCACGGTCTCGACCTCGACGCGATCGCGGCGGAGACCACGCCGCGCTACGACGAGCGCTTCGCGCGTACATCGCCCTTCATGACGCATCCGGTGTTCAACACACACCACAGCGAGACCGCGATGCTGCGTTACATCAAGCAGCTCGAGGCGAAGGACCTGTCGCTCTGTCACTCGATGATCGCGCTCGGCAGTTGCACGATGAAGCTCAACGCCGCCACCGAGATGTATCCGGTGTCATGGGAGGAATTCGGCTCGCTGCATCCGTTCGCACCGCGCGAGCAGGCACAGGGCTACGCGCAGATGTTCACCGAACTCGAGGCGGCGCTGGCCGACGTGACGGGCTTCGCGGCCGTCTCATTGCAGCCGAACGCCGGCTCGCAGGGTGAATACGCCGGACTGCTGACCATCCGCCGCTACCACCAGGCGCGTGGCGAAGGGCATCGCACGGTGTGCCTGATTCCGGCCAGCGCGCACGGCACCAATCCGGCGAGTGCGGCGATGTGCGGCATGAGCATCGTCGCCGTGAAGACCGCGCCGAACGGCAACATCGATGTCGACGACCTGAAGATGAAGGCGGCGGCACACGCGTCGGATCTGGCGGCGCTGATGGTCACCTATCCGAGCACGCATGGCGTGTTCGAAGCCGACATCGCGGACATCTGCGCCGAGATCCACAGGTTCGGTGGACAGGTGTACATGGACGGCGCGAACATGAACGCGATGGTCGGTGTGTGCCGGCCTGGCGACATCGGCGCGGATGTGTGTCACCTCAACCTGCACAAGACATTCTGCATCCCGCACGGCGGCGGTGGCCCGGGCATGGGACCGATCGGTGTCGCGGCGCATCTGGTGCCGCACCTGCCGGGCCACGCGCCGGCAGGACTCGGCACGGAGCTCAGCTCGGGCGCCGTGAGTGCTGCACCGTTCGGCAGCGCCAGCATCCTGCCGATCAGCTACCTGTACATCCGCATGATGGGCGCCGAAGGGCTGGCGTATGCCACCAAGATCGCGATCCTCAACGCGAACTACGTCGCGAAGCGGCTCGAGCATGCGTATCCGGTGCTCTACAAGGGGCCCAACGGCACCGTCGCGCATGAATGCATCGTCGATCCGCGTCCGCTCAAGGCCAGCGCCGGCATCGAGGTGGAGGACATCACGAAGCGACTCATGGACTACGGCTTCCACGCACCGACCGTGAGCTTTCCGGTGGCCGGCACGCTGATGATCGAGCCGACCGAAAGCGAGAACAAGGATGAACTCGATCGTTTCGTGCACGCGATGCTTTCCATCCGCGAGGAGATCGCGCAGGTGGAACGCGGCGAACTGCCGCGGGACGACAATCCGCTCAAGCACGCGCCGCATACGGCCAGCGCGGTGATCAGTGATGCATGGACGCATGCCTACTCACGCGAGCAGGCGGCGTTCCCGACTCCCGCCGTGCGTGCGGCGAAGTTCTGGCCATCGGTTGGGCGAATCGAGAGTGCGTTCGGTGATCGTCACCTCGTCTGCAGTTGCCCGCCGATGGAGGAGTACGCCGCGCAGGCGTGATCGGCAGTGCGTTTGCGCGATCCGACATGCAGCGAGGGCCGGCTCCAGTGTGTGGAGCCGGCCCTCGCTGCAACCAGAACTGCTGCGGCGCCCTATTCGCCGAGCAGCGATTTGTAGGCATCCGCGCTCATCAGGGCAGCGCGGGCGCTCTTGTCTGCGACCTTCAGCTTGATCATCCAGCCGTCACCGAATGGATCGGTGTTGACCAGCGCCGGCTCGGCATCGAGCAGGGCGTTCACTTCCACGACCTCGCCGGCCAGCGGCGAATACAGCTCGCTGACGGCCTTCACGGCTTCGATGGTGCCGAACACCGCGTGGTCGGCGAACGACGCGCCGACCTTCGGCAGGTCGAGATAGACGATGTCACCCAGTTCGCCCTGTGCGTAGTCGGTGATGCCGATGGTCACGATGTCTGCATCGGCGTCGCCGGCGACATACTCGTGTTCCTTCGTGTACTGAAGTGTGGCCGGGATCTGCGACACGGAATGCTCCGGAAATGCGGGTGAGATTTTCCTGCCGATAGTCTAGCTGACTGCCTGCAATCCTGGGATATCGCCTCGATCACTGGCGTTCACGCGCCGAGTGCGGCCCAGTCCTGCAGACGCGACCACACATGCGCGATCTGCGCAGTGAGCGCGTCGAAACTGCCGTCGTTGTGGATGACCAGGTCGGCGCGCCCACGCTTCACCGTGGCCGGGAGCTGCGCTCGCACACGCGCCTCCGCATCGGCGGCCGTCATGCCGCGTGTGTGTTGCAAGCGCGCGATACGTGTGCCCACGGGCGCATCAACGAGGATGATGCGCGCGAACTGAAACGCCAGCCGGGCCTCGAAGAGGAGCGGAATGTCGCAGATCACGATGGCGTCTCCGCGCTCCCGTGCTCCACGTATCGCCGCCTGCCGCACCGCCTCGATCGCAGGATGCAGGATGAGTTCGAGCGCCTGGCGCGCCTCGATGTCCGCAAACACCCGTTGTCCGAGCCGTGAGCGATCGAGCGTGCCGTCGGCCTGCAAAATGTCCGCGCCGAACCGTTGCACGATCGCCAGGAGAGCCGGGCTGCCAGGTGCCACCGCGGCGCGCGCGGCCACGTCACTGTCGACCAAGGTCGCGCCGCGCGCCACCAACGCCGACGCCACGGTGCTCTTGCCCGACGCGATGTTTCCGGTCAGCCCGATGATCAGCATTCAGCTTTCGTGCGGCCGCGCGAGCGCGAGCACGGTTCGCGCCGCCTCGAGCGCCGACGACGGCACCATCAGCGTGACGCCCATGGCCGAGTAGCCCTGGAAGGCGGAGCCGAACAGGCCGACGGAGTCGTTGCTCCGGATGATCGAAGGGATGCCTGATCCGTCGAGAATCGCGACGGCGATGCTCGCTTCGAGCTCGTTGCCGAACTGGCGGCAGGCGACCCACTGGGAGCGATTGGACTGGTCAGGCGACATGCGCGGAAATCGGGACAGGGACGACGAGGTCGGCTCGCGAACGTACCCCGGACACGGCCCGGCCGCAGGCTCTGGACGTTGCTGCTTTCTCATCTGCTCGTCTGTTGGCGTTCGCCCGAACGAATCCATCCGGAGCCACGCCCTTGGCCGACCTTCCCCGATCGGTGCGCCGCGGTCAGTCCTTTGCCGGACTGTTGACGGTGTTGCTGGTACTGACGCTGCTCACGGCATTCGCCGCGCCCAGGGTCGATCTGACGCGGTACCGGTCGGATGCGATGGCGCGGCAGGCAGCGTCGGTGTTCTCGGGAGCGTCACGCTCGGCCCGTCAGCGCCGGCACGACGTCGTCGTCCGCGTCGACTCGACCGGGAAGCGTCTGTCCGTGATCGACGACCGGAATGGGAACGGCACGCGCGATCCGGGAGAGGCCGAGGTCTGGACCGATCTGGATCCGAGTGCGGACATCCTCGATCCGCCGAAACCGCTCCCGTCGCTGCCGCTGAGCGCCGCCAGGCGGCCGTTGCACACCACCGGGTTGGTGCCGCCGGTCTCGCCCGGTCGGGTGGTTTTTCGACGTGGCGGAGGGTCGAACGCCGATTTCGTGCTCTACCTGACGACTGATCCCGGTCTGCCCAGTGCGTGGCGGGCCGTGCAGGTGGCCAGCAAGACGGGCGCGGTGTTGCTCTGGCGCTTCGACGGGACGCGCTGGTCTCGGGGCCGCACCTGAGCTGACCGGGCTCGCAGGTCCTCGAACGGGAGTCCGGGACCGCCGACCGACGACGTGGTAGCCCACCAGACCGGCCGAAAGCGAGCGGGGCCGTTACGGCGGATCCGTCTCGATCGTCTGATCGTGTGGAACGCTTAACCTCGCAGCCCTGGCAGGTCTCTATGCGGATGTCGCGCCGACGCGGCTTCTCGATGATCGAAATGCTGACGACCCTCATCATCATGGGGATCGTCGCAGCGATGGCGGTGCCGAAGATGGATCTGTCACACATGAAGAGTGACGCCGCACTTCGTCAGGTCACCACGCTGTTCGTGCAGGCGCAGCGTACCGCACTCACGAAGCAGTACAACGTGATCGTGAGCTTCGATGTGCCGAACAATCGCATTCGTCTCGTCGAGGACAAGAACAACTCGAACCTGCTCGATGCGGGTGATCGCTCGATGTGGATGGCGCTGGAGCCTGGCACGAAGTTCAATGCGCCACCGATCGGAATCGACGGCATGAACGGCGTCGTCATCTTTCTCCGGCCGAAGACGATCGATGGCTATCCGTCGGTGATCTTCCGCAGAAATGGGGCCGCCAGTTCGGACGGTGCCGTGTTCTTCACCAGCAAGCAGACCGATCTCGGTTCACTGCGCGCCGTGGCGATCACGCAAAGCACTGGCCGCGCCGATCCCTACAAATACACCGGGACCGCCTGGGTCCGGGCGGGAGCATGATGACACGTCGACGGATTGGCGCGGCCGCACCGCGCCTGCGTGTGCGACGAGGCTTCACGATGGTGGAAGTCATCGTGGCCTCGGTGATCCTCGGCGCTGCGCTTCTCGCGATGGCCGGCTTCACCGTGCGCTATCAGCAGGTCGACGCCAAAGCGCGCTTTGTCAGCAAGGCGCAGCAGGCGGCGAACGAGCGACTGGAGAAGGTGCGCTCCGCGCAACCGTACCTGTCACTCGACACGATGGCGACGACGGAGAGCACGATCAGCGGCCTGACTGGCTACTCGCGGCAGACCCTCGTCACACGCGTGGGAGGCGCCGCAACCGACACGGTCGACTATCGCATCGTGACAGTGCGGGTCACCACGCCGAACGGCATCGCCGGCACGATATCGAAAACGTCCATCGTGGGAGCGTTCTGATGCCACATCGTATTGTCTCTCGGACCGCGCAGCGCGCGCGGCGGGACGGTTTCACCACGCTCGAACTGCTCGTCGCGATGTCGGTGACGCTCGTGATCATCGCGGTCGCCGCGCCGTTGTATCGTGCACAGACGAAGGCCGTCAACAGCACCGCCGGACGGACCGATGCCACGCGTTCGGCCAGCTTCGGCGTCGACGCCATCGATCAGGATCTGCGCAATACAGGAGTAGGTGTGTTCGACGGCCAGCCACTGATCGTGCGCGGCGCCACCAACGCCGTGTCGTTCAACGGCAACATGGTGACGGCGCGCACGAACGACCTGGTCGCGGTCTTCTACGATCCCGATGCCGACAGCACAGCCCTCGGGTCACTCAACACGTCGACCACGGTCACGCTTCCCAATTCATCGGTGACGTATCCGGCGGCCACGTATGTGAGCAACGCGGAAACGATCAGCTACTACACCAAGTCCGACACGGGCGTCTCACCGCTGTCCGATGGTCAGCGGGTGGTGCTCTACCGTCGTGTCAACCGGATGCCTGAAGAGATCATCGCGCGCAACTTGATCCAAACGGCGAGCGTGCCGCCATTCCGCTTCTACAAGCGCAACCTCGCTGGCGTGCTCAGTGAATACACCGGCAGTGCCTTGCCGCTCAATCACAGTGTACCAAGGCACGGCACGGCGGCGGACACCGGTTCGGCGGCCGGCGTGGACTCGATCGCGGTCGTACGCGTGAGCCTGATCGCGATGTACAAGGATCCGCGCGGCGCCGTGGTGCTCGACACCGTGCAGCGCAACATCCGGATTGCCAATCAGGGATTGCTGCAGCGCGCACAGTGCGGCGAAGTGCCGATCACGCCGGGCCAGCCGGTGTTGAGCATCGTGCCGATCGGTGGACTGAATGCCGTGAAGCTCGTGTGGGCGGCGAGCACGGACGAACTCACCGGTGAACGCGATGTGGAGATGTACGCGGTGTATCGTCGCCGCTTCGGCACGGTGGATTGGGGCGAGCCCATCACGAACGTGCCGGGCGCCGGCGTGGCCACGTTGCAGTACACGGACAATACCGTCGCGCCGGCGACCCAGTACAGCTATGCGATTTCCGCCTTGGACTGCACGCCCGTGCCGTCCGCGTTGACGGCGTTCTCAACCATTCCGGTGCCATGATGCGTCTCTCTTCACGACATCCGACCCGCCGTCGCGCTGCGCGCCCGGCCGATCGCCGAGGAATGGCGATCATTGTCACGCTGATCCTCACCGTCGCGCTGGGCGCACTGGCGCTGTCCGCGGTCTATCTGGCCAGCGGCACGAAGATGGGCATCGGCCTGTCGAACCGTGCCGCAGACTTGCAGTACGCGGCAGATGCGGCGCTGCAGATGGGCAAGAGCTACATCAACGCCGATCCGGACGCGATGCCGGAGACCGGTTATCGCGAGATCACGTTCAACGGCGGTGTGCTCAAGGACGCCAGCGGCACGGCGATCCCGGGCGTGAACGTGAAGGTCTGGGCCGGACCGACGGGTGCGACGACAGGCCAGTTCGGCGCCTTTGGGTCGATCATCGCTCAGGCCACCGACCAGACCGGCGCCAAGGTCGTGCGTCGCCTCGAGCTCGCGCAGGAGAACTTCGCCCGCTTTGCGTACTGGTCGAATCGCGAGAACAACGCCGGTAGTCCGATCTGGTTCGGTGGCGGCGACGTGATCTTCGGACCGACGTGGTCGAACGACACGGTGCGCATCATGAACAAGGGTGCGCTGCCGTTCGCAGCGCAGTTCCGCGACGACTTCGGTACCGCCAAGATCATCATCCAGTCCGATCAGGGCGATTTCTGGAAGGGGTACTCCCAGAATGCGAAGCCGATCTCGATGCCGGCACCCGCTGCGCTGTCGAACCTGCCGGCGTACGCCACCAGCGGGCGCATGAACCTTAACGCGCCGACGGGGGGCAACGAAACCACGGTGCGCATGCGCATCGAGTTCGTGAACGTCGACATCGATGGTGACGGCAGTGACACGGACCCCCAGGATGGCTTCTTCCGCGTCTACCAGCTCAACGGCGGCGCCCCGGTGGAGTGGTTGCGGGCCGACGAAGTGGTTGGTGGCAACAATGCAGACGTCACCACCCGCAAGGGTGTGTGTGGTGAGTGGATTCGCGTGGGCGGCGTCGACCGCTTCTTCAACGGTCTCGCACACGAGAGTGCTCTGGTGAGGAACTGGCTCAACCTTCAGGGTATCTCAGGCGGCACGCTGAACAATCTCGGCTTCACTGGCGGCGGCGGAATGTCGACGACGCAGGTCCGCGACATGTTGTCGCGTGACGGCACGCTGCTGGCCGGCAACCGCTCGCAGTGTTTCCTCGGCGGCGCGCCTGAACTGAATTGGAACCTGCCGGTGCCCCTCACCTACGGCGGCACGTCGACGACATTCAGGAACAACGACGCCAACGGCGCCTGGGTGGCCTACACCGGCGTGGTGGATCCGCGCGTGCTGCTGCGCGCACCGCTCGGCATGGCGCCCTTCCTGTTTCCGCTGCATCGCTCGGTGAACACCGGCGCGCGCGGTGTCATCCAGGTGAACGGCACCGTCGGCATCAGCGGGAAGCTCGTCGGACGCGTCACGCTCCATACGACTGGCTCGATCGTGATTCTCGACGACTTGACGTACGGCACCAATCCCGCAACGACCGGACGCTGTGTGGACGTGCTTGGCCTGCTGTCCGACATCGACGTGGTCGTCGCGGACAACATGCTCAACAACCAGACCGACTCGTGGCCCGGCGCATCGACGCAGTGGCGCATCGTCGACGATACGAAGGATCTCACGCTGCACGCCGTCGTGATGGCCATGAACACGTCGTTCCGTGTCGAGGACTACAACGCGGGCCAGACGTCCGGAAATCCGTGCAATGGCAACGATCGCGGACGCGGTTGCCTGGCGTTGCTCGGCGGCCTGATTCAGGAAGCCCGTGGCGCCGTGGGTACTTCGGCCGGTACCGGCTTCGTGAAGCAGTACACGTACGACCGCTGCGCGAACCTTCGTCCACCGCCGTACTTCCCGACGACCGGTCGCTATCTCGACAACCGCTACATGGAAATCGATCCGGTGACGTTCAACATCAGCACCCTCATGACACGCCTCACACCGGCGCCATGATCTGATGTGCATGACACGACGACGCCCCGCCGATCACTGTGATCGGCGGGGCGTCGTCATGTCGGGAGGTGTCATCAGAGCAACGGCACCTGACTCGCATCGTCCCGCACCACGCGATGACAGGCGCGACATCGCGCTTCGTAGGACTGCGCGGCGCCGACCATGATCGTCGGTGAATCCCAGCGTGCCGCCTTGCCGTCGATCAGGCGCTGGTTGCGGCTGGCCGGATTCCCGCACAGCACGCAGATCGCGTGCAGCTTGGTCACCGCCTCGGCGACCGCCATCAGCTGCGGCATGGCACCGAAGGGTTCCCCGCGAAAATCCGTATCGATGCCGGCCAGAATCACGCGACGCCCGCGTTCTGCCAGCGCCGTGGCCAGCGCGATGATGCCGGCATCGAGAAACTGCACCTCGTCCACCGCCACCACCTGTGCCATCGGATCCAGCTTCTGCGCAATCTGCGACGCCGAGTCGACCGGAATCGCCTCCAGGTCACGACCATCGTGACTGGAGACGTTGTACAACCCGGCGTAGCGATCGTCGAGATGGCTCTTGAACACCTGCACGCGCTTGCGGGCGATCGTCGCCCGCCGAACACGTCGCATCAGTTCCTCACTCTTGCCGCTGAACATCACTCCGGCGATCACCTCGATCCACCCGCCGGAGGACGTCACGAAGCCATCACTCACGGCGCATCACTCCTCCGTGCGCGGACCACGCCGGGAATTGCGCAGCCGCTCCGCGCGTTCCGCGAAATCATTGCCTTCCGTGCGCGGACCGGACGGTCGCTCGCTCTGGTCGCGCGTGAAGCCACGACCGGTCGGTGCACCACCCTCACGCGGCGGACGCGTGAATCCACCGCCCGACGGACGGGCCGGCCGATCATCACGGCTGAAGCCACCAGTGCGCGGCGGGCGCGACGACGTGCGATCATCACGCGAGAAGCCGCCGTCACGCGGCGGACGTGCCGGACGATCGTCACGACTGAATCCCCCTTCGCGCGGCGGGCGGCTGAAGCCACTGCTCGACGGACGCGCCGGACGATCCTCACGCGAGAATCCGCCTTCACGCGGCGGACGGGCCGGGCGATCATCACGCGAGAAACCGCCCTCACGCGGCGGACGCGCGGCACGATCATCCCGTGCAAACGGCGGACGCGATGGACGGTCCTCGCGTGAGAACGACGGGCGTGCCGGACGGTCACCCTCGTCGCGACGTGGATAGCCTGTGCGTTCACGCGGCGGTGCCCCTTCCTCACGACGAAAGCTCGGACGTGCCGGGCGCTCGCCACGATCACGCGAGAAGCCGCCACTGGAGCGATCGTTGCCACTCCGACGTGGCGCTCCGCCACGTGACGCCGCCGCCTTCGATCCACTCATCGGACCGGCGCGATCGATGCGCGCAATCACCTGACGGTTGCGCATCGTGCTGGCATTCATCGCCGCCACGATCTGTTCGGCATGTGCGCCGGACACTTCCACGAGCGTATGGCTGTCACGCAGGTCGATGCTGCCGACGACGCTGCGATCGAGACCGCTCTCACCCGTGATCGCGCCGACGAACGACGATGCCGTCGCGCCATCATCGCTGCCGATGTTGAACCACAGGACCTGGAACTCGGGCGGCGGACCATCAGGCGCCCGCGGCGCGGGTGCAGCCGGCGCCGCAGTCGGCGCGAGCGATTCGATCGGAACGACGCCCGCATCCTGCGCCGCCGTGACGGCCAGCGCACGCTTCACTTCCTTCGGCTGTGCCGTCGTCACGCCGATGCGCAACGCTTTCGCCGTCTCGCGCTCACGCTCGAGCAGGCGCAGCGCAGCGGCGGCAATTTCGAGCGCATCGTTGTCGTCCAGCAGCACCTCGAGCGCCGCCAGTTCGCGGGCACTGACACCTTCGGCGAGGATCTTCCGCAGCTCGCCCATGCGTGCTCCATCGCGACCGATGGCCGATGCCATCGTGTCAGGCAGCACGAAGTACGTCAGCGATCCACCCGTCAGCAGCGAGCGCAGGTGTGCGACCTGGCGCGGCGTCACCAGCGCGATGACCTGCACCGGATGTCCGCCCAGTGCGGCATCGAGAGCGGCGCGCGTCGGTGGCACGTCGTACAGTACGCGCAGCACGCTGTGCGCCTCGACCGTCCCACCGACGGCCTTCACATCACCGTTCGACGTGTCGTAACCGAGTGCGCGGAGTGCCGCATGCGCTTCGGCCACCTGCTCCGTTTCCGGCGCAACGATGATCGCAGACGGCGCATTCACTACATCCAGCACGCGACGCAGCGTGGCGGTGCGGGTCGCATCGCTCACCAGCACATACTGGAGGCTGAGCGGTGCGCTGCCATCCGCCACCACATCATCACCCACGCGACGCGGGCGCTTCATGTACGCCTTGGCGAACGAAGTCACCGCCTCCGTCTCGGCGGCCATGGTGACCGTGCGCGCGATGTCCTTCGGCAGTTCAGTCATCAGCGTCGTGATCGACGGTTCGTCGGACAGCGCCAGCGTGAGATCAGCCTGCAGCACATAGAGCTGGCTCACCTGATCCAGCTTGAGCAGTCCGCTTGGCAGCAACGCGGCCAGATCCGACGGCGCACCAATGAGTGCGGAGGGCGGATTGGCCATCAGGCGCGCGCCACGCGCGGCGGAGGTCACGGGCACCAGCACCGGGGCGGCATCGCCGGCGGGAAGTACGGCTTGCGCGACAGCCAGCGCCGTATCGGCATCGGGCACCAGAACGAGCAGGTGCACTCCGGTCTCGCCGGCGGAGAGGCGGTCCAGCGCGGGCTGGACGAGGGAAACCATGGCCGCCACGGTGGGCGGTGCGGTCAGGACAACCTGCTGGTTGCGCGTGACCTTTTGAGCGGGCGGGGTGGCGATATCGGCCTTGGGCACGATGGCCTCGGAGTGTTGCGAGAATCGAAAAAATGCCGGCGGGCCGACAGACGGCGCGCGGAACGGAGCTGGGATGTCAAAAAACGGACTTCCGATCGTGACGTCGGCGATCCGGATCCGATCGAGATCGATGACCCGAGAGCGACCCGGTGATCGCCCGATGCTCGTTGCCGCCGGACAGCGGCGGATTAGCATACGGAAGCCCAGCAAGGTACCCAGAAAACGTCCGCCGCCCAACCCGACCCGCATGCCAGCCGAGTTCGCTCCCTCACCGAACATCGCCCAACTCCGGCCCTCGGCGACCATCGCCGTTTCCACCAGGGCCAAGGCGCTCAAGGCGCAGGGCCGACAGATCATCGACCTCGGCGTCGGCGAGCCGGACTTCGACACCCCGGATTTCATCAAAGCTGCTGCGGCCCGCGCGGTCGCGTCCGGACAGACCAAATACACGGCGACGGAAGGCATTCTGCCGCTCCGCGAAGCCATCGCGTCCATGGCCGCGGCGCGCTGGACCGGCGCCGTTGCCGAGGCACCGGTGGCCGCCGACGTGGTGGTCAGCGGCGGCAGCAAGCAGACGCTGTTCAATGCCTGCTTCTGCCTGTTCGGCGAGGGAGATGAAGTGCTGATCCCGACGCCGGCATGGACGAGCTACGTCGAGATCGTGGCGCTGTCCAAGGCGACGCCGGTGGCGGTGATGGGTGATCCGGCCAGGAGTTTCCTCGTCACGATCTCCGACCTCGACGCTGCGGCGACGCCGCGCACGAAAGGCATCATGCTCAACTCACCGAGCAATCCCACCGGCGCCACGTATGATCGCGACGCACTGCGCGACATCATCGCATACTGCACGGCGAAGGGCTGGTGGATCCTGAGCGACGAGATCTACCATCGCATCGCATTCGAGACATCGGCGGCGACGTCGCTCGAGCTGACGCGCGATCGCTCCAACCTGATCGTCATCGATGGCGTCGCGAAGTCGTACGCCATGACCGGGTGGCGCATCGGCTGGGCGATCGCACCGCGCGCCGTCGCCAAGGCGATGACGGATCTGCAGAGCCACACGACGTCGAACGCGTCGACACCGAGTCAGTATGCGGCGCTGGCGGCACTGACCGAGCGCGACGCGGCAGAGGAAAGCATCACCGCGATGGTTCGCGCGTTCCGCGCGCGTCGTGATGCCGTGATCGCCCTGCTGAGCGACGATGGCGCGCCGCCGTACATCCATCCCACCGGCGCGTTCTACTTCTTCCTCGACGTCAGCGCGATATCGAATGGCGGTGATGATGCCGGAACCGTCTTCGCCGCCACCATGCTCGAGGAACACGGCGTGGCCATCGTGCCGGGCACCGCGTTCGGCACGCCGGGCTGGGTGCGTCTCAGCTACGCGGCGGCGGAAGCGGACGTGCTCGAAGCGATGCGTCGCATCATCAGCGCCTATCGTGCGATGATCGCCGTGCCGGTCTGAACTCCTCACAGACACTCACAGACCATTCACGATGATCACGACGATCGTGCTGATCCAGGCCAATCCGATGACCATTCCCGCCACGGCCATCGCGCTGGCGGAGATCACCGGGGTGGCCGAGGTGTACTCGGTGAGCGGCGCGTGGGATCTGGTGGCCATCGTGCGCGTGCCGCAGCTGGACGACATCGCGAACGTGGTGACGGAGGAGTTCACGAAGGTGCCTGGCATCGTTCGCACGCAGACGCTGACCGCCTTCCGCGCCTACTCGAAGAAGGATCTCGAGCAGGCGTGGGACATCGGCGTGGAGTGAGCGTGACGGCAGGTCGCGCGGTCGATGCGGCGCGCAGCGGCTTGCGTTCGGCGCTGGGTGATCGGGTGCGCAGCGCAGGTCCGGATCGAACGGAAGCGCTCGCGCAGGATGGGGCCGCCCTCATCGAGCACGTCTCCGTGCAGGTGCTCGGTGATGCGCTGCGCGTCATCGATGTCAGCCAGCCGCCACACGCGTCGTTCGAAGGCTTTCTCGACGGCATCCAGCGCAGCACGACCATCGCGTATGTCGATGGCGTGCCCCTCCTGCATGGCACGGCCGCGGCAGCAATTCGCGCACGTGATGCCGCCGGTCGTCTCACGACGTGGCGCGCGCCGCAGATCGAACACGCGGTCTATGCATCGCGGGCCCTGATTGGCGACGAGACCTGGGCGCAGCTCGTCCACGTGCTCGATGCACGCGGACATGTCGTGCGTGACACCGACGACGGACTGCCCGTGCCATCGCGACACCCCTCGGCATTGCTGCGGCAGGCGTACGACGCGCTCTCGCGTGTGCGCAACGACATGGAACGTGCCGTCGGCGAGTCGTGGTGCGATGCGCACGCGGATCGACCGCTGTACGTGGATGGCTCCGTGCGCACCAGTCACGCAATGCTGCGAAGTACGGGTGTCATCGGTGTCGTCAAGAGCCACGCGACGCTGTATCTCCCCGACGATGCGCTGGCGACGGTGACGGCACTGGGTGCCGGGCAGCGCACCTCGGTGCTTGCTGCGCTCGATGCGACGGGCCGACCGCGTTTCTTCACCTGGTACCTGCGGCTGCGGAGCGCGGTCGGTCGTGATCCGTTCTTCGGACTGATTCGTGTCGAGTGTGGCACACGGTCCGGAGATGCGGACGTGGCCGAGCGGCACGCCGATCGCACCAGCGCGTGGCTGCTCGCCGAACGAGCGCCGCTCGCCAGGCCGGATGCACGCTGGGACGTGATGCCCTACGCTATTCGCGACTGCGAAGTGTACCTCCGCGCAGTCGCCTGACGTTGCCTCCGTTTCTCCAGCGCCGCACCCCGCAATGATCGATACACCGGACGCCGAGGTCCGCCGCCCGCTCGGGCGCGTCGTGGCCACCGAGCGTCGGCCGAATACGCCGCACGAATTCCACTTCTGGACCGCACTCGATGCCAACATCGGCATCGGGACGATCGTGCGCGTGGATGGGAGCGTCGCCGTGAACGGCCACATCCCGCAGATCTTCGGCGTCGTGATGGAAGGCCAGAGCTGGACCGACATGCTCTCGCCACTCGATGACGTGGTCGGACGTGACGGACAGCCGGACGGCGGGCTGGTCGCGACGCAACGCACCGAGATCCGCTTGTACACGGCGAGTGTGCTCCGGCACATCCCGGACGAGCCGCTGCAACCGGTGCCGATGGGCACCGTCTGGCTCGCCGACGATCATGACATCGCGCTTGCGCTGCGCATGGACACGTACATCGGTCGTACCGCCATTCCCGTCGGACTCTATCGAAGCGGCGGGACGGAAAGTCCGGTGTATCTCGACGCCGACTTTCTGCTCGGCCCCGAAGCGGCGCATCTCAACATCACGGGCGTCAGCGGCCTGGCGACCAAGACCAGTGCCGTCGAGTGGTTGCTGCAATCGATCTTCGCGCACTTTCCGGCCGACAAGGGATCGGTGGCGGCGGTCTGCTTCAATGTGAAGGGTCCGGACCTGCTGTACCTCGACCAGCCAGCCACGCTCGCGGCCGAGGATGTCGCGATGTACGAGAAGCTCGGCGTGCCCGCGGAACCGTTCCGGAACGTGCAGTACTACGCACCGTACGATGCCGCACTGCGTGGCCTTGCGACGATCCGCAGCAACGAGGCGCTGCAGCACAACGTGCAGCCCCTCACGTGGGGCCTCAAGGAAGTGCTGCAGTACGCCGTGACACTGCTCGATCGCGAGGACATCGACGCCAAGGCCGATGCCTTGATCGACTTCATCACGGATCGCGTCGTCGGACAGAAGTTCAGGGATCCGATGCTCGGCGGCGAGATGACGGTGCAGACCTTCGCCGACCTCGATCACTGGTTTCGCACGCTGCTCGATGAACTCGAGAAGAAGGATGCACAGACCTGGCGGACGCATCACGTCGCGACGATTCGCAAGGTGCGCAACCGGCTCGTGAATCTCGCGACGCGCTGCGCGGGCCTGGTTACCGATGGCGCCGACGTTAGTGACCTCCCGTTCGGAAGCTTCGAGGATCGTTCCGTGCACGTGCTCGACGTCGCGAACCTCGAGGAGGATGCGCAGGGGCTGATCTTCGCGCGCGTGGTGAGCAAGCTGCGCGAACATCTCGAACGCCGCGACCTGGGCGTCAATCACATCGTCGTCTTCGTCGATGAGCTGAACAAATACGCGCCGAGCGATGGTCCCGAGACCTACGTCCGCCGCATGCTGCTCGATATCGCGGAGCGTGGACGATACCTGGGCATGGTGCTCTTCTCGGCGCAGCAGTTCCGGAGCCAGGTGCACAAGCGCGTGGTGGGCAACGCCGGCACCGCGCTCTACGGGCGCATGGATGGCGACGAATTGGCGACACCGGGGTATGCCGTGCTGAGTCCTGCCGTCCGGACGAAGTTGTCCACTCTCGATAAGGGTCAGTTGATGGTGCGTCACCCGCATTTCACGCAGCCGGTATTCGTACGATTCCCGCGACCCAGTGTCCTCACCGGCCGGCTCGGTGTCGAGCGGTTTCCGGCCGTGGCCGTCGAGGAGTTCGACGCGGCCATGCTGCGTCGGCTGCGGCGATTCGACGGCAGCCTGACCGTGGACTGGTTGAAGACCGTGATCGCGCTCGCGGACGAGGCCGACGTGATTCGCGCCGTCCGCGCCACGGAGCGGGAACAGCCGCATGATGCCCGGGGGTATTTTGCGGCGCAGTTCCGTCGCCACGTTGCGCCCCGCGGGCTCGCCGCGCCACAACCTCTCGTCCAGCCGCTCGCGCTGCCTGTTGGTGATGATCCGTACGGCTTCTGACGCGTTTCGCGTCGCGGCAGGGTTGGTGATGACATGTGCGTCGCTCACCGCGCAGCGCCCGCGCGGCGGCGGCGACGGGCGTGTGTCGCTGGTGCTGCGCCCGTTTCCGGGCGACATGATCCGTCAGCGCGTCGAACACGACGTCGACGAACAGGGCACGATCACGATGCCCGGCGGCGACTCGACGGTGCGCGTCAACACACGCACGATGGTCGTCTTGCGCTCCAAGGTCGATGCGGTGGACTCGGCGGGTGCCGTGGTCACGTCGCAGGTCGAGAGTGTCACGGTGCGCGCGCCTTCCGGCTTTCCTCCTTGCCGCCAGTCGCGCATCGCGAGCGGCTTGGCACTGCAGGGGCGTACCCTGCGCATGAAGGTGTCGCCGGACGGCGAACTGATGGTGCTCGACGATGCGTCGGGGCAGTCGGCGGCCACCATCGCCACGCTCGCCGCTCTCGTGGATCGAGTGCCGGCCGCCTTGCCGGCGTTGCCCGTGCGCGAGCACGAGAAGTGGACGCGCCACATGGTGCTCGCCGGCGCGCCGGGTGACGGCATCGACGCCGAGTTCACGCTCGACTCGCTCACGCGCTACGGCGACTTTGCGTGGGTGTCGGTGAAGGGCGTGATGCGCGACGCCGCCGTGGATGCGGGCGCGAGCGTCGTCGGCTGGATCCTGCTCGACCGCCGTCGCGGGTGGATCACCCGATCGCGGATGATCCTGACCATGCGCGCCGTGACGGAGGGGCAGACGTCGATGCCGCCGATGCGATTCGTGATGCGCGTGGAACAGCGGGTCGGCGAGATGAACGATCTCCGTGTTCGCCGGTAGTGCGGTCACGGACCGTGCACGGATGACACGTTCCACGCACTCACCCTCATGAGCGCCGGCCTGCTCGCGCTGGTCGACGACCTGACGGCACTCGCCAAGCTCGTCGCCTCCTCGGTGGACGACGCGGCGGCACAGGGCAGCAAGGCCATCGGAAAGGCATCGGGCATCGTCATCGACGACGCTGCCGTGACGCCGCGCTACGTGATCGGGTACGCAGCCGATCGTGAGCTGCCGATCATCGCGAAGATCGCCAAAGGATCACTGCGCAACAAATTGGTGATCCTGCTGCCGGTCTGCCTCGCGTTGAACAACCTGGCACCGTGGCTGCTGACGCCGCTGCTCATGATCGGTGGGCTGTACCTCGCCTTCGAAGGATTCGAGAAGGTGATGGACGTGGTGCGTGGCGCGAAGGAGTCGCCTGCCGAAGGCCACGGTGGCGCTGCACCTGCGGCGGTATCCGAAGAGCAGAAGATCGCTGGCGCCGTGCGCACCGATTTCATCCTGTCGGCGGAGATCATGGCGATCACGCTGGCCACGGTCGCCACGGCGCCATTCATCACGCAGGTGATTGTATTGGCGCTGGTGGGTGTCGGCATGACCGTCCTCGTGTACGGCGCCGTGTCCCTGATCGTGAAGGCCGATGACTTCGGTGCGTACCTCGCTCAGACGGGCAGCGGAGTGGCACGCGGATTCGGGCGAGGCATCGTGTCGGGCATGCCGAAGCTGCTGGCACTCCTTGGCACCGTGGGCATGTTGGCGATGCTGTGGGTCGGCGGCGGCATCATCACGCATGGCCTGCACGAGCTGGGTGTGCACGGGCCGGAGGAATTCGTGCAGCACATCGGCGCGATGGCCGGCGCGGTGGTGCCCGCGCTGACCGGTGCCGTGACGTGGCTCGTGACTGCTGCGATCTACGCCGTCATCGGCCTCGGGCTCGGCGCCATCGTGGCACCGATCGGGCACAGGATCGTGCCGGCGCACTGAGCGCGCGTGGCGGGATGACGCGCCGTCAGAACTTCCAAGTGTAGCCGACGCGAATGACTTGTGTCTCGAGATAGTCGGTGCTGACGAGCTGGAAGTCCGTTCCGCGCGTCGTGCGCGTCGCCTGATTCGTGTTCAGCACATCGGTCGCGTTGATCACGATCTCGCCCTTGCCACGCTGGACCGACACCTTCGCGCCGAGATCGAGCGAGAAGCGGCTGCCGATGCGTCCTTGCGGCAGGAGATCGGGAGCGAGGTAGATGGCGGAAATCTGCGTCTGCCAGCCGTGCGGTAGTCGAACGAGGCTGTTCACCTTCAACGTGCCCGACGTGAGCGACTGACGCGGCATCGCGTACGGGGTCGGTGTCGGATACTGGTTGACACCTGAGAACGCGTCGGCGGTGCGCTGGAACAAACTGCCGTTCGCGGCCAGCGACAGCCGGGGCGTGAGCGTCTGCTGCCAGGTGAGCTCCGTGCCCGTGCTGGCGCTCCGGCCGCCGTTCTGGAAGACGTTGTACAGCAGGACGCTGCCCGGCACCTGCGTCGTGATGCGCGTGATCGTGCCGGTGATGATGCGGTGGAATGCCGCCGCGTAGACGCTGCCGCTCGTCCAGCCGGCCTTGTACCCGAGCTCCGCCGAGGTGGCGAATTGTGGCTGCAGCGACGGATTGCCGACCTTGATCAGCTCGGGCTCGTCGTACTTGGGGAAGATGCGGATGTCCACTTCGTTTGGCCGGTCCACGCGCCGGTTCACGAACAGCGACAACTTCTGTGCGTCACCGAACTTCCACGCCGCACGCATGTTCGGAAAGAGCTGCAGATAGCTGTAGCCGTCGCTCTTGTACGTGTTGTGGTCCGGGTTCACGTCGTAGTTCAGCCGGATGCCTTCGAGGCGCATGCCACCTTCGAGTTCGAGACGTTGATTCTCGAAGACGTAGTTGCCGTAGACGGCGGGAATGGTTTCTCGATATTTGGCCCAGCCGCCAGCGCCGGTATCCAGGGGCGAGTCCAGCCCGGGAAAGAATTGCATGTTCACCGGGATCGATCGGTAGCGTCCCTTGAAGCCCGCTTCCACGCGGCCTTGACGCAGAGGCCGGATGTAGTCGGCGTTCAGGTCCACCACGTGCTCGTCGGAGAGCAGCTTGAAGGCGTCCGTGCCCACGGTCGAGGGACGGGTGTTGGTGAAGAAGTACTGCTCGTCTTCACGGTGGAACGAGTAGTTCGTGGTGAACGCCAGCGTGTGACCCGGCTGCGGAAAGTTGTGTGTGAGCACGGCCGTGCCGAATGCCGTGTACTTCACCTCGTCCTCCAGAAACTGCCACAACCGGTATCGGTTCTGCAGTGAGCCCTGGAAATAGGGATTGTCGCCATTGTCGATGATCTTCTCGCGATTGAACAGTCCCGAGACGTTCAGCGTGTTGCGATTGCCGACCTCGTGATCCACTCCCGCCTTCAGCGTGCCGTAGTCGGTGCGTCGATTGCGCTTCACCTGCTGCAGGATCACGGTGCCGTCGTCGTACGTGCGCGTCGAGAACTCGTTCTTGTTCAGCGTCGGTGCATGCAACCAGTCGGCCTGCAGGAACCCGTTGGTCGCACCGGTGCGGTAGTTGACGGCGATCGACGGATTGAGCTTCGGGGTGCCGCGGAACTGCGGACGGATGGTCGGCAGGTTCTCCCTCTTCACCCAGAGTGCGCCCGCACCACCGGTGAAACCCACCGTACCGTTGAAGCCCCGCTGCTCCTGCTTCTTGAGAACCAGGTTGATGATGCCCGCGCTCGCGTTGGCGTCGAAACGAGCGGATGGATTGGTGATGATCTCGATGCGTTCGACCGCTGACGCCGGCAGGTTGGCGAGCCCGGTCTGCGAGCCGAAGCCGGTGAGGGCGGTCTGCTTCCCGTCGATCAGCACCGCGACGCGATCGCTGCCGCGCACCTGCAGCGTGCCGTCCTGCGCCACGGTCACGCCAGGCACGGTGGACATCGCCTGCAAGACCGAGCCGCCTGCCTGACTGACGTTGTCGGCCACGGTGAACGTTCGTCGATCGAGTGCCGCCGCCACGCCGTCCGCATCCGCCTTCACCACCACGCCGTTCAGCGTCTGCGTCTCGCGGCGCATGGTCACGAGACCCAGATCGAGGAACGCGCTCAGCTCGCCCACCAGCACGCGCTGCCGGATGGGCTGGTAGCCGATGGCGCGCGTCGTCAGGACATACGTCCCGGGCTTGATCCCCGTGAACGTGAAAGCACCTGACTCGGTGCTCAATCGACCACTCACGAACGCGCTGTCCTTCACCGCGCGCAGCTGGAGCGTGAGAAAGGGCAGGCCGGTCCTCGATTCGCCATCCACCACCCGACCGGAAATCGTGACGGCGGGGACCTGAGCAGGGAGTCGCACGGCGACGATGGCCGCCAGCAGGAGCAGTAATCGCGAGAGTGCACGTACACGCATGAAGAGTAGGCTCGAGACAGGTCGGGCATCGGCTGCAGCAGCGCAAATTACCCATGGTCTGCGCGTGACTGCATCAACACGTCGATGTCGTGCCGCCGCCAGTGCGCCGGTCAGGCTGGCCATTGACGCGGGCACCGCCGCGCACGACCGTTCGCCACTCAATGGCACCCCCGCCCACGCTCGCCCACCTTCGACGCTACGCCGTCGCGCGCACGCTCTTCACACCGACGACGCTCGCGCGCGCCATCACGAAGCTCGGGTTCGTGCAGGCCGATCCGATTCGCGCCCCGGCGCGCGCGCAGGATCTGACGCTCCGACATCGTGTGAAGGACTACCGCGCCGGCGATCTCGAACGTCGCTATGCGCGACTCGACATCGAGGAGGATTTCTTCGTCAACTACGGCTTCCTTCCGAGGGCGACGCACGCGCTGCTGCATCCGCGTGAGGCGCGCATGCAGTGGAAGAAGGTGCAGCTGGCGAAGGCGCACGCGATCCTCGAGTTCGTGCGCGCGCGCGGCGTCGTTCACCCGCGGGAAGTCGACGCCGAGTTCGCGCATGGCAGGATCACGAACTGGTTCGGCGGCAGCAGCAACGCCAGCACGCAGCTGCTGGACGGCATGCACTATCGCGGCATGTTGCGCATCGCTCGACGGGAAGGCGGCATCCGCCTGTATGCGGCACGGGAAATCGGCGCGGCACAGACGGATGTCGCGGCGGCGATGGACACACTCGTCGACATCATCGTGCGCAAGTACGCGCCGCTGCCGGAGCGTTCGTTCACGATGCTGATCACCATGCTGCGATTCGCGGCGCCGCAGTGGACGGATGCGCGCAAGGCGGCCATCGCACGCGCCAAGCAGCGATTCGCGTCGACATCCATCGACGGATTGCGCTGGTACTGGCCCGCCGACGAAAACCCGCGCGCGCCGCGGCATGCCCTGCGTGACGAAGTCCGCTTGCTCGCGCCGTTCGATCCCATCGTGTGGGATCGCTACCGGTTCGAAAAATTCTGGAGCTGGTCGTATCGGTTCGAGGCGTACACGCCGGCGCCGAAGCGTGTGCGCGGCTACTACGCGCTGCCCCTGCTCTGGCGTGATCGGGTGATCGGGTGGGGCAATCTGTCGATGAAGGACGGCGCGCTCGTGACGCAGATCGGCTATGTGGATGGCGAGGCACCCGGCGATGCGACCTTCCACGCGCGACTCGATGAGGAACTGGATCGCATCACGACGTTTCTCGGTGCACGGTGATCACGAAATTCCCGCGTGGTTGACCGCGTGCTGACCGCTGGCTGACGTCTCGCCAGCCGCTCGCGTTCGTCCCTCGCGTGGTCCGGTATCTTTCGCCCATGCGTATCGCTCACCTCGCCGACCTGCACCTGGGTTTCCGTCAGTATCAGCGGCTGAGCTCGGCAGGAAACAACCAGCGCGAAGCGGATGTCGCGCGTGCCGTCCGTCAGGCGATCGACGCGGTCATCGCCGAGCGACCCGACCTGATCCTCATCGCGGGCGACGTGTTTCATCAGGTGCGTCCGTCGAACCCGATGATCCTGTATGCGCTGCGGGAGATGACGCGCCTGCGCGCGGAGCTCCCCGATACACCCGTCGTCATGATCGCCGGCAATCACGACCTGCCGCGTGCCGCCGAAACCGGCTGCATCCTCGCGCTGTTCCGCACCATCGGCATCCAGGTCGTCGAGCATGAGCCCGACCGCCTCCGCTTTCCGGCGCTCGACCTTGCGTTGTTCGCGGTGCCCGACCGGCTCGGCCAGCCGCTGCCGGCGCTGACGACGGACGCCGCGTCGCGCTGGAACGTGCTCCTGCTGCACGGCGAGGTGCAGGGCGTGCTGCCCGACCGCGCCGTCATGGTGGACCGCAGCCCGAGCGAGGTCACCGTCGAGGAGCTGCAGCAGGCACCGTGGGATTACGTCGCACTTGGACACTATCATGTGCACCGGCAGGTCGCGCACCATGCGTGGTACGCCGGGTCGCTGGACTACGTCAGCAGCAACGCGTGGGGCGAACTCGCCGAACAACGCCAGCACGGCGTCCCCGGCAAGGGCTTCGCCCTGCATGACCTGGCGACCGGCGAACACAGGTTCGTGCACGTCGCCACCGGGCGGCGGTTCATCGATCTCGAGCCCGTCGATGCGCGCGCGCTGGCGCCGGCAGACGTCGATGCGCTCATCGCCGATCGCATCACGCAGGTGCCCGGTGGCCTCGACGACGCCGTCGTGCGGCTGGTGGTGCGCGAAATTCCGCGGCATGTCGCGCGTGACCTCGATCACAAGCTCATTCGCGAGTACAAGCGACGTGCGCTGCATTTTCAGCTCGACACGCGCAAGCCGGAACTGGTCCGCACGCGCACCGGCTCCGGCGCCGGCGGCGCACGACCGTCGCTGCCCATGCTCGTGCGTGAAAAGCTCGAGACGCGCCCGCTCACCGCAGACGTCGACCGGGCTGCGTTCGTAACGCTGGGCCTCGACTACCTGCAGCGCGTCAGCGAACCACGCGCGCTCGGAACGGATCCCGGTGACGACGTCGGCGTGATGCTCGCCGAGTCCGACGCGCCATGAAGCTGCGCGCGCTCCGCCTGCAGAACTTTCGCCAGCACGTCGACACGCTGATCGAGTTCGAGAACGGACTCACGGGCATCATCGGGCCGAACGGCGCCGGCAAGTCGACGATCCTGGAAGGCATCGCGTGGGCGCTGTACGGCAATCCGGTGGCGCGCGGGACGCGCGAGTCGATCAGGTTCCACGGTGCGGCACCGCGCTCCTCCGTGCGCGCTGAACTCGACTTCGAGCTCGGCCCGCATCGGTATCGCGTCGTGCGTGGCCTCACGTCCGCCGAACTGTTCGTCGACGGGTCCACCACGCCGACCGCCAACAGCATCGGTGCCGTGGGTCAGCTGCTCGAACAGCGGCTCGGCATGACGAGTCGCGAATTCTTCACGACCTACTTCACCGGCCAGAAGGATCTCGCGGCGATGGGTGCGATGGGCGCCGCCGATCGCGGGCGTTTTCTGTCGCGCGTGCTCGGCTACGATCGCCTGCAGAGGGCGCAGGAACTGGCGCGCCAGAAGCGCGCGGAAGTCATTGCGGCACTGCGTGCGCTCGCGCAATCCATGGCGGACGCGGACCTGCTCGCGGCGGAAGTGCTGGCCGCGACCGCGAGGGTGAAGACGGTCGAAGGCGTGCTGGGCAAGGCGACGCGCGCGCTCGCGGAGATGGAGCAGCTCGTCGTGCAGACGGAGCCGCGATGGCGTGAGGCGGAACGTGCACGCGCGCGCGACGTGGAATTGCAGACCGTCGTGATTCGTGCCGAGACACATGTCGAGTCGGCCGAGCGCGACGTGGATCGGGCGCAGGTCGACGTGCACGAGTCGGAGCAGGTCACGGCCGGTCTCGCTACCGTTCTCGCGGAGCTTGCGCCGCTGGCCGCCTTGCGCGCCGAACTGCAGTCACTCGAGGAACACTCGCGGCAGGCCGCCCGTCGCGCCGCGCTGACGGAAGAAATCACACGCCTCACCGCCAGTGTCGATGCCGCCGCTGCACGCCTCGCGCAGCTCGCGCCGGCGCCCACCCTGCGCGCGGAGGTCCAGGCGTCACTGGTCGAGGCGCGTGCCGTCGCGATGGTCGCGCTGGACGCGGCGAACGCACGTCGCACGGACTGGGTGCGCGATCGCCAGGAGGCGGAAACGCTGCGTAGCCAGAAGCGCGACGACTACGCCGACATCAAGACGCAGCACGATCGCATCCGGGAGCTCGGCCCCGATGCGCCCTGTCCGACCTGCCTGCGCCCGCTCGGTCCGAGCTTCGAGGCGTTGCTGGAGGAGCTCGGTGACAAGCTCGAGGCGGTGCGCGTGGAAGGACTGTATTTCAGGCAGCGCGGCGAGCAGCTCCATGTCGAGCCGGAGGACCTCAAGGCGCTCGACGCGACGCGTGTCGAGACCGAGATGGCCGTGCGCGCGCTCGAACGCCGCGAACTGAAGATCGAGCAGGCGCTGCGTGAGCAGGTCGAGAAAGAGCGCGAGCTGGCGTTGCTCACGGCCCAGCGCGACGAGCGGGCGCGGATCGTGACCGGGCTCGCCGGCGTCTACGACGCGGCGCAGCATGCAAGCGTGCGGGAGTCGGTGGTGTCGCTCAGCGCGCTCGAGGTGCGGCACGCCGTGGCGAAAGGAGTGGCAGATGAATTGCCCGCCCGTATCGAGCGACTCGCTGCCGCGACGCTGGCGCTGGCGGCCGCCAGGGAAGCAGTGCACACGGCGCGTCTTGCACGCGTCTCGCACGGCTTCAGCCCGGAACAGCATGCCGCCGCACTCGGCGCGTGGGAGGCCGCCACGCAGCGACGCCAGGA
>JACMLX010000064.1 GCA_014379355.1 Gemmatimonadaceae bacterium
AAGGACAACAACAAAAAGCTGTTGGAACTGCGCCTCGTGAGCGCAGTTCCAACAGCTTCTGCTTTTCCCCGCGTTCCCCGCGAGCCCCGCGTGAAAAGTGTCTCGACAGAATGCTGTAGGTCTCTGTATGGACCTGTGGCTCTGTGCGAAGCCCCGAAGTTCAGCGCAAAAAGCTACTTCGCCGGCTTGACGGTCAGGTTGTTGATGACGTTGTAGTCCGGCGCCTTTGCCTTGGCCACATCTTCCGCCAACTTCTTCTGCTCCGCCGTCGGCACAGTGCCGTTCAGCGTGACGCTCTTGTTGTCCTTGTTCGTGTCGACATTGATGTCGGTGGCGCTGATGCGAGTGTCGGCGAGCAACGCGGTCTTCACATCGGCCGTCTCCATTGCGGCGCCCATGGAGGCACCAGCATTACCAGCCGTGCTGGCGGTGGCGTCCGCTGCCTTTTCCGTCGCGGCAGCAGCCTTGTCACCGGCGTTCTCGGCATCCTTCTCGACACCCTTCGCGGTGTTGCTGCAAGCCGTAGCGGCGGTGAGCATGATCGCGATGGCGGCAGTTGTGATTCGGCGCATTGAATTTCTCCTGTGTCCTGTTGAGATCGATGGCCACACGCGCCGCACTTCGTCGCGTCAGCTGTGCACGCCAATGATGTATCGTGAATTGCCCTGCGGTGACAACAACGGAGCAAGAGACGCGCCATCGACGATGAAAAAAACGGCCGGGTTTGCTGTCGACGCCTGGAGTGGCGATCGGTCTCCGTACGTCACGATTGTCAGCGGAAATGATGCGCTCGGCCGCTTCATGCGTCATTTCTGAAGCGTTCGACGGCACAGCAGCCCCGACATCCCTCGACCATACCTGGTCGGTCCGGACGAGTTTGCCTCAGGCGCGCGTTCGCTCCGACGGACCGTGGTAGCATTGCTCTGCCCCCTTTCCCCCCGCGCATTTGACGAGGCCGTCGTGAGTCTGCTGTCATCCGAGAAGTCAGGCTATCTGCTGACACCCGTCCAGCAGGGAATGCTCTTCCACCACGCGCACGCGCCACACAGCGGTGTGGATGTCCAGCAGCTCGTGGCGACCGTGGACGCGCCGATCGACGTGGCCGCCTTTCGTGCCGCCTGGGCGGATCTCGTCGTTGCGCATCCCATCCTGCGCACGCGCTTCCGCTGGGAGGACGTGCCGGAGCCGCGCCAGGAAATACTGGCCAGCGTCGACCTGGAATTCCGCGACGTGGACCTCACGGCACAGTCCGCCGTCGAGCAGACTCGTCAGGTGGCCGAGTTTCTCAAGGCCGATCGCCAGCGCGGCGTCGATCTGGCCGGTGCATCGCTGGTGCGCGTCGCTCTGTTCCGGTTCGGCCCGTCGCAGCATCGCTGGGTGTGGACCTTCCCGCATATCCTGCTGGACGGTGGGTCGTTTGCCATTCTCGTGCGCGATCTGTATGCCGCGTATGACGCCCGTGTTCACGGCACCGTCGCGCCGATTGCGAGCCGCCCGCCGTACAGCGAGTTCATCGAATGGCTCCAGCCCGAGCTCGACGCACGCCGGAACGATGCGCGCGCGTTTTTCGCGGCGGCGCTGAAGGGCTTCGAGTCACGCAACGTGATCACGCACCGCTCGGCGGTCGAAGCGGCAGCGCCGGTGGCGGATCGCATCCTGGCCGACGTGCCGCGCACCATCGACGCTGACGCCACCACGGCGCTGCGCACGATGGCCCGGGACGCCGGGGTCACGATCAACACCTGTGTCCAGGCCGCGTGGAGTCTGGTCGTCTCGGATTTCTCCGGCGGCGACACCGACGTGGTCTTCGGCATCGTGCGTGGTGGACGTCGCAACAGCGTCGCGCAGGCCGACGAGCGCCTCGGCATGTTCATCAACACACTCCCGCTGCGCGTCCAGGTCGACGGAGCCCAGAACGTCGCGCAGTGGCTCGGAAGTGTGCGTGAGCGCCAGGTCGCGATGCGACCGTTCGAGCAGACGGCGCTCAGTGATGTGCAGGCGGTGGCGGACGTGCCGAACGGTGCGCCGCTGTTCGACTCGATCATTGTGTTCAACGACGCCGACTTCGCGGCGCGCCTGCCGCAGGACGGCGCCTGGGCGTCACGTCGCTGGGAGTGGATCGAGCAGACAAATTTTCCGGTCACGCTGTTCGCGTACGATGGTCCCGCCCTGCGCCTCAATCTCAGCTACGATCCGACGCAACTCGACGGCAGCATCGCACGCGCAATGGTCGATCGCCTCGAGTCCGCCCTGCGTGCGTTCGCGGAGTCGCCGACACTGACACTCGACGCGTTGCCACGTGTCCCTGCGTCTGAACGTGCGCAGCTCGATCGGTGGAACGACACATCGGCACCCGTGCCGGACACGCTCGTACACCAGTTCTTCGAGGCCCAGGTTCGCGAGCGACCGGAGGCGATCGCGCTCGCGCATCGGCACGACGAGATCACCTATGCGGCGCTCAATGCACGCGCAAATTTCGTCGCCGCTGAGCTGCAGGCGCGCGGTGTCGGTCCCGACGTCCTCGTCGGCATCTACATGGAACGTTCGATCGACATGCTGGTGGCGCTGCTTGCAACGCTGAAGGCCGGCGGCGCATACGTGCCACTCGACCCGGGGTATCCCGGCGCGCGCATCGCCATGATGCTCGAAGACTGCGCGCCACGCGTGATTCTCACGCAACGATCCTTGCTCGACACGCTGCCGGCGCCTCATCCGGAGATGCTCGTGCTCGATGCCGGTGAGATGCAGACCGGAACGCGCGCCGACAACGTCCGCTGCACGGCAACCTCCCGCAGTCTGGCGTATCTCATCTTCACCTCCGGATCCACCGGGCGGCCGAAAGGCGTGATGATCGAGCACGGCAACGTGGCGAACTTCTTCGTCGGCATGGACGAGCGCCTCGGCACCGCACCAGGCGTCTGGCTCGCCGTGACCAGCATCTCGTTCGACATCTCGGTGCTGGAGCTGTTCTGGACACTCGGTCGTGGCTTCAAGGTCGTGCTGCAGGAGGAGGCGAGCAAGGCGTCGCTGCTGCGTCGCACCGCACACCGCGGTACGAAGAAGATGGACTTCAGTCTCTTCTACTTTGCGGCCGATGCGGGTGAGGCCACGGGCCACGGCCGGTATCGCCTCCTGCTGGACGGAGCACGGTTCGCCGACACGCATGGCTTCACCGCCATCTGGACGCCGGAGCGGCATTTCCACGCGTTCGGCGGCCTCTATCCGAATCCGTCCGTCACGAGCGCCGCGGTCGCGACGATCACGTCGAATGTGCAGCTGCGCGCCGGCAGCGTCGTGCTGCCGCTGCACAACCCGATTCGTGTGGCCGAAGAGTGGTCGATGGTGGACAACCTCTCCAACGGGCGCGTCGGCCTCTCGTTCGCGTCCGGTTGGCATGCCAACGATTTCGTGCTGCTGCCGGAAAATTACGAACAGCGCCGGCAGCTGATGTTCGCCGGCATGGAGACCATCCGTCGTCTGTGGCGCGGTGAGTCGATCACCGTCAAGAACGGAACCGGCCAGGATACCGAGGTCAGGATTCTGCCGCGACCGGTCCAGAGCGATCCCCCCTTCTGGGTGTCGGCCGCTGGCAGCATGCAGACGTTCGAGATGGCCGGTGAAATCGGTGCCAACCTGCTCACGAACATGCTCGGGCAGAGTGTCAAGGATCTGCGCGAGCGCATCGCCGCGTACCGAGCCGCCCGCAGGAAGGCGGGCATCGCGGGCGAAGGCCACGTCTCGCTCATGCTGCACACGTTCGTCGGTACGGACGTCGAGCACGTGAAGCGGCTCGTGCGTGACCCGTTCATGAGTTACCTGCGTACGTCCACGGACCTGGTGAAGAAGGCGCGCTGGGAGTTTCCGGCGTTTGCGCGGCCGGGTGTCTCAGCGCCCAAGCCGGATGAGTCGGGGCTCGACGACCTCACGCCGGAAGAAGAGACGGCGCTGATGAATGCCGCGTTCGAACGCTACTTCAAGACGCACGGGCTCTTCGGCACGCCGGAGAGTTGTGGTGCGATGATCGATACGCTGAAGGAGATCGGCGTCGATGAAGTGGCATGTCTCATCGACTTTGGTGTCGACGAAGACAGTGTACTCGGCAGCCTGACACAGCTCGATGCGCTGCGACAGCTCAGCAACGCACCCGCGGCCGCAGCGGACGATTTCCCGCTCGGGGAACAGCTCAGGCGCCACGGCGTCACACACCTGCAGTGCACGCCGTCGCTCGCGCAGGTCCTCCTGCTGGACCAGGACAACACGCCGGCGTTCGCGAACCTTCGCTGCCTGATGCTCGGTGGTGAGGCATTGCCCGACGCACTCGCGGAGCGGTTTCTCGGCATGCTCACGAGCGGTCGACTGCTCAACATGTACGGGCCGACGGAAACCACGGTGTGGTCCACGACCGCGCAGATCCGCGCAGGCTCGCCAGTCAGCATCGGCAGTCCGATCGCGAATACGCAGGTCTTCCTGCTGGATCGATCGAATCGTCTCAGTCCACCCGGGGCGCTGGGAGAACTGTGCATCGGTGGCGCTGGCGTCGTGCGCGGCTATCACGATCGTCCCGAACTCACTGCGGAACGATTCATTCCGAATCCCGCTGGCGACGCGTCGAAGGCGCCGCGCCTCTACCGTACCGGCGATCTCGCACGCTGGCAGTCGAATGGCACGCTCATGTTCGCCGGCCGGCTCGATCACCAGCTCAAGGTGCGCGGCTATCGCATCGAGCTCGGCGAGATCGAGAATGCGTTGCTCACGCATGCCGATGTCGAGCAGGCCGTGGTGGTCGCACGCGAAGATACGAACGGTGAGAAGCGACTCGTGGGTTACGTCACCACGACCGCGACGACCGCAGGCAACGCCGGTGCCGAACGCGCTGACTACTGGCGCGAGATCTGGGATCAGGCATACACCGACGGTGCCGCGCACGTCGAGGATGCGTCGTTCAACGTGTCCGGGTGGGCATCCAGTTACACCGGACTCCCGCTCCCTGCGTCAGAGATGCGTGAGTGGGTGGAGCACACCGTGGGCCGCATTCGTGAACTGCAGCCGAAGCGTGTGCTCGAAATCGGCTGCGGCACCGGCTTGTTGCTGTTCCGTCTCGCGCCCGAATGCGAGGCGTACACCGGTGTGGACATCACCGCGGCCGCACTCGCGAACATCCGCAAGGGACTCGTCGTGCGCCCGTTGCCACAGGTGCAGCTCGTGCAGGCGGCGGCACACGATCTGTCGGCCATCGACGATGGGGCGTACGACACGGTGATCATCAACTCCGTCGTGCAGTACTTCCCGGACGCGGCCTATCTGCAGGGTGTGATCCAGTCCGCGCTGCGCAAACTGGCACCGGGCGGCGCACTCTTCGTGGGCGATGTTCGCAATCTCGATCTGCTCGACGCATTCAACACGTCGATCGTCATCGCGAACGCGGCACCGACGCAGTCCGTCGAAGTGCTGGCGGCCGATGCCGCCAAGCGCATCGCCCGCGAGAGTGAACTCGTCATCGCCCCGGCATTCTTCGACGCGCTGGCCGCGGGCGAGCCGGACGTCGCTGGCCTGAGCATGGAACTGAAGCGTGGGCTCGCGCAGAATGAGATGACCCGGTTCCGCTACGACGTCGTGCTGCGCAAGGCTTCACCGGATTCACTCGGTGTGGCAGCGAATCGTGAGACGTTGACCGTGATCGATGGCAGTGCGCTCGACTCCGTGGCCGATGTGCACGCGCTCGTCCGCGATGCGACCACCGGATGCCGGATCACCGGCCTCCGGAACGCCCGGGTGAGTCGCGACGTCTCGGCCGCCAGCGCGCTTCGCGGGCGCGGCGTCCGACCGGCCACGCTTTCCGATCTGGTCGCGGCCCTGCCCGGCGACGCCGGCATCGATCCGGAAGCGCTGCACGCGCTCGATCCACGCTTCGGCGTCACGATCACCGCATCCACGGTCTCCCCCGCACTCTTCGATGCCGAGTTCGTGCCTCGGGCGTCGACATGGCAGCAGCGCGCGTTGGGCGCGCGTCGCAGCGAGCGCGCGACCGCCGCGGCATTGACGGCATTCGTACGAGAGCCGCATCAGCAGAGCGCAAGCTCGGAGCTCATCGGCCAGCTCACGGCACGCCTTGCCGCGGCGCTGCCGGACTATATGGTCCCGGACGACATCGTGCTGCTCGACGCGATGCCGCTCACACCGAACGGCAAGATCGACCGCAAGGCGCTGCCCGCGCCCGCCATGCTGCGCACGCCAGTGGTCGCACGTCCCGCATTCACCCCGGCCACCAACGACCCCGCGATTCCATTAGCCGAGGGCATGATCATCACCATTGAGCCTGGCCTCTATCTTCCGGAAGAGAAGATCGGCATCCGCATCGAAGACGTCGTCCTGGTCACCAAAGACGGAAGCAAGGTCCTAAGCAAAGCCCTGCCCACGGATGCGGCCGAGATCGAGCGCGCCTTCGCCCGGTGACGCAGAAGCAACCAAATCGCATCACCGCCGGCTACCTTTCGATCCTCCTACTCTCGCTTCTGCTCGCCACCGCCACTGGCTGGACTTCATTAGCCTCACGCATGAACGGCGAGGCCTACGACTGGATGTTTCGCATCCAGCCGCCCACGCCCATTCCCGCGACGTCAATCGTCCTGGCAATCGATGAACAAACACTCTCTCGTTCTCACGGCATGTCGCATCTGCGCGAGACCATCGCCAAAGGACTCCAGGCGATCGCGCCAGCACAGCCGAAAGCTATCGCCGTCGATGTAATTCTCGCCGACGAGCAGACCGAAGCCCAGGACGCCCACCTCGAACAAGCCTTCCAACAATCGCCGCTCCTGATCCTGGCCGCCGACATGATCCCCGGCGAGCATCGTTGGGAGTACCCGCTGCCCCGATTCCGCCAACATGCCGAAGCCATAGGCCACATCCATGCCGCGCCCGACCCGGTCAGCCGGGTCCTGCCGCTCGAACACGCGGGCGGCAAAGACCGCCGCTGGGCCATGGCCCTCGAAGCCTTCCGCGCGCGCAAAGGGGCCGCCATCCTCGAATCGCCCGACGCCCTCGAAGTTGCCGGCACCACGATCCCAAGTCGCCGCGACACCGCCAGAGCACGGCCAGCAGAGCGAGCACGGCCGCGGCGAAGAGATGCTGCCACCACGCGGCCGCATCAAGATCCCACCTGCGGTAGACGAACGACAGCGGTTCGGGCCATGCGATCTTTTCCGCGTAGAACCAGAACGCCTGCCCCCCGACGAGCAGGCGGTCGTCCGGCGCGAGTTTCGGAATGAGCCCGGTCATCGCCGCGTACGCATTGCCCCGCC
>JACMLX010000065.1 GCA_014379355.1 Gemmatimonadaceae bacterium
CAGTACGACTGCGACCCCAGAACCGGATGTTGATGACCACGCTGCGCGACGGCTATCTGCTCGGCATCTCGTATCTCGAGTGGCTCAAGGCCCTCGGCGTCGCATCAGCGACGGTCGTCGGGCTCTGGGGGCTGCGCCACCTGATCGTGCGCCGACTGGAGGGCGCGGCGAGCACCGAGACATGGGTCGATGACCTGTTCCTGATGCTCGCGCGCAAGACCTCGCGCATCTACATGCTGGCGATGGGCATCACGGTCGCCGGACTGTACGAGATGTCGGGAACGACGCTGCCGACGTGGCTCCGGATCTTCACGATCGGCGCGTTCTGCCTGCAGCTGCTGTGGTGGGCGAATGCATCGGTGGATTTCTGGGTCAAGCACATGAGCCGCACCGCCGATGGCCAGCCGAGCGGACGCGCGTCGCTGGCCGTGGTCGGGGTGCTGATCCGTGTTGCCGTATTCGTGATCGTGATGGTGCTGGCGCTCGACAATTTCGGCGTCAACGTGACGGCGCTCGTCACTGGCCTCGGCATCACCGGCATCGCGGTGGCGCTGGCGGTGCAGAACATCCTCGGCGACCTGCTGGCCGCGCTCGCGATCGCGTTCGACAAGCCGTTCACCGTGGGCGATGAGATCCAGGTCGGCGACATGACGGGTCGCGTGGAGAAGGTCGGCCTCAAGACCACGCGCCTGCGACTCGGGACGGGGGAGGAAGTGAGCGTGGCGAATGCCGAAGTGATGAAGACGCGCCTGATAAATAATTCACGCACGCACACGCGGATGCTTCCCCTGACGGTGGGTGTGTCCGCGAACGGCATCACGGGCGACGCCTTGCTGGCACTGGCACAGCAGTGCGAAACGGCCGTGAGCGGAGTGGACGGTGTGCGCTCGGCCAAGGCACGACTGCAAGGCATCGTCGATGGTCGCGCGCGCATCGTGGTCGAAACCGTGCTCGACACGCCCCAGTCTCTCGTCAATACACGTCCGCTCCTCATCGCCGCCCTCACGACCGCGGCATCGACACCGGAACGGCCGGTGCTTGGCGTCGCTTGATCTCGCGACGCGTCAACTGCCGAATCGCAAAACGGAACCGACGCAGAACGGCGAACAACGAACGGCGTCAACGCGGAGGCGCGAACGTCAACGGCCTTGACGCCAAGCCGCAAAGGCGCCGAGCGCTCCGTGTGACGATCACCATCGTAACGCACACCTATACGCCGGTTTTTTGGTAACTGCTCCTGGCAGTTGCAGTTCCACAAAAAAGGTTCGGTCGCGCGTGCGAGTGGTCGTCGCTGAGCGAACGAAAGCCGCGCAGTTTCTTTGCGTCCTGGCGTCAAGGCAGTTGCAGTTCCTGCGCCTCTGTTTGAAGCCGTTCGCAGTTGCAGTGTTGCGGCTGTGGCAGTTCTGCGATTCCGCAGTTCATGCAGTTGCGATGCTCAACCGCTTCGCGCAAGGTGCGCCTCAATGCGCGCGAGCGCGACGCCGGTGCCGTCTTCGCGACGGACGACGTCGCCGAGTGCGGCTGCGGCGTCTCGGAGTCGCGCGTCGGTGCGGGCAATACGGATGGCAGATGCGAGACGGCTGGCGGTGAGATCGCGCCGTCGGATCGGTGGCGGTGACACCCCCATCTCGTGCAACCGGCTGCCCCAGAACTGCTGATCGAACCCCAGTGGCACGATCACCTGCGGCACGCCGCTGCGCACCGCCGCGCCGGTCGTACCGGCGCCGCCGTGGTGCACGATCGCACTGCTGCGCGGGTACAGCCAACCATGCGGCACGTCCGGCTCGACATGCGCCCACGTCGGCATCGCGGCCTGGCCGAGTGTGCCCCACCCCTGCAGGAGAATCGCGCGGCACTCGGCACGTTCACACGCGTCGAGCACGACGCGCGTGAGCCATTCACAATCCTGTGGTGTCATGCTGCCGAAGCCGATCGTGACCGGCGCGTCGCCCGCATCGAGAAATCCGGACAGCGCCGCTGATGGCGCGAACGCCGGCTCGTCGAGCGTCCACCAACCGGTCGGTGCAATCCATTCCGGCCAGTCGGCAGGTCGTGGCAGTACGGTTGGACTGTAGGCGTAACACACCGGATAGCTCGCAGTGCGTTGTGCCGAAAACGGCCCGAGGAACGGCAACGGTGTGGTGTGCAGCGTACCGCGTCGCCACCGATTGACCGTCGTGCGTGATGGTTGCCAGAGCAGCTGCTCGCCCACCAGATGCGAGATCCAGTTGCGCCGCTCCTCCCACCCCGATCGTGGCGCACGACAAGTCAGTCCGGCGACGGGAAAGGCACGTGTCGGTGTCAGCGGCGCGAGCCAGCCACCCATCACCGGCGTACCGCGGATCTCGTGCAACTGGCTCGCTGCCATGCAGACCATGCCGTGCACGATCAGGTCGGCGTCCGCGGTCACCGCGGTCATGTCGGCGAGCAATCCATCGAACAGGCCCGTGAACTCGCGGCCGAACTCGCGTGCGAAGCGCAGCAGGCCGACGCGCGAGCCATCGGAGAGCCAGGCGCGTGCACCGGGCGCGCTCAGCATGCCTTTCGGATCACCATGCAGCGACCGGAATGTGACGCCTTGCCCCTCGACCCATGTCCGGAACACGTCGTGCGTCGCGAGCGTCACCCGATGTCCGCCACGCATGGCGCGAAGCGCCAGTGCGAGGTAGGGCTGCACGTCGCCGCGCGACCCGGAAGTGACGATGACGAGATGCATTGAGCTGAATATTGACTGTCCGCGCTACATTTCATGCATGTCGCAGACAGAGATCATGCCGCCCGCACTAGAACGCGTGCTGTCACGTTTCCGGTCCATGGGGCGCGAGGAGAAGATGGCCAGTCTGGTGGCCTACGCGAAGAAACTCGAGCCGTTGCCGCCCCATCTCGCGGCGCTCGATCGTGCCGCGTTCACCGTGCCGGAATGTCAGACGCGGGTCGATCTGTTTCCCGAATCGCACGACGGCCTCCTGCACTTCTATGCAGACGTGAATGTGCGGGAGTCACCGACCGTGGCGGCGGTGCTGGCGATCCTGTTCATGTCGGTGAACGACCAGCCACCCGCGGTGACGGTCGCGATCCCGAACGACATCGTGCGGCAGTTGATGCACGACATCGGCCTTGCGGGGCGGGAAGTGGGGCTGAATGCCATGGTGCAACGACTCAAGCGTCACGCCGGCGCGGCGGTTGCCGCCTGACCCTGACCGGCCCGGGGCATTATTCTGCAATGCTGTGGACCACCCGGTCCGTCCAGCAGCCCTGTCTCCGTCCCAGCCGATGCCCATCACGATCAAGGTCAACACGAACGGCCCGCTCATGATCAGCGCCGCCGACGCCCCGTCGGTCATCCTCACGGATTCCACCGGTGCCGTGATCCCGCTACCTGAAGGCAAGAACGTCTTTCTTTGTCGGTGCGGCGCCAGTTCGCGCAAGCCGTTCTGCGATGGCACGCACAAGTCGAACGGCTTCGACGGCACCTGCATCACGGCGATGCAGAACCTCGGGTAATTCCGTGCAGAAAGTGCTGAACGCGTGGGCGTGGGTGGTGCTGATCCTGGCGATCATCGTCGGGTTCTTCGTCGTGCTCGCCGTCTTCCTCGTGACGGTGCCGTTCGATCGTGACCGGTATCTCGCGGGGCGCATGTTCCGCATCGTCGGATCCACGTGCGTGAGGCTCAATCCGCTGTGGACATTCACCACCGACGGCCTGCGCATTCGTGACCCGCGCCGCCCATACGTGGCGGTGTCGAATCACGAGAGTTATGCCGACATCTTCCTCATCTCGCACCTGCCGTGGGAGATGAAATGGCTCGGCAAGGAACAGCTGTTCAAGATCCCGTTCCTGGGCTGGATGATGTGGCTGGCCGGTGACATTCCGGTCCGGCGCGGCACGCGTGAAAGCATCGTTGCAGCCATGAACGACTGCCGCGACAAGTTGAGGCAGCGGCTGAGCGTGATGATCTTTCCTGAAGGCACACGCTCGCCGGATGGCGCACTGCTGCCGTTCAAGGATGGCGCCTTCCGCCTCGCGATCGAAAACAGTGTGCCGATCCTGCCGATCGTCGTGGCCGGCACACGTCGCGCGATGGCCAAGCACACGTTCCAGTTCCAGAAGACACGCGCGATCTGTCGCGTGCTGGAACCCATCGAGACCGCAGGACTGACGCTCGCCGATCTGGGTACGCTCAAGCAGCGCACGCGCGATGCGATTGAAGCAGCGAAGGAACGGTTGCACGTCGAACTCGGGCTCGGCGACAGCGGCGAGCCGCTTGCACTTGGCGTACGGTCGGCGTAAGCGCACACCGCACGCGATCGGTCTCAACGATCCGAACCGGTGGTCGCAGCGTATTGTTGGGCATGACTGACACCACGACCTCGGCACCTGCGCCGTCGAAGAGCACCGCCCTTCGCATCGGCATCGCGCTGGTGGTGCTCGTCGTCCTCGTGCTGGTTGGCAGGCAGCTGAGCAATCAACTGCCGAAACTCACCGCTGCGGTGGATGCGCTCGGTGTGTGGGGCCCGATCGTGTTCGTGGCGTCGTATGCAGTGGCATGTGTGGCGTTCGTACCCGCGTCGTTGCTCACGCTGGCGGCCGGAGCGCTGTTCGGCATCGTGAAGGGCACGATCTTCGTGCTGGCCGGCGCAACGCTCGGCTCACTCGGTGCCTTTCTCATCGCGCGGTACGTCGCGCGCGACTGGGTCGCGCAACGCATCTCGCGCGACGCCCGTTTCGCCGCCATCGACAAGGCGATCGCCGAGCAGGGTCGACGCGTGGTGTTTCTGCTGCGCCTGTCGCCGGTGATTCCGTTCAACGTGCTGAACTACGCACTCGGCCTGACACAGGTGCGTGTGGTGGACTTCCTGATCGCATCGCTGGGCATGATTCCCGGCACGCTGCTGTACGTGTACACGGGGAACCTGGCGACAGTCGTGGCCGGCGCATCCAGCGCACCACCGCGCGGTCCGGCATTCTATGCCGTACTCGGCCTCGGCCTTGCGGCAACGGCAGCCGTCACCGTGATCGTCACACGACTGGCGAAACGCGCACTGGCCACGGCGACGTCAGATTCCGTGCAGACGTCGGCCCGCTGAGCGCGGCCGGCATTCCGCTCGATACACATTCCTCCGTCGCGCACATGCTCGAGCACGATCACTGGGACAGCGAACTCCTTGCGCAGGTCCATCCGCCGGCGTGGGTGAATCCGAAACCCGCCGGCAACTACGATCTGGTGGTGATCGGTGCCGGTACGGCGGGACTGGTCAGTGCGGCGGGCGCGGCAGGCCTGGGCGCGAAGGTCGCATTGATCGAGCGGCACCTGATGGGTGGCGACTGCCTGAATGTCGGCTGTGTGCCGTCGAAAGGGTTGATCGGCGCAGCGCGTGCGTGGTCCACCGCACGCAAGGCGAGTGGCGAATATGCCGGTCCTCCACTCGCCATCGATGCGAGCGGCAATTTTTCCGCGATGATGAATCGCATGCGTCGCATCCGCAGCGAGCTCAGTCCGATCGATAGTGCGGCGCGCTTTCGCGATCTCGGCGTCGATGTGTTTCTCGGCAGCGGTGAGTTCATCAATCCATCGGCGATCAGTGTCGGGCCGGCGCTGCTCAAGTTTCGTCGCGCCGTGATCGCGACTGGCGCGCGCGCGGCAGCGCCGAAGATTCCCGGGCTCGAGACGGTGCCGTATCGCACGAACGAGTCGATCTTCGACCTGACCACGCTGCCGTCCCGCCTCGTGGTCCTGGGCGGCGGTCCGATCGGATGTGAAATGGCGCAGAGTTTCGCGCGGTTCGGATCGCACGTCACGCTCATCGACAAGGGCGCGCGCGTCCTGTCACGCGATGATGCCGATGCCGCGCAACTCGTGCAGCAGGCGCTGGTGGAGGACGGTGTGCACTTCGTGATGCAGGCCGAGGTGACGCAAGTGTACACGCAGGGGCCTGAAATTGTCGTGCGCGTGGTGCAGGGCGGCATCGAGGCGCTGCACGCATGCGATGAATTGCTGGTGGCGATCGGCCGCGCGCCGAACGTCGAAGGGATGGGGCTGGGCAAGGCGAATGTGGCCTTCACCGCGAAGGGCGTGACGGTGGACGATCGCCTCCGCACCTCCAACGGCTCGGTGTATGCGGTGGGTGACGTGTGCTCATCGAAGCAGTTCACGCACGCCGCCGATTTCCAGGCACGGATGGTGATCCAGAACGCGCTCTTCTTCGGGCGGGCGAAGGCGAGCAATCTGATCACCCCCTGGGCAACGTATACCTCACCGGAGCTGGCGCAGGTTGGCCATACTGCCGACAGTGCGGCGGCGGCCGGCGTCCAGATCCAGAGCTTCACGGTGCCGCTCCACGACGTGGACCGCGCGCGCCTCGAAGGCGAGACGCGCGGGTTCTGTCGGGTGCATGTCACAGCCGGCACTGATCACATCGTCGGCGCGACGATCGTGGCACCGAACGCGGGTGACATGATCAGCGAGGTCACGCTGGCCATGACGAACGGTCTCGGACTCGGCGCGATCGGGAAAACGATGCATCCCTATCCGACGCAGGGCGAAGTCCTGCGGAAGGTGGCGGATGCGTGGCGCCGGACGAAGCTCACCCCGTTCGTGAAACGACTCTTTCAACGCTACTTCGTGCTACTCAGATGACTCCTGCCTTCCTTCGCCGCATGACGACCGTCGCGGCCCTCTGCCTCACCGCCACCACCATGCAGGCCCAGACGGTGGACCACAGCGCATTCGATCGGCTGCTCAAGGCTCACGTCGTGAATGGCCTCGTCGACTACGATGCGTTCAAGGCCGATCCTGCGTTCGCCGGCTACCTGAAACTCCTCGCCGCGACCAATCCGGCGTCGTTGCCTCGCAACGAACAACTCGCGCTCTGGATCAACGCCTACAATGCGTACACCATCCAGCTGATCAACAACAAGGGTGAGCGCGAGAGCATCCGGAACGTGAACAAGTCGCTGGGTTTCCTGAAGTTCAAGGGCCCGTGGTCTGAAGCGTTCGCAGTGGTCGGTGGCCGGACATACAGTCTCGACGACATCGAGCAGCGCACGATTCGTCCGACGTTCAAGGAACCCCGAATCCACTTCGCGCTCGTCTGCGCCGCGATCGGCTGCCCGCCCCTGCGCAGTGAGGCGTACACCGGCGCACGCGTCGAGGCGCAGCTCAATGAACAGTCGGTGAAGTTCCTGACACAGACGCCGTCGAAGAACCGCGTGGATGTTGCGAACCGCACGGTCTATCACAGCCAGGTGTTCACGTTCTCGAATTATCTGGACGACTTCGGTGGATCGAAGGCGGCGATGGGGCGCTTCACTGCGCGCTACTATCCAGCCGGACCGGAGAAGACCCTGCTCGAGAGCGGCGATTTCACGGCCGTGAAGACAGACTATGACTGGAGTCTCAACAGCCAGTCCAACGGGCGGCGCCTCGGTCTGCTGCGCTGAATCCTACACGAACTCTGTTCACGCGGGGCGAGGACTCGCGCTGAAACTCTTTTCACGCGGGGCTCGCGAGGGGCGCGAGGAAGGGCAACAGCAACAGTGTTCGCGCGGAGGCACGGAATCACGTAGACTTTCAAACTGCCTGTTTGGAAACAGCAACGGCAACGGCAACGGCAACGGCTACGGCAACGGCAACGGCAACGGCAACGGCAACGGCAACAGCAACAGCAACAGCAACAGTGTTCGCGCGGAGCCGCGGGGCCGCGGGGACGATCAACGGCAGAAGGCATTTGGAACGTGAAGCCGCGAGCGCATTTCCATCAAATTCTCTGCACTGTCCCCGCGCCACCGCGGCCCCGCGCGAAAACTTTTAGCTGTTGAACTTTTCTGCGATTCCGCGCCTCCGCGCGAACACTATTGCTTTTCCTCGCGTTCCTCGCGAGCCCCGCGTGAAAAGTGTCCCGGCAGATCCAACAAAAAAACAGGGCAGCCCGCGATGCGGTCCGCCCTGTTTCGGATCTATGCACTTCACGAGCGCGCGTGGCGCGGCTCAGGTCACACCATGGCGGTATCCGACGAATCGACGTCGCTGAAGCCACCGGCGCGGGCGAGGTTGGCGTAATACTGATCGCGCACGCCGAGTGCATTCACTTCGCACATCGAGACCAGCTCGCCGTTTACCGGTACATGAAAGACACACTGGGCAAGCCGACGTTGCCCTTCGTCACTGCGCAGTTCGTCGCTGCTCATGAAGTGATGACTGACGATCACCAGCGGCTGCACTTTCAGCCTTCCGCCGATCAGGTCGCGGAGCGCCTGCATCGGCGCCCCGGGGCTGAGGCGATCGAGCCAGTGCCACATGTATCCCGGCAATTTGCCAAGCACGAAACCGGGCGCACGAAGCGCCATGCCGAGGGCACGCGCGATCGCCGTGCCGGTGGTGTCGGTCTTGAAACTGACGCCACCGAAGCGACGGAAGAACTCGTCGACGGTGTCGGCATGCGGCGCATCCGCGGATGGACGGAGCGCGTGAAACTTCGGCGCCTCGCCGTCCCGATACGCCACCAGGCCGTGCAGGATCCTGTTGCACGACGGATGTCCGAACCAGACCTGTGAGCGCAGCAGTTCCTCGGCTTCCGACTTGTTGCCACCGGTGAGCGTGAATGCGATGCGCCACCAGAGCGCCTCGCCGGTCACGCCGCCGCCGAAACCGTCCTCCGTACGTCCGACCTGCGCAATCGGCTGGAAGCTGATCATGCGGAACACGCGCTGGCCGCCGGTCAGCCACAGCATCACGTCACGCACGCCGTCGAGATTGTCGCGCGTGACAGTCATTGTCGTCGCCGCACGAATGCGCCTGCCGGTTGTCTGCTGAGCAGTCTCCAGCAATGTCACGAATTCGGCGCGCAGCGGATTGAGCTGTGCCTCCTCCGTCGCGCCCTTGTATGCGGCGCCGAGCCTTCCGCGCTGGGTGGTATCGACATGGATGCTGACCTCGTCCAGCTCGCCCTCGGCGAGATACCGCTCGAGCAGTCCCGGTCGGCGGCGGAAGGAATCTCCATGCGTCATGAGCATCGGCACCAGCTCGAGCGAATGCGCGTACTTCAGCAGTGCGATGACGTCCTCTGGCGGTCGCAGCGTCACTTCGCCGTCAGTCAGCTGCAGATTGCCGTCGGGACCGAGCGTCGGCCGCAAGGCCCGCATCTGCGCCATGATCGCCTCGATGGGCTCGGCCGGAACACGATTGGCAGCCGCACCGAGATAACAGCCGCGACACGCAAAATCACAGCGCGGCATCGCGCCGATCGTCGCGCCGCAACCGTTGCCCTGCACACCGAGCATCTGCTCCTTCGTGCGCAAGTCGGCCGTCAGCGCATCCCAGTTCTTTCGCAGCAGCGCGCGCGACTCATCCCGGACCGGCCGGGCAAGCACATTCAACACACGCCGCGGGGGACGCACCACTGGAGAATTCAAGGACATCTCGGACGATAGCGAAGTGAAAACGAACTACGGGCCACCCGTGTTACGACGTCAGTATGGCATGCGGATCTGCCTTTCCGGGATCGGGTGCTGGTGCGATGCTCCGCGTGGCTCGAAGACTCCAACCAACTCGTGACGGATAGGGCGGGAGGCCGGCGAGTGCGTCGAGCTCCGAATCTCTCGTGTCGCGTACCAGTGTCAACTGCTCTGAATGCGGAGCGCACCGAGTGCACGGAGGGTGTGCGCGGCAACGGCCTGCCCACCGCGCACCGAAGGCCGTCTTGTAACAGCAGTTCCATCAAAAGGTCAGCAGTGGTGCGCCCTGCGCGGATCGTTGCAATCGACGCACTCCCCGATCTCCCCGTGCTCTACCTCCAAAAAAGTCAATGGAGTTGCTTGCTACGCGGATCGTTGCAAACGTCGGACTCCGTGTCCTCAGTGCGCTCCCGTCCTGACGTCTGTGATGGCACGCGCTACGAGAATGCCCGCCGCCAGCGAAATGTTCGACAGGAGTAGCGCAACCAGCGCACGCCACGAACTTTCCCGCATGCCGAACGCCCCGCACGACCTCGCTGCTCTCGACGATGCGCTCAGCCTCCCGACGCTGGCTCTGGTCAATACGCTCGGGAGCCTCGACGGCGACATCATCGTGCTGGGCGCGGGCGGGAAAATGGGACCGTCGCTCGCACGCATGGCACGGCGGGCGCTCGACACCGCGGACGGGGACCGGCGACGGGCGGTGATCGCGGTCTCGCGCTGGTCGGACGCGGCGGCGGTGGCGGCGCTCGACATGGCGGGTGTGCAGGTGATGCGTGCCGACCTGCTCGATCGCGCGGCCGTCGATGCGTTGCCACTCGCTCCGAACGTGATCTTCATGGCGGGGCAGAAATTCGGCACCGGCGGTGATCCGGCGCAGACGTGGGCGATGAACACGATCGTGCCGGCGTGGTGCGGCGAACGTTTCGCCGGTGCGAGACAGGTCGTGTTCTCGACCGGCAATGTCTATCCGCTCACATCGCGCAGCAGTGCGGGTGCACTGGAGTCCACCGCCCCGGCGCCTGTCGGCGAATACGCGATGAGCTGTCTCGGCCGCGAACGTGTCATGACCGCGCTTGGTGAACGTCACCGGTCGCCGGTCGCGCTCTGTCGGTTGAACTACGCCTGCGCGTTGACCTACGGCGTACTGACGGATCTGGCCGTGAAGGTGCGCGACGGCACGCCCATCGACCTGACGATGGGTGCCGTCAATGTCATCTGGCAGGGCGATGCGAACGCGATCGCCCTGATGTTGCTCGCGCACTCTGATCTTCCGGCGGTCCCCGTCAATGTCACCGGGCTCGATGTGCTGCCGGTGCGCACGCTCGCGCTCGCACTGGGCGACCGGCTTCGCCGAGCGCCGGTGTTCACCGGAACCGAGGCTCCCGATGCACTGCTGTCCGACGCACGCGGACTGCACGGGCGATTCGGGGAGGCGCTCACGCTGATGCCGGTCGACACCCTGCTCGACTTCACCGCCGACTGGGTGAATGCCGGGCGACCGCTGCTTGGCAAGGCGACGAAGTTCGAGGTTCGGGACGGCCGTTTCTGATCGCAAAACCCCACGCGGGAATCAGTTGCCGCGGAAGACGAAATACACCGCGCCCATGATGCAGCAGGCGGCCCACAGGTAGTCGAGCTTGAGTGGCTGCTTCATGTACATCACGGCGAACGGCACGAACACCGCCAGCGTGATCACTTCCTGCATGATCTTGAGCTGCCCCAGTGACAGCACTTCGGCGCCACCGCGATTGGCCGGCACCTGCAGCAGATACTCGAAGAAGGCGATGCCCCAGCTCACGAGGGCGGCCACGTACCACGGGCGGTCGCTGAGATTCTTCAGGTGCGCATACCACGCGAACGTCATGAACACGTTCGAGCACGTGAGGAGCAGGACGAACCGGATGAGCGGCGACATGATGTGCGGAAGCAATGCAGGTGAAAACAACGGGTTTGTGTCACGAGTCGTCAGAAGGCGAGACGCGCCATTATCGTAGTTCCATCGGGAGGCGGCCGCGTCCCGGTGCCCGATTCCCGCCGATGGAGCTCGAGACGTGAATGTCCGCCAGCACCTCCTTGCCGGTCAGGTCATCCCAGCGCACCCGCTGGCCCTGACAGCGGCCCGGACGCTGGATGAACGCGCGCAACGAGCCCTCACACGGTACTACATGGCCGCCGGTGCCGGTGGCATCGCCGTCGGAGTGCACACGACGCAGTTCGCGATCCGCCGCGTCGGGCTGTATCACCCCGTGCTCCAGCTGGCGATCGAGACCGCCAACGCGACGCTCGAACAGACCCCGCGACCGTTCGTGCGCATCGCCGGTGTGATCGGCGAGACGGCACAGGCCGTGAGCGAAGCGGGGATCGCGAATGCCCTCGGCTACGACGCAGCGCTGCTCTCGCTGGGCGGACTCGATGCGCTCGACGAGCGCGCACTGCTGACACATTGCCGGAACGTGGCCGACGTGATGCCGCTCATCGGCTTCTATCTGCAGCCGGCCGTCGGCGGCCGAGTGCTCTCGTATCGATTCTGGCGCGACCTGGCCGAGCTGCCGCAGCTGATCGCGGTCAAGATCGCGCCGTTCGATCGCTATCGCACGATGGATGTGGTGCGCGCGATCGTGGCTGCCGGCCGCGACGACGTCGCGCTCTACACCGGCAACGACGACGCGATCGTCGCGGATCTCACCACACCATTTCCAGTGCGCCGGCATGGTCGCGCCGACACGACACGCATCGTCGGCGGGCTCCTCGGTCAGTGGGCGGTGTGGACGCGCCGCGCCGTCGAGTTGCTGTCGCGCATCAAGGCACTCGGCGATTCGCCGCTCGCGCCCAGCCTGCTCACGGAAGGCGCCGAGCTGACCGATGCGAACGGCGCGATATTCGATTCACTGCACCGCTTCGCCGGCTGCATTCCCGGCATCCACGAAGTGCTGCGCCGTCAGGGCCTGCTGCGCGGAATCTGGACGCTCGATTCTCGCGAGACGCTCAGCCCGAGACAGACCGACGAACTCGATCGCGTCATTCAGTCGTATCCGTGGCTGACCGATGACGCGTTCGTTGCGGAGCATCGGGACGCCTGGCTTACACCATAGCGGAGTTCTCGCCACTCGAGGCGAAAACTTTTCACGCGGGGGCCGCGAGGGACGCGGGGAAGTGCCACTGCCGATGGAACTGCACACGCGCGGTGTCGATCTGTGATGCTCATTGCAGGACAGCTCTCGTGCGGGGCCGCGGTCGCGCGCGCGCAGTTCCAACAAGTCAGTTGCTCTTCCCCGCGTTCCCCGCGAGCCCCGCGTGAAAAGTGTCCGCTGCCACGAAGGAACGCAGAGCTATCGCGCCGCCCCGTCTCGCAGCGCGCGCCAGGCGCGAAGCGAATGCCACGCGTCGTCCATCGAGAGCTGCGCGGTTTCGAGCAATCCCTCGATCACGGCCACACGCAGCGCCGCGTCGTTGGCGTCGTCGTTCGACGTCGGCTCCTCGAGCATCGTCATCGGATCCCGCGGCACCAGCAGCCCGCAGCGGATCAGCTCGCGCATCGCACGCGGGGCTGCATCCTCGAGCCATGGTGCGACGACGTAGCGACCATCGTCCGTACGCAGCAGCACCACCTCGGCGAACTGGCGATCACGCCCCACCCAGATGCGCTGCCCCTCACGCGTGCGACGTGCCACGAGGCGTCGCGCGCCGATGTAGAACGATGCGCCCGTCGGAACGGAATCAGGGACGGCGGCCGGCTGCAGCGGTGACATGACCGGGAGTGTCGTACGCACAGGAGCGGTTGATAACTGGCGGAACGGGCAGCCAGGCTCATCCATCTGTTCCGCGCACCGCCCGCTTCGACCAAATGGCAGACGCGGCTGTATTCTCCGGGCAACGGGCGTCCCGCACGCCACGTAGCCACCGAACCCACCCAGACCACCCATCCCAGTGCCCATGTCTCGTTTCTTGCGCGCCCTGCTCGTGTCGTCGCTGCTCGGCGTCTGCTCCCTCGCCGCGCAGCCGGGCCCCACGCCGGCAGCAGCCACCGCGGGCACCGGCGCCCTGCCATCGATCGCGGCAAAAACGGCTGGCATGGCCAAAAAGGACGGCCTGTTTCCGCTCTACTGGGACGAGCGCACCGGCCGACTCTATCTCGAAATCCCGCGGATGGACCAGGAGTTCATCTATTTCACGTCCTTGCCGTGGGGCGTCGGCTCGAACGACATCGGCCTCGATCGCAATCAGCTCGGCCGTGAGCACCTCGTGACCTTCACGCGAAGCGGTCCGCGTGTGCTGCTGATCGAGAAGAACAGTGACTTCCGTGGCATCACCGCCGATGCGAACGAAGCGCGCGGTATCGAGGAGAGCTTCGCACGCAGTGCCCTGTTCGGCTTCACCGTCGAGGCACAGGACGGTGAACGCGTGCTGGTCGACGCGACGCAGTTCGCCGTGCGCGATGCACACGACGCCGTCGGCGCGCTGCGTCGGTCGCAGCAGGGGACCTTCGCGCTCGATCCGCTGCGCAGCGCGGTGTACATGCCGCACACGAAGGCGTTCCCGCGCAACACCGAGATCGAGGTCACGCTCACGCTCGCCGGCAGCAATCCGGGACGATATGTGCGCGATGTGACACCAAGTCCGGAAGCGATCACGATCCGTGAACGCCACAGTCTCGTGGCGCTGCCGGAACCGGGATTCCGGATGCGCGCGGCCGATCCGCGTTCCGCCTTCTTCGGCATCAGCTACCAGGATTATGCGCAGCCGCTGAACGGGCAGTTCGTGCAGCGCTTCGCGTCGCGCCACCGTCTCGAGAAGAAGAATCCCGGCGTCGCACGCAGCGAGCCGGTGAAGCCGATCATCTACTACGTCGACAACACCGCGCCGGAGCCGATCCGCACCGCACTCGTCGAAGGCACCCGCTGGTGGAACCAGGCCTTCGAGGCCGCCGGTTACATCAACGCCTTCCGCGTCGAGGTGTTGCCCGATTCGATCGATCCGCTCGATGTGCGTTACAACGTGATCGAGTACGCCCATCGCGCCACACGCGGTTGGAGCTACGGCGGTGCCGTCACCGACCCGCGCACCGGCGAGATGATGAAGGGCCACGTCATTCTCGGCTCACTGCGTGCACGCCAGGATTTTCTCATCGGTGAGGGGCTCGACCAGCCGTACGCGACCGGCACGGAAAAGGGGGAGCGTGTGCAGGCCATGGTGCTCGCGCGCATCCGCCAGCTCGCCGCCCACGAAGTCGGACACACACTGGGCATCGCGCACAACTACATCAGCAGTGCGCAGGGCCGATCGAGCGTGATGGACTATCCGCATCCCATGATCTCGCTCAAGCCGAATGGTGACGTGGACATCACCAGCGCCTACGAAACCGGTATCGGCGAGTGGGACAAGGTGTCGGTCACGTGGGGATACGGCGAGTTTCCGGGCGATGAGAAGAAGCAGCTCGACAGCGTGCTTGTGTCGGCGCGTGCGAAAGGCCTGACGTTCCTCACTGATCAGGACGCGCGCCCCGTCAGCAGCGCGTCGCCGGACACACATCTCTGGGACAACGGCACCGACGCGGTGACGGAACTGAAGCGGATGATGACCGTGCGAGCGCGCGCGCTGTCGAAGTTCGGCGAGGCGGCGATCAGGCGCGGCGCACCGATGGCGACGCTCGAGGATGTCCTCGTACCGGTCTACCTGCATCACCGCTATCAGCTCGAGGCAGCGGTCAAGGTCGTCGGCGGCGTGAACTACGCGTACACGATGCGCGGCGATGGCGTCGCTGGTCCGGTCGCAGTGTCCGCCGCACGGCAGAACCTGGCCATCGACGCGATCGCCGACGTGCTGGCGCCGGCGAACCTGGCGCTGCCACGTGCGCTCATCGCACAATTGCCGCCGCGGCCATTCCTCATTCAGGGCACGCGTGAACTGTTCGATCGATGGACCGGCATCACGTTCGATCCGCTGGCGCCCGGCGCCACGATCGCGGATGTCACGTTCGACCTGCTGCTCGACCAGGAACGCGCCGCTCGACTGGTGGCGCAGCACGCCGTGGACGCGACACTCCCGGGTTTTGGTGAGCTGCTGAAGCGGATGGAATCGCGCCTCTTCGCCGTCGGCACGGGCAACGCGTACGACGCATCGCTGGCTGCACTCGTGCAGCGTTCGTACGTGGACCACGTGTTGACCCTCGCCGAGAGTGCCGAGATGCCGCTCGTGCGCGCCGAGGCGCGATTTGCGCTGATGAATCTCCTCGGCACATCGTTGCGACCCGGCGCGAGCGGTCGCGGCTCACCCTACGCCGAACAGCTCGCGGCGGACATCAGGGGTTGGATGGCGGGCACGTACAAGCCGGCTGAAAGGAAAGTCAAGCTGACGGTGCCCCCGGGCAGTCCGATCGGCGACTGGTGATGGTTCGATTTCTGCGCGTGTCGAAGTGAGGCTGACGCGACGGCGCAACGCATGCAGTCTGAGCCAACGGGCCTCCAGCGGTCGTCGACGCGTGATGCCGTCAGTCTCATTGGCGCCATCATGACTGATCACATACCGAGGAGCGCATGAGCGAAAAAGAATCAGAACCCGCCACCACGTGGATGCCAGTCACGGCGGAAGAACGACTGGTGGTGGAAGCGATGAAACGTGGCAGGCCGATCAGCCGCAACGTGATTCGCGACAGCGCCAATGCTGACACGTTCGGTGCACGGCTCGCCGATCGCGTCGCCCGCTTTGGCGGCTCGTGGACGTTCATCCTGATCTTTCTCTCGTTCCTTGCCGGGTGGACACTGCTCAACACCGCGATCCTTGGCCCACGCCGTGAAGCATTCGATCCGTATCCCTACATCTTCCTCAATCTGTTCCTGTCGATGCTCGCGGCCCTGCAGGCACCGGTGATCATGATGAGTCAGAACCGACAGGGCGAAAAGGATCGCCTGCATGCTGCCAACGACTACGAAGTCAACCTCAAGGCCGAGCTCGAGATTCGTGGGCTGCACGACAAGCTCGATCTCCTGCGTACCATGGATTGGCAGGACCTTGTCGCACAACAGCGCAGGCAGATCGAGCTGTTGACGGAGCTGGTGGAACGGCAGGACGGGCGGCGGGGCGCGTGATGCGATGCTCGCGAGCGAGGAGGCTACGTCAGTAGCGCCTTGACCCAGCTCTCGCGCGCCGGTCGCTCGAACCGTGCGCGCCACTCACCGACATTGTCCACCAGCGTTTCGTAGACGCGCGTGTCGGCGTCGACGATGCCGGCGCCAGCCTGCAGTTCGAATTCGCCGCGCGATGCCACACGAATCGCACCGCTCGCGTCGCGCCACGCCACGCGTCCTGATGCGAGCAGGTCGGCACCGACCTGCGACTGCACGCGACTGATGGTGCGGAACAATCCATCGATCGAGCACCCGGATGCGCCGGTGGCCGCTTCGTCGACTGCGATCGCGAGAAATCGTTCGTCACGCCAGTCACGTGCACACACCAGCGGCACGCCGTGCGCGGCCCACTGCGCCAGGTGGCCGTCGACTGCACTCAGCAGCGGCGCAGGGTCGGCCACCGGCACGTCGGCCACGAACACCCAGAGTCGGGCGCGATCGGGAATGGCACTGAATTCGATGCGTGGCATACGCGAAAGTTAGGGACGCTCTGCTCAAGTGGGATGGGCCGCGCGGATGGTGGTGGCGTCGCCTCACGCGGGACGCTTCGTCTCACCCTTCCGACGGTACATCGCAGCGTCCGCGGCGCGCACCGCGGCGTCCGGATCACCGCCGACCGGCATGTACGACTCGCCGACGGCAAAATTGATCAGCGGCACGGGACCGCCGGCGCGTTCACGCTGCAGCATGTCGCGCACCACGGTGATGCGTTCCGCGACATCGATCTCTGCGATGCCCTGACCCACCACGATGAACTCGTCGCCGGCGTAGCGGATGACGTGATCGTCGGGACGGAAACTCGCCTGCAACACGCGCGCGAAGTGCTGCAGCGCCTCATCGCCGACATGGTGACCGTGCACGTCGTTGATGTCCTTGAAATCATCCAGGTCGAAGAACAGGATCGTCGCACCGGTGAGGCGCGAATCGTTCAGGATGTCCGCCAGCCGTCGACGGTTGAACACTCCCGTCAGCGGATCACGATGCGACAGGCTGCGCAGCTCGTCCTTGGTCGTCAACAGGTCGGAATTTCTGCGCGTGAGTTCCGTGCCGATGCGACCGTAGACCGCCAGCACGCAGCCCAGTGCGATCAACCACTCCGCACCGGCGTCGAACGCGGACGACATGGCCACGAACGTTGCCGCGTCACGATGCACACCCTCGGCGCCACCGGTGAGCAGCATGTTGTGCGCGATGCCTTCCGCCAGCGCGAGCATGCCGCGCATCGCAAAACCGACCGCCAGCCATCCGCACGCAGCCTGTCGAGTGATGATCAGCTGCAGCGCGGCCCCACCCAGCGCCGCCGCGATGGTGGCTGACATGAGCACACCGAGCATATCGAGCGACCGAACGCCGACGCCCACCACAAGACTGACGACACCGAGGGCTGCGGCGAGACCCCAGAGCGTGCGGCGTTCTGGTGGTTTCGTGCCGAAGCCGACCGCGCCGGCGATCAGCAGCACGATGAACGACGACTTGAAGAACAGATACGGGAAGCGGGCCGCCTTGAGCAGCATCGCCGTCTGCGCCGCCGGCATCCAGTACGCCAGCATCGTGACGGTCGCAAACAGATTGGCCAGCCATGCCGCAACCCAGGCGCGCAGCTCGACGCGGCGGGTCGAGCGCATCAGCACGTCGAAAAACAGCGCGATCAGCAGCGCTGACGTGATCTGGACCGCTGTACTCCATCGCCAGAGATGGGCATCCATCAGAACATCACTCGCGGAACGGGATCGTGCCGGAGACCTCCGGCGATCGTACACACTGGCTGTCCGCGAGGCTCGGCTCGCGTCGCACGATCACAGTACGTGAACAATTCGCCGGCCTGGATCATCGTTCCGGAGCGCATCTCGCATGCCAGCGCGCACCGTTTCACGCGCACGGCCGGCGTACGCCGTGATAGAACTCTCATCGCCCGGAAGAAGTGCCGGGCGATGTATTACCGCCCGCACGGGGTCCACGGTCCGCGCTCGGTGCGACGTCAGCCTTCGATCGCGAACGTCGATCCCCAACGGCAGCCGAGCAGTAGGTTCCCCGATTCCCCCTTGCAGGGACTCGGGTAACTCCCACAACGCCGCGCCGGGATCGTCCGATGGCACACACGTTTGCGCAGCATCTTCGCGCCTGGTGGGCACACCGGCAGGGCCTCGACGGCTCCCTGGCGGGCGCCACGCCGGAGGCGGTACTCGATCGATCCGGATGGGCGCGCAGCGTGGCGGGCGCCGGCCCGTATCTGACGTTGTTCGCCCGCGCAGGCACCTCGCGCTCCGAGGCTGATGCGGCAGTGGCCGCACGCAGCATCCACGAACTGCCCGCCGCCCGCGGATGCACCTACGTCCTCCCCGCTCACGACTTCGCCCTCGGCCTCGCCCTTGGCGACGCCTTCGGAAACGGCGACATGGCGCAGGCGCGCAAACTCGGCGTCACGGACAAGGAGATCGACAGGCTCTGTACGGCCGTGCTCGAGGCTCTCGCCACCGGCGCGCTGGCGCCTGAAGCGCTTCGCGAGGCCACGGGAGGTGCATCACGGTCACTCGGCGAGGACGGCAAGAAGAAGGGTCTCACGACCACACTGCCGCTCGCACTCGGCCGACTTCAGGCCAGTGGTGACATCCGGCGCGTGCCCGTCAATGGGCGCCTCGATCAGCAGCGATACGCATACACTCGCTGGACACCGAATCCGCGAAGCGGCACTACACTCTCCGAGACGGACGCACACATCGCCCTCGCACAGCGCTTCTTCCGCTGGATCGGCCCCGCGTCCCTGAAGGAATTCCAGTGGTTCAGCGGCGCGAGTGGCAGGCTCGCGAAAGAGGCGGTGGCAGGCTTGCAGCTTCAGCCCGCAGCACCGGACGGTGCCGTCATGCTGCCGGCCGCCGATCTCGATGCGTTTCGCGCCTTCAGGATTCCGAAGGAGCCACGGTATGCGCTCGTGAGCGGTCTCGATGCCATCACCGCCGCGCGCCGCAACGTCACCGACCTGCTCGACGAGAAGGATCTCGAGCGCGAGGTCGTTTCCGACGCGTCACTCAAAGCCATCGGTCGGCTCTCCGACCTCCCGAGCCACGCGATTCTCGATCGCGGTCGCCTGATCGGACTCTGGGAGTTCGATCCAGAGGCGTCCGAACTTGTCTACGCGCTGTTCACCGGCAAACCCGACGCCGCACTGCGCGCCGCCATCACCCGCACCGAGACATTCGTGCGCGACGATCTCGGCGACGCGAGATCCTTCTCGCTCGACTCGCCAAGATCGAGGGCTCCGCGCATTGCGGCGCTCCGGAAAGCGGGAAAGCGATAGCGGTTCGGAGCGCATCGAGACTGCAATTGGACGATAAGGCGGGAGGCCGGGGAGTGCGTCCTGCTCGTTGCTTCTCTCTTCACGACAGATCGTCAACTGCGTCGGGTGGGGAGCGCACGGAGTGCACGGAGCGTGCGCGCTGCGGCGATCTGCCCATCGCGCACCGATGATTCTTTTGGAACAGCAGGTCTACAAAGAAGTCAGCGACGATGCGTGATGGTGTGAAGGCGGCAACCGACGCACTCCCCGATCTCCGGCCCTATCCCCACAAGAAAGTCAGCGACGGTGCGCGCTGCGGCGAAGGTTGCCACTCACGCACTCCGTGAGCTCCGTGCGCTCCCATCCAAAATCAGCGCTGCCGAAGTGTTCATGGAGCGTTGCAACCAGCGCCAGAACTATTGAAGCGAACCCGCAAACGCCTTTCGAATGTGTACCGTCCGCTCGAGCTCATCCCGCGACTGCAGGACCTTGCGGCGAAGGTCGGCGGCAAGGGTGGGGTGCGATGCGAGCCAGGCGTCGATCTGTTGCAGTGCGGTGTCAGAGCTCTGGCCACCGATGGCGGCATTGAGCCACGCGCCGAGAAAGAAGATGCGGCGATTCTTCTGGATCCACGGGAGGGTGTCGAGCGAGGGGAGCATGAGCGCGTTCGTCAGTGCCGCATGATCCGGATCGTGGAACGCGCGCAGGCTCGACGTGACCCACTCCTCGTTCAGCGATGGATCGTCGAACCAGCGCGCGAAGTACGCACGCTTGGTCGCGGAGTCGGGCGCTGCGGCGCCAGCCACGAACGCCTGTCGCAATCCCTCGCTCGAGGAATCGCGCACCGCTTCGGCCGCGAGACGCGTCGAGGCTGTCGGATATCGATTCGCGACGAGCCGCGTCACGATCGCCCAGCGCGTCGGCGCGCGCAGTGGCAGGCCGGCCGCCGCGTCCCCATCGAGCCACGCATCCAGACGTGCGAGCGATGCCGGGGCTTGCGCCGAACCGATCAGCGCGTCGAGCTGTGACTTCCTCTGCCCGTACGCGAGTGTGGTGTCGTTGGCACCGGCGAGCAGCACCCGCTCCAGCGCCGGCTGCAACGAATCGCGCGCGATGCCGCTGCCATAGCGACTGACGGCGACACCGATGCGCGCCGTGAGCGCGGCGGCGATCTGTTCGTCACGCTCGAGCGGCAGTTCACGCAGCGCCGCGGCCGCATAACGCGACGGCGACAGGCGCGCTTCGCGCACGAGATCCCACAGCGCACCCCACAACATCGCACGCAGCAGGTCGTCCTTCACCGTGCCGATGTTCATCTCGATCCAGCGCACACTGGCGTCGTCGGGCAGGACGATCGCATAGCCGTAGTCGCCGTCGTTCGCGAAGATGAATGCCGGCGCCCTGCGGCCGGTGGCCGCCGTGACCACCGTGCGTTTCGCGCTGAGCTCGACCGGAATCCGCACCGGCGGTGCGTCGGGATACCACAGCAGCACTTGGGTGCGCATCGGCCACGCGCTGCCGCCGGAGAGCGCCGGTTGCGCCGGGCGCTGCGTCAGCACCAGTCGCGTGATGCGACCATTCGCGGTGGCGACTTCCTGTTCGACGATCGGCATGCCGGGGCGCAGGATCCACGCCGCGCCCCACGTGGTCAGGTCACGACCCGACGACTTGCCGATGGCGCGCAGCAGGTCGCGCCAGGTGGCGTTGCCGTACGCATGCTCCGCCAGGAACGCCCGCACACCGGCCTGGAACGCGCGCTCGCCAACGAGATAGTCGAGCTGCCGCAGCACACCGGGCGCCTTGTTGTAGACGATCGGTCCGTAGTTGCTCTTCGCCTGCTCGAGATTGTCGAGCGACTGCCAGACCGGTGTCGTGCCGGCGGTCGCGTCGGTGCCGTACGCGACCGGCTTGTTGCGCAGGAAGAACGTCTTCCACGCGTTGCTGCCCGGCGACGCGGCCGCCTGCATCTTCGCCGCCATGTACGTCGCGAAGCCTTCCTTCAGCCAGAGGTCGTCGAACCACCGCATCGTGACGTAGTCGCCGAACCACTGATGTGCGACTTCGTGAAAGATCGTCGCCTGCCGACCCAGCGTCTGCGAAATGGTGGGACGTTCGCGGAAGATGAAACTCTGCTCGTTGTAGAACACCGCGCCAGGATGCTCCATGCCGCCGAATGGAAACACCGGCGCGAGCAGGAAGTCGTATTTGCCGAACGGATACGGCACGCCGAACCAGTTGCCGAGCCATCGCAGCGCGTCGGCGTTCATCCTGATCAACGAGTCGGACTCGGCCTCCTTGAGCCGTGAGGCGCGCACCAGCATGCGAACGTCGGTCGGCGGCGCACCCGGGGCAATCACCTGCGCGCGCGACACGGTTGCGTACGGTCCCGCCGCGAACGCGATCAGGTAGGTACTGATCGGTCGCGTTTCGGCAAAGTGGTGCGACACCCCATTCGCCGACGAATCGACACGCAACGCACTGCCGTTCGCCAGCACGGACCAGTGGCGCGGTGCGGCAATCGTGAGCGACACGCGGGCCTTGAGGTCCGGCTGGTCGAAACAGGGGAACAACAGGTTGGCATCGGACGGCACGAGCAGTGTGTACAGATAGTGCTGGCCGTCGGCCACGTCACGCGAGCGAATGATGCTGGCACCGGCGGCGGCGATCGGCGCCGCGAAGTCGATGGTGATCGCATTCGTGCCTGCGCGCGTGTGCCGTGCCGGAATGCGCAGATGGGCGTGATTCCAGACCGCCGGATCATCGGGTGAGACCGTTGCGCCGTTGGCATCGATGCGCAGAACCCGCAACCCACGGAAGTCGAGGATCACATCGCGCGCTGAACGCTGTGCGAATCGCACCACGACCGTTCCGATCGCCGTGTCCGGTCGCGTCACATCGAGGGTCAACGCGTACCGCACATCGCGCAGGTGTGCCGCCCGTTCGGTGGCCAGCACGTGCGGAACACCCGGTGCGAGCCGCGCATCAGGCGCACCGGACTGCGCACACCCCTCGCGCGCCACACACGAACAGAGAAGCGCGAGGAGTGTGATCGGTCGAATCATTTCGCCGGCGCGTCGGGCATGGTGATCAGTGGCTGCCCCGCCGCCTTGCGCGATGCATTGAGCGTCGCGAGACCCGTCGTCCGCAGCAGGTTCCACTTCGTCATCGCCGCCGCACCCTGCGCTCGCGCCGTCGTCACGGCCGCCACCTGCGCCGCCGTCGGTGCGACGTCCGCCGTCTGCATCGCCATCGCCGCGGCCATCATCCCGTTGCTCGCCGCCGACAGCGTCGGTGTTGGACCCGCCGGCCCACGACGGCGAAACCGTGCACGCGCACGTGGCACTTCGGGTGCGATCGAATCCAGCTGCGCCTTGAACGATGCGACGTCCGCACCGCTGCCGAGCGAGGCGGTCAGCGTGCGTGCGGTGCGGTGTGCAGCGTACGCGGCGATCGACCCGGCCCACATCTCGCGCGACAGCGTGGCAATCTGCGCCAGTGCCGCCGTCGGTGTTTTCACACGTGGATCGAGTCGCAACGTGAGTGGTTGTGTGTACGTCGTGCCGTTCACCGTCAGACGCACGGTGTACTGCCCGGCCGGTGCCCACGGTGCGTTCACGGTGGGATACGTGCGATGCGGCACCGCACCGGTGGCGTCGCTGTCACCGTCGTCGGTGATGTCTTCGGGTGGAATCGGATCGTAGTGCAGGTCCCACGCGAAGCGGTGCATTCCCGCCTTGGTCGACAGCTGGACCGGTGGTGCCGGCCAGTACAGCGGCAGGCCGCAGAACGTCGCGGTCGGTGTCTTCTGGCAGACGCGATCGTAGGCGGCGATGTCGAATGCCGGATGCGGGTCGAGCACCGGTTCACGGCTGGTGTAGCGGCGCACGGCCTTGCCCGCTGCGTCGAGAATGTCCATCGTCACCGGGCCGGTCGCATCGCTCGCGAGTCGGTAGTCGATGATGCCACCGGGCATCGGGTTCTCACCGGCGGGCATGTCCGCCGGCCACGGTGTCGGATCGTTCGTGGCGAATCGCACGCGCAGCGCTGTCGGCGGCTTGAACAGATACGCCACCGTCGCTGCACGCGCCGCGGCGGCCTGGCGCAATGTCGTGATGTTGTCGAGAATCCAGAACCCGCGGCCGTGTGTGCCGATCACGAGATCGCTGCAGTGACAGGTGCTGTCGTCCTTGATCTGCAGATCGCGCACCGAGATCGCCGGCATGTCGAGACGCAGCGACTCCCAGTGATCGCCGTCGTCGTAGCTCACCCAGACTTGCGCATCCGTCGCCGCGTAGAGCAGCCCTTTCTGGCGCGGATCTTCGCGGATCGAGTTCGAGACGGAGCCACCTGCGATTCCGGTGTTGATCTCCGTCCATGTCTTCCCGCCGTCGTGCGTGCGCAGGAAGTGCGGATTCATGTCGTCGAGGCGCAGCGTGTTCGCGGCGGCGTACGCGGTACGCGTGTCGAACTGGCCGGCCTCGAGATTGTAGATGCGCGTCCACGGCTTGATCGCCGGTGTGACATTCGTCCAGTTGGCGCCGCCGTTCGTCGTCACCTGCAGCGAGCCATCGTCGCTGCCGGCCCAGATCACATTCACATCCCTCGGCGACAGCCCGAGTGCGGTGATGGAACCGGCCGGCGCGACCTTGACAGTGCTCGCGTACTGTCCGGCGGTCGCCGGCACGTCCCACGTCTGGCGCGTGAGATCACCGCTGATGCGGCTCCACTGTGCACCGCGGTCGAGCGACTTCCAGACCGCGTTCGACGCGTAGAACAACACATCCGGCTTCGCCGGTGAGAAGTGGAGCGGCATCGTGCGCACGTTGCGACTGAAGCCTTCCATGTCCGGGCCGACGTACGTCGTCTGTGCGGTCTTGCGATTGTAGAGCGACACACCGCTCCGCATGCTGCCATAGACCATGTCGGGATCCCGGGGATCCGGCGCCGCGACACCGTACTCCTGGATGTTGACGGGATGCCAGTCGTGGAACGTGATCATGCCGTCGTCGGATCGGCTTGCGACACACGCCGACCCGGAGTCCTGCTGTCCGCCACACACACGATACGGGAACGCGTTGTCGGTGGTCACGTGGTACATCGCCGCTGTCGGCTGGGTGTACCAGTTGCTCCACGACTTGCCGCGATTACCCGACACCACGGCACCCTGGTCCGCCACCGCGAGAATGATGTTTGGGTCGTTCGGATTGACCCAGATCTTCTGATAGTCGTCACCGCCCGGCGCGCCGCGGACCGCACTCCACGTATTGCCCGCGTCTTCCGTGCGCCACATCACCGTCGACGCGCTGTAGACCACGTTCTCGTTCTTCGGATCGACGTAGATCGTCGGGAGGTCACCGCCGCCGATGCGCGCCATCGCGCGCGTATCCGGAATGCGCCCCGCCTGGCTCGGCATGCCGGGCATCTGCACGGCGAGTGCCCAGTGGTCGCCACCGTCAGCGGACTTGTAGAAGCCGACGGTGCTGGGTGTCGTCGGCGTCGCGATGTTCGCGACCATCGCGTACAACACGTTCGGGTTGCTGGTCGATTGTGCGAGGTTCGCCTGATTCAGTGTCGGCAGTCCGTCGGTGATCTGCCGCCACGTCGTGCCGCCGTCGGTGGACTTGAAGAAGCCGCCCGTGCCCGCGAACGCCTGCCCTTCGATGAAACTCTGTTGCTGTTGCCACAACGTGGCGTAGAGCACGTTGGGATTCTTCGGATCGATGCGGATGTCGTTCGCGGAGGTGTATTCATCGCGATAGAGGACGCGTTCGAACGTCTTGCCTCCATCGAGTGAGCGGAAGATGCCGCGTTCGCTGTTCGGGCCGTACGGATGCCCGAGCACGGCGACGAACAACCGATCCGGATTGGTGGGATCGACGTCGATCATGGCGATCATCTGGCTGTTGCGCAGGCCAAGGTGTTCCCATGTCGCGCCGCCGTCGGTGGACTTGTACATCCCGTCACCGACGGCCAGGTCCGGCCGGATGATGCCGGCGCCACTGCCGACGTAGATCACGTTCGGATTCGATGGTGCGACCGCAATCGCGCCGATGGAGCCGGTGGATTGCCTATCGAACAGCGGCAGCCAGTTCGCGCCGTAATCCGTCGATCGCCACACGCCACCGTTGTCGAAACCCGCATAGAACACATTCGGCTGACTCGGCACGCCTGCCAGTGCCCGCGCGCGACCGCCGCGCACCGGCCCGATATGCCGCCAATGCATGCCCGAAGTGATGTCGGCCTGCTGCGCAGGCAAGAGTGACGGCATCGTCGCTGCGCAGGCAACTGCGAGCAGCGCGCGGCGGAAGAGAGACTGACGCACGTGGACCGATCCGGTGTGAAGACGAGGGAAGTACGCAGCAGCGGTGCAGGCTGCTGCAGAACTTGCGGCGCGCCCGAGCCGGGGCAAGCGGACGCGCTGGCGCCTACCCTGAATTCCGGATGAATTCGGGGGGCGGTGCGCAGGTCGCCATCGCCACTGTGCTGCCATCGCCGACTGCCGTGGGAGAGGAGCTCACCGAGCTCACGGAGTGCTCGCGTGGCAACGTTCCGTGCATGTCGCGGCAATGCGAACTGCGTTGTGACGATAGGGGGAGAGTCCGGGGAGGGCGTCGAACTCGCAGCGTCTGTCGACGCGCACCGACAAATTTTCTTTGAACAGCAGTTCCAACAAAAAGTCAGCGATGTCTCGCGCTACGCGGAACGCTGCAA
>JACMLX010000066.1 GCA_014379355.1 Gemmatimonadaceae bacterium
CGCGGGGAAGTGCAACTGCACTGCGTTTGGAACTGCGTATTGCGTGCGCAGTTCCAACAGCACTTGCTGTTCCCCGCGTTCCCCGCGAGCCCCGCGTGAAAAGTTTCCGACGACCGCGGTAGAACTCTCCGTGGCTCCGTGCGAGGCCAGCAGTTGCAGTGACGGACGCGACTACCGGAGCGCGGAGTAGACGAGAACCTTGAACTGGTCGCCGAGGTTGACCGTCAGGCCCAGCACGTTGGTGTAGATCAGCGCGACGAGGTGCTCCTTCGGATCCGCCCAGTACGTCGTGGCGAACGCGCCGCCCCATTCGAACGAGCCGGCTGACAGCACCTGCCGGAAGTCATTCTCGGGCGTCTCGAGTGCGAAACCGAGTCCGAAGGCCGGCTGCAGGCGCGGGATCTGATTCGTCAGCATCATCTCGACCGTCTTGCGACCGAGCAGGCGCACCCCATCCAGCTCGCCGCCGTTCAGGAACAATTGCAGGAAACGCGCATAGTCGGCCGTTGTGCCGGAGAGCCCTGCGCCACCGGCAAAATACGTCACGCGACGGGCGGGAAAGTCGGGATGCATTCCGCTCTGACTGTCCTTCATCACGTCGAGCTTGCCGTCCGTTTCACTGTGCAGCGACACCAGTCGCGTGCGCTTGTCAGCCGGGAGCTCGAACCACGTGTCCGACATACGCAGCGGCTCGAAAATGCGCGTGCGAAGGAATCGATCGAGCGGCATGCCCGACCAGACCTCGACGAGTCGCCCCAGCACATCGACGCTCAGGCCGTAGTTGAAGCGCTCGCCCGGTTCGAACGCGAGCGGAAGGTGACCCAGCACCTTCACCTTGTCCGCGAGCAGCTCACCGTCACGTCCGAGGGCGCTCAGGCCCGCCTTCGCATAGATCGCCTTGAACTCGTCGCTGCCGATGTCGGCGTAGTCGAGGCCGGACGTATGCGTGAAGAGTTGTCGGATCGTGCTCGCGCGCTTCGCCGGTTTCGTCGTGTATGTCGAGTCGGCGGGATTGAACTTCACGAGCACGACCTGCTTCTCGAATTCCGGCAGGTATTTCGACACCGGATCGTCGAGGGAGAACTTGCCCTCTTCCCACAACATCATCGCCGCCAGCGACGTGACGGCCTTGGTCTGGGACGCGATCCGGAAGATGTCGTCCGTGCGCATCGGCGACTTCGTGCCGAGGTCACGGTAGCCGTACGCCTTGTGATACTCGACCGTGCCGTCGCGCACCAGCAACACCACGGCGCCGGGAATTCGCTGCTCCGCGATCAGCCGGTTCACCATCGCGTCCACTCGCGCCAGTCGCGGTGCGATGAAACCACTGCTGGCGTCGGTTGGCGAAGTCGCCGGAACCGGCGCCTGGGCACCGAGTGCGGCGGACATCAGGCACGTGACGGCAACAACTCTGAGCAGGGTGCGCATGTCAGCCTGGAAGTGGATCGGAGTGAACGAGCGCAATCACCGCTTGCGATCGGCGAGCTGCCGACGCCACGCGGCCAGTGCGGACTCGCCGGGAAGTCGTGTGCGGATCTTCACGCCACCCATCATCGCGGTACCGGTGATCCGGATGCGTGGCGCATCCGCCGCGATGTAGTCGCGCGAGCCGGAGTCGTCGAACGAACCCATGATCGGCATGCCGTCGCATTCCACCGAGATGCCCGGCGGCAGAATGAAGAGTATCTCGGCCATGCATGCAAACACCTCGAACTCGGTCACGACACCGAGTGCAAGGTGCGCGTGTCGCAGGTCGATCGTGGCGCTGCCCATGATGACGCGAATCACGTTGCGCTGCGCCGGCGTCCACTCGCCGCGCCGTTTGTACTCGGACATCAGCGCGAAGACGCGCTTCTCCGGCGGCGGCGCGCTGGACGGCCCCGGTGCCCACATGCCGAGGGGTTGGCCAAGCGCTGCAGGCAGCATGGGCAACCCGCTCACCAGCGTGTGCAGCGCCCCGGTATCCTCGGCTTCGTACACGCGCTCGAATCGGGCTTCGAGTTCCTTCGTCGTCAGGCTGCCGTTCGCGTAATGCGCAGACAGCAGCTGCACGGCGTATTCGCGGTCGGAATCAAGCGGCTTCATGTCGGCAAGATACCAGACGCTCCCGGGCCAAGCCACGCCGCGCGCTGATCAGACTTCCAGCAGATCCTTGCCGAGGATCACACGCCCCGTGAAGTGACGCTGCGCCGCCTCGACCCACATGGTCTGCGTCACCTGCGGATCTTCGGCGGGAATCAGGTGCGAGAGGACGAGCGTCTTGACGCCCGCCTGCTGCGCCAACCGACCAGCATCCTCTGCCGAGGTGTGATGCGAAAGAATGCTCTGCTTGAGCGTCGACGCGTTCGGCACCGACGCCACCAGCCGATCGACCGCCTCCGGGAACATCGCTTCGTGCACGAGGACATCGGCCCCGCGCGCGAGCTCCACGAGACTGTCCGTGCGCTTGGTGTCGCCGGATACGACGATCGAACGATCAGGACCGTCGAAGCGATATGCGAACGACGGCGTGATCGGCGGATGATCGACGACGGCAGCCGTGACGCGCACCAGCGCATCCTGAATCACGACACCGCCGGCCGTGAGGTCGTGCGCCTGAATCAGCGGTGCAAGCGCGGGGCGTCCTTCATCTGCCATGCGCGCCGCGATGTCACCGGATTTCATCGCGAGATACTGCGACATCATCCGTGTGATCGGCGGCGGTCCCCAGCAGTCGACGTGCGACTGCAGTCCGCTGGACCACGCCAGCTCGAGCAGCGTGCCGAAATCCGCGGTGTGATCGGAGTGATGGTGCGTGAGCAGCAGATGCCGGATGTTGCGGAGCGGAATGCCAGCGAGGATCAACTGCCGCGCGACACCGTTGCCGCAATCGACGACGTAGGCGGTGTCGTCACAGATGATGGCCTGCGCCGGCGCCGCGCGGCTCTGTCGTGGACGGGGGCCGCCGGCGGTCCCGAGCAGCACGAGGCGAGTTCGCGCACGCGGCCTGGACGGCGCACCGCGCCGACCGAGTGGCAGCGACAACGCCGCCGCCGTGACGACGAAGTCGCGCCTGTCCACCGCTCGGCAAGCGTCAGTGACTCAGCCCATGTGATAGAAGAATTCTTCCTTGACGATCTTGCCGTCACGTACGGTGTAGTGCGCACCTTCTTCCATCGGGAAGCGCTTGCCCGTCGGCTTGAAGGTGACGTCGTACTTCATGTGCACGATGAAGCGATCGTCATGCGGAAACGGGCCGTTGATGACCGCCGAGTGCACTTCATGGTTGTCGCTCCACCACTGTCCCTTGGCGAGCACCGCCTCGAGTCCGTGGGCCTCGCGTGACTGTCCCTCGGGTGCGCCGGCTTCGATGCTGACGATGTCGGGGGAATACAGCGTTTCCATCGCCTCGTGATTCTTGCCCTGTCGGCAGAGATCGACCAGCGTCTGTCCGATTTCCTGCGTGCTCGTTTGTGCGGTGCTCACGGGGCTGCTCCTCGCGGTGAAGGAAAAAAACGTCAGGGCGAGACGATAGACGATCTCTCGCACCGCCGCAACGGAGCACTTGCGGGTGCCGTGAGTATCGTCGAGGCCGTTGTGTTCAGGCCGTGACGAACCGCGAGATGTACGTCAGGACGCGGATTGAGCAGTGCGCAGCGTCGTCGCCACATCGAAGGCATTTCGCACGCCCAATCTCTCCGCGGGCGCCAGCTGTGCGCGCTGCTGAGCGAGGCGCGTCAGGAAGGCGCGCGTGTGCGGCAGAATGTCGCTCGCGGTCGGCTCGGTGAGGTGCAGCGACGTGTCCGAGAAGAGCCACCAACGCGTCCTCGTTCTGCACTCGTAGATCTTGCGTGACACGAGGCCGCTGAGCGCGCGTTCGAAAAACAGCCCCTGCGGATTGGGCGAGTCGAATGGAATGAGCGTTTTCATGATCGCATCATCCACGAACGCATTTCGCTTCGGTTGTGCCGCGAGCCACGCGACCAGTTGTTGCTCCGGCGAGCCGAACGGAAATGTGCTGTGGCTGACCGTGAGCGTGATGTGGGCCGCGTCTTCGGTTCCGAACAGCGTGCGTCGCGACTGCATGGACACGGCCAGAGTGGCGCAGGCCTTCAGACCACCGATCAGCACCTCGAGCAGCACCGGCCCGATCGCCGATTGTTCAACTGTTCGGCCCGTGAGCGGTGACTGCAGGTTCCCCGCGAACCGGTCCGGAAACGACAAGACGAGCTGGTCAGCGAAGATCAGCGCGATCTCGGCCGAGGAGCACCTCGAGGGTAGAGCAGGCTGCGGGCCGTGATCCATGGCGTCGGGCAGAGAGTGAGGTCTCCTCAGCAACGCGAAAATTCCCAGCAAGTCAGCTCATAGCGGCCGGTCCGACGGGCCTGTCATGCTCGCCTCTGCCGGTCAGGCCAGCGCGACATTCGACAGATTCTGGCTAACTCTCGCACTTGCGCCGTACACATGCTATACTTCTTCCTGTCGCCGAAAATGGCGACACCCTCCGTGAGGGATGTCACGAGTTCGCTGTGGTGAGTCTCTGTCAGGAACAGGCGTCAAGGCCATGCTCCGAGTGCACAGCCGCACAACTATTCAGGAGCATTGCAATGGCACGTATGTCTGGCACGGTCAAGTGGTTCAACGACGCCAAGGGTTTTGGTTTCATCACCCCGGCTGATGGACAGAAGGATTGCTTCGTCCATCACTCCGCCATTCAGGGCAACGGTTTCAAGACGTTGGCTGAAGGCGAGTCGGTCGATTTCGACATGGTGCAGGGCCAGAAGGGTCCGGCTGCCGAAAACGTCACGCGCTCAGGTCACTGAACTACGCCGACGTGAACTGATCGGATCTTCGGACACCGATCACTCATCCAGCGAACGATGCGCCCCGCCGAGGTTTTCCTCGGCGGGGCGTATTGCGTTCGGGTCGGCATTCACCGGATTCGCGTTTGCAGCCGCCGAATCTGGCGCAGGTGCGTGGTCAGGTGTAATGCACCGAGCGCCACCGCGTCGTGCGTAGAGAGTGGCCCCGACACCGGGTGCCAGAACACGCGCCAGTGCAGGGCCCTGGCGTCGCGTGATCTGATCCACGCGCGCAGCCAGCCCTGATTTTCATCCCACAGGGTGCGAATGTTCTTCAGGCTGCGCCGTCCGGTCGGTCGCATTTCGGATGATGGCACCGTCACGGGAATGCCGAAACGCAGGATTTCGCGAACGAGCAGCGCCCGCGTCGTGTGCGCCAGTGAACGCGGGTGGTCGACCAGCGTGTCGTGGTCGGGCAGGCTGCGGAACACGACGCGTTCTGCGACCGCGAGATGCTCGACGATCTCGAGCTGGCTCCACGAGTCCGGGCGCAGTCGAGCGGTCAACAGCCGCGGATCGCGTGACTCCAGTTCGTCGAGGAGTGCGACGCGTACCTGCTCGAAGTCGGCAAGCTGGCGAATCAGTGACATGATGATTGCGAACGCCGACGCTGGCGAGACAGTTCTCGATCCGCCCTCGCCGAAACCGGCCGCAACGCGCAGTTTTCGCCGGCGCACGCGCCAATGGGGCGAAGCGCGCCCCTTCCCCATTCACGTCTTCCGGAATGTCCACATCCCGCCGCGGATTTCTTGGCTGGCTCGGCAGCGCGTCGTTCCTGGGCGCCGTCGGCTCACCGTCACTCCTGCGCCCTCAATCTGTCGACGGGTCGGGTGATTGGACCGGCCACGCGCGGCCCATTGCTGAAACATGGGACATGAGCTGGACGTCGCGCGTGACAGGGAAGTACAAGGCGGTATTCGATTCGCCGGAAGTGTCGGATGGTGCGGCGATCTATCGCGCAGTGTCGTGGATCGAACAGTACAAGGAGGTCTACAACGCCGAGCCGACGGAACTCTCGGCGATCGTCGTGTTGCGCCATCTCGGCTTCTACTTCGCGATGAACGATGAGTTCTGGGAGCGCTACGAGGTCGGCAAGAGGCTCAAGATCCGGGACGACAAGGGCCGGAAGTGGACGAAGGTGAATCCACTCGGTGCACTCGGCGCGGGCGCGGACGAGACATCGAAGAAATTCGGGCTGGCAGGATTCCAGGGAGTCGGCGGCATCGTACTCGGATGCGGATGGTCGTTCGGCGGCGCCGCATCGCAGATCGCGAAGAAGGAATCGCTGGAGAAAGAGGCGGCACGCGCGCGGGCGAAGACCCTGCTGATGCCGGGCGTGATCCTGCAACCGAACGGCGTCTTCGCGGCGTTGCGCGCGCAGGAGGCTGGCTGTGCATACATCGACGCCAGCTGAACGCGACATGCCCGCGTTGACCGTCGAAGCGCCGAGTGTCGCGCAGATCCGCGCAAATCGCACGCGGCTGGGCGATCTCGTCATCACCACGCCGGTGCGCCTGCTCGACGACTACGCGCTGGCCGCGGCCGTCGGCGACGCGACCTCGGTGTGGCTGAAGGAGGAGCTGTTCCAGCGCACCGGAAGCTTCAAGCCGCGCGGTGCCTTAAGCGTAATGCTCGATCTGGACGCGGCGACACTGGCGCGTGGCGTGACTGGTGTGTCGGCGGGCAATCATGCCATCTCGCTGGCCTATTCCGCGCGCACGCTTGGCACGACGGCGCTCGTCGTGATGCCACGGACCGCAAATCCGTTTCGTATCCAAGTCTGCCGCGAACTGGGCGCTGACGTGGAGCTGGTGGAGAACGTGCACGCTGCGTTCGCGCGCGTGCGTGAAATCGAGGCAACGCAGGGGCGCACGTTCGTGCATCCGTACGAGGGACCGAAGACCGCGCTCGGTACGGCGTCGGTCGGTCTGGAGTTCATCGAACAGGTGGCCGCAGCCGGCTCGCATCTCGATGCCGTGATCGTGGCGACGGGTGGTGGTGGTCTGTCGGCAGGTGTGTCGTGCGCGGTGAAGCAGCTGAGCCCCGCGACAGCGGTGTATGTGGTCGAGCCCGAGGGCGCCGACACCATGCGGCGCAGTTTCGAGTCGGGTGCGCCGGCGGCGATCGATGCCGTGCGCACGATTGCCGACTCACTCGGCGCACCGCGCGCCGAGCCGTACTCGTTCGCGCTCAATCACCGATACGTGGACGAGGTCGTGCTGGTGAACGACGACCAGATTCGCGACGGCATGCGCATGCTGTTCAGGGCCGCGAAGCTTGCGGTCGAACCGGCGGGAGCCGCGGCCCTGGCTGCGCTGATGTATCCGCTGCGCGATCGATTGGCAGGCCGGCGCGTCGGTGTGATCGTGTGTGGCGCCAACACCGATCCGGCGACGTTTGCTGCGCAGATCACCAGCTGACGGAGAGGCGACGTGAAAGGTGGCAAGGGTGGTCTCGGTCGGAAGAAGCCGACCGGCAAGGTCGTCGAGTCGGCGGGCCCGAAACGCAGTGCGGCGCGTGGCGCACCCAAGCGCGACTGGGGTGCCATTCCCACCGATCGAGACGAGGCTCCGCCGACGCCGTTGAAGCCACGCACGTCGAAGGACAAATAGCGATAGTGGTGGTACGGGCCCTCGCGCCGGCATGCCTTGTCGGCGTGCGGCGGCATCGTTCTCTTCGTGACATGAGAATCGCAACGTTTTGTCTCGGCTGGAGCGCGCTGCTGTCGTGCGCCACTCCCCTCGTCGCGCAGACCGCCACGTCGCCGGCCGCTGCCTACTGGCCTGCCGTCCGCGCGAAGTTTTCAGGCGATCGCGCGAAGGAAACGGTGGCATTCCTGGATCAGTATGTCCGCTGGCCCGGCAATCGTGGCTTCGATGCGAGCATCGCACACATCGTCGAGCGGCTGCAGCGCGCCGGCTACGTGCTGGAGTCGGATGCAAAATCGACTGATCGCCTCACGTATCGTGTCGAGCACTATCCGATGACGACACCGGCGTGGGAGCCGACCAGCGCATCGCTCGACATCGTCGGCGAGTCACAGCCGGTGCTGCGGTACGAGACCAATCGCAACATGCTGGCGACAAACTCATATGCGACACCGGCTGCCGGTGTCGAAGCCGACCTGGTCGACGCCGGCTCCGGCACACCTGCTGCGCTCGACTCGGCCAATGTGCGCGGCAAGATCGTGATGGCGCGCATGAACGTCGGCCGTCTCTTCGGCGAGGCCGTGACCAGGCGTGGCGCACTCGGCGTGATCGCGTACTCGTTGCCTGCGTATCTGCAGCCGGAGAAGAATCGCACTTCGATTCAATTCGGCGGCGTGGCGCGTGATACGACTGCGAAGTCGTGGGGCATCGTCCTGTCGTACGCGGCACATGAACGTCTCCGCGCCGCGCTCGCGCGTGGACCGGTGCGTGTGCGCGTGAATACGGCCGTCACATTGACGCCGAACGCCGTGGAACAGGCCGTGGTGGCGGAAGTGCGCGGGTCGAAACTGCCGACTGAGCGCTTCGTGTTCTCGGCGCATGTGCAGGAGCCGGGCGCGAATGACAACGCGTCGGGGGTCGGCGCGCAGGTGGAGATGGCACGCGTGGCGGCGGAGCTGATGAAGGCGCGCACGATCGATCCCGCGCGCACGATCACGATGTTGTGGGGGCTCGAGATCCGCAGCACCGATCGGTACATCACGCAGGATTCCGTGCGTGCACGCGGCATTCGATGGGGCCTGTCGCTGGACATGGTGGGAGAAGACACGAAGAAGACTGGTGGCACCTTCCTGATCGAGAAGATGCCGGATCCGTCCGCGATCTGGACACGTGGCGAGGACCACCACTCGGACTGGGGTGGATCGCCGATCACGAAGGCGCAGCTGACGCCCCACTACTTCAACGATTTCGTGCTGGCGCGCTGTCTCGAGCAGGCGTCGACGAACGGCTGGGTCGTGAAGACGAATCCGTTCGAAGGTGGAAGCGATCACACCCCCTTCCTCAAGGCGAAGAAGCCAGGCCTGCTGTTCTGGCACTTCACCGATCAGTTCTATCACACCGATGCCGATCGCATCGACAAGGTGTCGGCCGATGAGCTGCGCAACGTGGGAATGTCGGCGCTCGTGAGTGCGCTCGTGCTGACGAACGCCGATGGTATGGCGACGCGCTCGGTGGTCGCAGAGCTGGAACACGCGGCGATCGCGCGCCTGCAGGTCGAAGGTGTGTTGGCGAAAGCAGCGCTCACTAACGGCGGCGACGTGGCGAAGGAGACGGATATCCTGCAGACGTGGGCCGCGTGGTACATCGACGCCATCTCCCTCGCCGCCGACATCGAGGTGGGAGGAGCCTCGGCGGAGACGACGTCCGCCATCGCGGCGTCGACGCGGCGTGTGCAAGCAGTCCTTGCCAGCGAACTTCAGTCGAACCTCGGCGCGAAGTAGGCTCCGCTGGTCGACCTATTTCATCGTGGCGGAATGTGCGTGCACCCACTCCGCCAGTGCACCGATGACTTCGGGCGCGGCGAGGTTGGAGGCCAGCGACGTGTAGCCTGACGGATTTCCACCCGGCTGGTGGATGAACAGGTGATTCAGTTCAGGAAAGATCTTCACGGTGACGTCACGATTCCCCGCGGACCTCAAGGTCGTCTCGAGCGTTTTCGCCTCGGACGCGATGACCTGCTGATCGTCGCCTCCCTGCAGGATCAGCACCGGTATCTTCACGCGTCGCGCGGTCGCGATCGGGTCGTAGCTGCCGAAGAACTTGAGCCATGGCGTCGACGTGAGCGCGGAATCGACGGTCGCAGTTGCGCGCGCGAGCATCGAATCTCGTTTCGCTGCCGACAGCGTAGTGTCATGTTCGATGCCGTAGCGGAGCTGGAAGTTCAGGATCTCGCGCCCCGTGCGCGCCGGTCCGGCCATCAGCACGATGCCGGCCAGCGACGGCTCGTCGACGGCGACCATCGGCGCCACCAGTCCGCCTTCGCTGTGTCCGGCGAGGAAGATCCGCTTGCCATCGACATCGGGTCGCGTGCGCAGGTACGCGACGGCGGCGCGCGTGTCGTTCGCGAAGTCGCGACTGGTCGACGCCGCGAAGTCGCCAGTCGACGCGCCGTAGCCGCGATCGTCCATCCGCAGCATTGCGATGCCGCGCCGTCCGAGCGTATCGGCAATCTGTCGGAACAAGCGAAAGCCCTTCGGCACGATGCCGATGTACTCGTCACGATCCTGCGCGCCGGAACCGCTGATGCTGATGACGACGGCGAACTTCGCGGTTTGTGATGCGGCGCGAGGCCTCGTGAACGTGCCACCGAGCGTATGACCCATCGACGTGGGGACGATGACGTTCTCGGCGGAGTACGGCGCGTCGGGCGGAGCAGAGTAGTCGGGCTTCGTACCGAGTTTGGAGACGCCGATGCCGTCGACGCGGGAGATGCTGAGTCCTTGTGACGGCATGCCCCCGCGAATGATGCGGCCGGCCTTGTCCGTCACGAACCATGAGATCTGGGTGGCGATCGTGACGGAGACGGAATCCGTGGCGAGGCCGTCGAGAATCGCGGGCAGTGTCAATCCACCCGTCGTCAGCAGCACATACGCGGTGTCGGTCGCGACGTGTCTGCTCCGTGCGGCCGCGATCATGACCTCATACACTGCGAATGACTGATTGAGCATCGGCTGCGCACCGGCACGCGATGCGAGGTTCTGCGCGCGAGGCGGAGCACTGCCGGCGGTGATCGTCGCCATGGCACTGTCGCCGACGACGGACACCTGAATCTGCTGCATCGGCGGCGCGCCCGCGGCGGCACCCGGTGAGAAGACCGCGAGTGTCATCGCGCCGAGATGCCCGGTCGCGTCGATTGCGCTGCCGTAGACCATGCGCACGCTACCCTTGGGCGTCACGTCACCGTCGAGTCGTGTCGCCGTCCGCGTGAAGCGTTCGACGAGCACGGTGTCGCCCCGGGCCAAGGTGATGAAAGCGCTCTGCGCGCGCAGGGAGGTTGCTGACGCGGCGAGACACAGGCACAACGACGTGAGGCGCATTGGATTCCGAAGGTCAGGAGTCACTGCAGTGGTCAGGTTTGCTCGACCTAACGTCTCGGTGCACGACCGTTGGGTGATGGCCGCTCGGGAATCTGCTTCCGCAATTCGTCGGTCTGGTCCTCGAGCACCTTCGTGGCGCGATCCTTCTGTGCATCATCAACCAGCGCGAGGCAGGACGCGACCTGCTCCGGCCGCCGTTCCATCAACTGCTCGCCGAGCGACATCATCAGCAGCATCTGGTCTCGTAATGCTACCATTTCTGTCTGGCTCGGCATCGAGGCTTCGTCGGCCGGGCCACGCGTATCCGTGAGCGCGGCCGGTGGCTTGTAGTTGCGGCGCACGGAATCGTAGCGCACGAGGAGCTCAGCGTTCTTCTCGTAGAGCGTGGCGCGCAGGGACGTCAGCGCGGTGACCTGCGCTTCGGTGAGCTTGAGCTTTTTCTGGTCAAGAAGCAGGGCGTCGGCGGCGTTGAAGCGTTCGAGCTCCTTGGCGGTCGCGAATTTCGGCAGGCCGCCACCGCCGCGCGGGCCCATCTGGCCCATGCCACCGCCTCGGCGACCGCCCATCCCTCCCATTCCGCCCATGCCACCCTGTGCGACGAGCACGGCAGGGACAAGCGCGGCGCAAAGAATCACAATTTTGAGGCGCATACGAAGGCACGGGAAAAGTGAATCACGGCGTACGTTCAATTCTACGCTGCCGGGGTGATCGGCGTTTGCACAGCCGTCGTGATTGGCCTCCCCTCGGGTCGCCGATCCTGGCTGGCCTGACTTGCGACCGCTGCACCGGGCGATGACTGTGCTTGAGCTCCGCACCGTTTCAATTCTCCCTGAAGCTCACATGCGTCGTTTTCGCCCCAGCCTGCTCGCGGGACTGCTGCTCGGACAGGCCGCGTCTGCCCAATCCAGTGGTCTCCCCGTCCGCGACATCACCTTCGCGCGCGACGGCCGGCTGGCGGCGTCGATCGAGGGCGATATCTGGGTGCGTGACGCGAGCGGGGTGACCTGGACGCAGCTCACGCGCGGCGCGACGTGGGACCGGCAGCCGGCGTGGAGTCCTGACGGCGCCGCGCTCGTGTTCGTCTCGAATCGCGAGGGGCAGGACGACCTCTACCGAATGCGCATCACCACGCCGTCCGCCGTGCCGGAGCGACTTACGACAAGCGTCGAACCGGATCTCGAGCCGACCGTGGGCGCCGACGGCACGATCTGGTTCGTTCGCGGCCGGATGAACGCCGCACGGCTGTGGCGTCGCACACCGGCGGGCGTCGAGGATCGCGTCACCAGGCTGCGACTGCCGGAGCGCGCGCCAGTGCTCTCGCCTGCCGGCGACCGGCTCGCCTACATCCAGCGCACGGAAAGCGGCAGCCGCATTCGCGTGCGCACGCTCGCTGATTCGTCGGCGGACTCGCTCGTCACGGGCGACCACGATCCGGAAACGCTGGTCTGGTCGCCGAGCGGCGATCGTATCGCGTTCACGGCGCATGGCACGCGCGACGCGGTGTACGTCACACCGCTCGATGGCCGCTACGTGAACTTTGTCGCGGCTGGCGCTGGTGACGTGGCGTGGTCGCCCGATGGACGTAGCATCCTGCTGGCAGAACGTGATGATGACGAGACGGGATACAACGGCGATCCCGATCGTGTCGGTGATCGTCGCGCGTCGGAATCACTCACGAGTGGCAATCGACTTCGGACGATCGCAGCACCGGCGATGCCTGAGCAGGACGCGACGACCGTCGCAGCGACCGTGATCACGGATCGTGCAACACGGAACGGCGACGCATTCGATCGTTTCGCGCGCCGCATCGAGCGCACGTATTTCTCGGCGCCCGCAGCGGGGCCGCGCGCCACCGAATGGCGCGCCGTCACGGCACGGCTGCGCAGTCGCGCGATCGTCGCGCCCAATGACAGTGCGCTGGATGATGTGATGCAATCGGCGATCGGTCAGCGGCCGGTGCTGCGCGAATCGGCAGAGGGCCGCGCCGCCGTGTCGAGCGCACATCCCGTCGCGACGGCCGCCGGTGTGGAGATGCTGCGGCGCGGCGGGAATGTGGTCGACGCTGCGGTCGCGGTGTCGTTCGCGCTCGGTGTGGTGGAGCCCGACGCCAGTGGCATGGGCGGCTACGGCGAGATGCTGGTGCAGATCAAGGGCATGGAGCGACCGGCGCTGATCGAGTTCATGGCGCGCGTGCCGGAGGAGGCGACGTTGTCCAACGCATCGCTGCTGCAGAACGGCCGGTATCCCGACGACGGTCCGGTGCTCGTGATGGTGCCGGGTACCGTGGCCGGCATGCACAGGGCGTGGAAACTGTATGGCAGCGGCAAACTCAAATGGGCCGAGCTGCTCGCGCCGGCAATCACGGCTGCGAAGGTCGGCTACGTGGTGAGTGATGGCCTCGCGACCACGCTGTGGCTCGAGCGCGAACGGTTCGCAAAGTACGAATCGAGTCGCGCGCTGTTCTTCCGCAACGGCAATCCGGTGGTCGCCGGTGACACGATCAAGAATCCGGATCTCGCGTGGACACTCGAGCAGGTGGCGACGGGTGGCGCGGACGGCTTCTATCGCGGCGCGGTGGCGACGCGGTATGCGGGTGATCTGCGCGGGAAGGGCAATGCGATGCGCACCAGCGATCTCGCACGTTACTTCGCGGCCGATCGACAGCCGGTGTCCACCACCTATCACGGCTACACCGTCTTCGGCAGCGCCCCGCCGGCGTCGGGTGGCGTGACACTCGCGGCACAACTCGGCAATCTCGAGCAGGTGGCGACGCTGGCGCCGTATCCGACCGATGCAGCGACGCTGCACGCGATGATCACGGCCTGGGAACTGGTGCCATCATCGCGAAATCGTATTGCCGATCCCGGGTTGTGGCCGGTGGACGTGTCACCGTTCGTGAGCAAGGACACGGCGCGTGCGCGCTGGAAGTGTTTCGACGCGTCGCACGCGCTGACGGCGCGCAACTTTCGCGGCGATACCTTGTCGTGCGGCAGCGCTACACCAGCGACTGCGCCGGCAGCGACGCCATCGCGCGACGGCGAGGACGCCTCGCCGGCCGAGGCGGGCCCGATCTCGGTGACCGAGCCGTGCAACGTGCAGGATCACGCACGCGCCGCCGACTGTCGTGCGCAGGGCACGACGGCCTTCGTCGTCGCGGATGGCGATGGCAATGCCGTGGCGGTGACGCAGACACTCGGCACATGGGGTGGAAACTTCTACGTGTCGCCGGGGCTCGGATTCCTGTCCAACGACAAGCTGACGTCGTACGGCACCAATCCGACTCTGTACGGCGCACGGTTGCCGTATGCACGGCACGGATCGAGCATCTCACCGACCATCGTCTTCAAGGGCACGGGCTCCGACCGGCGTCCTGTCCTCGCACTCGGCGCCGCCGGCAACGCGTGGATCAACGCGGCGGTGTTCCAGACGCTGGTCGGCGTGCTGGACTTCGGATTGTCGCCGCAGCGCGCTTTGGAGCTGCCACGATTCCTGCCGTCGCAGCGCGGCGGATTCCGCAGCGACGACGGTCCTGCCGCCCGCGAATATGTGGTGGACATCGAGGACGGTATCGCGCCGGGCGTGATGCGGCGCTTGCGCGACATGGGGCATACGCTGAACGTGATCTCGCTGAAGGGCGAGCTGCGGATGGGGTATGGTGCGGCGATCGGGATCGGTCTCGGAACGGTCACCGCCGGCGCCGATCCGCGACGGGCGGGCGCGGCGGGGGCGGTGCAGCGGTAGGCTCGGACGCGGGCTCGTTACGCTCCTGCCAACTCGTGCTCTGCGAGCATCGTGCGCTCCTCCACCGCACGCTGCACCATCCGCTCGAACGCCGGAAACACGGCCGGATCCAGCTCCGTGCCTTGCAGGCTGCGCAGCAGGTCGAGCGCGCGCCCCTGCGACCACGCGTCGCGATACGGACGCTTGGAGCAGAGCGCGTCGTACACGTCGCACACGTGCACGATGCGACTGGCATAGTGCGCATCGCGTCGGAACGACAGCGTCGGATACCCGCCCTGCCCGTTGTACCAGATGTGATGTTCATAGGCGACGGTGGCCGCCAGGGCATTGCCGCCGCCGCGCTGACTCAGGATCCGCGCGCCTTCCGTCGGGTGCGAGCGCATGAACGCGAATTCCTCGGCGGTGAGCTTGCCCGGCTTCACCAGCACGTCGGACGGCACCTTCACCTTGCCGATGTCGTGCAGCAACGCCGACGTCCCGATTGCGCGCACCTTGGACCCATCGAGACCGAGTTCCTCGGCGAGCCCGATCGAGAGCATCGCGACGTTGCAGCTGTGCGTCGTCGTGTACTGATCGAACGACTTCAGCTCGAGCAGCGGCATGACGAGGTGCTGTTCGCGATGAATCGTGACGGCGAGGCCGTGCACGATCGCTTCCACCTCGGCCATCGGGACCGCGCGACCGGCGCTCACCTCCTCGTGCACGTACTCCACCGCGTCCGTTTCCTCGACCAGTGAGCTGAGCGAGAGCGATTCCACGACGGACGCGAGGGTCTCGCTGACATCGACATCGCCGGTGGCGACGGTCAGCGTGCCGATCCGGATGCCGCGACATTCCCACTGCGGCGTCATCTTCCCGGCCATCGTCAGGCGCACTCGAAGCGCAGCGAGGAAATTCTGCAGGTCCTCGCCGGTCGGCGGCTGCCCGGCGTCCACCTCGATGCGCTGGATGCCGATGGCTGCCAGTCGCGAGCTCCACTCCCATCCCTTCAGCTCCGACAACACGCGCGCGCCGAGTACGATGTCGCCGTCGATCAGCGACAGCCGGAGCGTGCCGAACCCGGAGAGCATGCGGAGCATCGCCTCGTGCGTCCGCGCGAGCACCGCGTGCCGCGACGGATGTTCGTCGCCGTACAGCGACATCGTCGCCAGCGCCTGGCCGAGAATCGTGAGAAAACGAATGACGTCGTTCATCTGATGGTGGCGCTGCCGGCGTACGGTGTCGGTGCGCGCCACTGTGCATCACTCCGCACTTCGCGACCGAGCGTGAGCGCGTGCGCCACGGCGGGATCGTCGGCGTAGTAGCGCTGCAGTGCGCTGAGCGCCGTGGCGTTGAGGAGAGACGGTTTGGCCAGCACCGGTCGGCGCAGGAACGTACTCTTGGTGAGGATGCGGGACAGCAACCAGTCGCGGACCGACGGCGCGCCGGACGACGCGGCCGCGCGAATGGCCATCACCTGCAGTGCGACGGGATGTCGATTCGCGTCGACGAACTTCACCAGGTGGCCGGTCGCGCCGATCGAGAGCGCCTTGCGACGCCCGTCGGTCGGCGTGTTGATCAGGTGATCGACGAAGTCGAGCACGGCCGTCGCCACGCGATCGTCGGCATCCTGCAGGCCGCGCCGGATCGCCGCATCGCGCACCGCGTCGACATCGAGGAGCATGCGCACCGCCTCGACGCGCACCATCGGATTCTCGTGATCGAGGAACCTGAGCATCGAACCCACATCCGTCGTGCCCTTCTGGCCGGAGATCAGCTCGCTCAAGAGCCCCAGCAGATTGCGGGCGAAGAACCAGCTCGCACCGTCGAGACGCGAGATCAACGTGATGCGCAGCGGTTCGCCGAAACTCCGCAGTCGCTCGACAATCAACTCGCGCGAGTCACGCGACTCCGCGGCCGCGAGTGCCTCGAGCAGGGTATCGGCCATCGTGATGTCGATCGTGGCGAGCAATGCACGGGCCGCCGGTTCGTCGACCGGATTCTCCTGCAGGAGCTTGCGCACCGCCTGGGGCGCCATGATGCGCGCGCGGAAGAGGCGTGCACTGTCCGTCGGTCCGGCTTCGTCGAGGAAGCGGAGGAGGTGCGGCAGGTTGCCACCCTCGACCATCGACGTCGCGGCGGCCAGCGCATCGTCACCGACGACGTTGATCTCGATCGCCATCTGCACCACGCGCGCGGCCTCGGTCAGCCCCGAGTCCTCCCCTTCGAGCGCGCGTCCCATCGACTGCACTGCGCCTTCGTGCACGAGCGCGATGCGATCCAACAGCTTGACATGTTCGTCGGGATTCGGATCACTCAGCACCCAGCCTTCGACCAGCTCCTTCGCGGCACCGCGGAACGTCGCGTCGGTGAGCACCTGGCGCTTGTTCACGGCGTGCTGCGACAGCTTCGTCATCAGGCGCAGCAGGTGATGCGACAGCTCCTGCTCGGTCGCTCGCGCCGCCACCTGCAACCAGTTGCTCACCGCCAGCACCGGCAGCACGTCCACCACCTGCAGCATGAACTCCTGCTGCTCGGCGCGCTGCCCGAGGCCACGGATGATCGGTGCGAAGGAGGAATCGCCAAGGCGCGAGATCACGGAGTGCAGTCGTTCGCCGATGCGTGCGCGCAGTTCGGGTGGCGCCTGCGCACCTTGTGCGGCGAGGTTCATCAGCGCGACCGCCGTGCGCCGCGCGAACTCGGGTTGCGACACGAGCTGCTGCAGCGACTGCGCGATGTCGGTGACCTGCGCCTCTTCACGCTCCATCACGTCGAAGGCCGCGTCGGTCGCGCCTGACGCCGTCGTCCCGTCGCCGCCACGCTCAGTCCCGAAGCCGCCGTACTGGCGACCGGTGCCATCGGCCGCGATCTGCGCGAGTGCCTGCCAGAGTGCGGCGATGGACGCGTCGGCAATCTTGTCGGAATCGCCGAGCATCAGTGCGTCGTATGCGAGGCGACCGATGATGATGCCGGAGATGGTCGGCGGCGGCTCCGGTGGCGCCATCGGATCGTCGTCGTGCACCGGTTCGCGCGCGAGCCACTCGAGCATCATCTGCAGATGCGGCAGATCGACGCCGGCGTGGAACGTCAGCGCACCGACCCCTCGACGATGCAGGCGTGCCGCGAGTTCGCGCACGGTGCCGGACGCACCGGCAATTGGGTGGCCGTTGAGCAGCAGCTCCTGCTTCGCCACGCCGATCGTGAACGACGAGCGTGTCAACAGCACGGCGTCGAGCGTCGAAAGTGCTTCCTCCTCGGTCTTCACCACCATCGGGTGCGTCGCGCCGTACGTGCGTCGGCGGTTGAGCGACACCTGCAGCTTGGTGAGGAACGCGAGCAGCCCCGCCTCACCTGCGGTCGGGGCGAGAATGGCGGTCGAGCGCGGGGTGGGCGCGGACGGACGGGACGAGGCGGCCTGCATCACCGTGAGGACGGGTCAGGCCGGGCAGGGTCACGCCCAGAAACATCAGGTTCCGGCTGCATGATGCGTTTGCGGAGCCGGTTGCGCGTGTGGGGCAGGATATCCCGCACACCGTCGCGACAACTTCAGCACCGGACTTCACATGCGCCTCACACTTGCCCAGCGCTTCTGCATCTCCTCGGCACTCGCCTTGCTCGCCGGCTGCGGCGGTGGGGACGGCGGGACGGCGCCCCCACCGGCCGCGACGACCGGCTCGCTCTCGGTGGGCGTGGCAGGGCTTCCATCAGATGTCGCCGGATCCGTGATCGTGACCGGGCCGAGCGGCTACACGAGCACCGTGACGTCGGCACAAACGCTGTCAGGACTGGTGCCAGGCAGCTACACCGTCACACCGGCGCGCGTGTCGGACAAGAACATCGGCTACGCCGCCACCGGAGCGACAGTCACCGTGACGGCCGGCGCCACCGCGACCGCCAGCGCGGCGTACGGGCTGCGCCTCCTCTCGCGCACGACGACGAATCGGACGGATGTGACCACATCCGCGCGCTTCCATCTGTTCTACGCCTTGCCCTCGGATGGTGTCGACCGGGGCCTGGACACCAACGGTGTCATTCATCGCACCATCAGCAGTGGGCAGCGCTGGCTCGCCGGCCAGACCGGCAATCGCTCGATCCGGTTCGACGTTTCCGATGATGCGCTCGACATCACGTTCATCCGACTCCCGCGCACCGACGCCGCGTACTACGGCTACAACGGCGCGATCCTCGATTCCATCGCGAAGGATCTCAGGACCGCTGGCTGGAATCAGGCCAACCTCCTGCTGCTCGCGTACTACGACGGGCGACACATCGATCGCTGCGGCAGTGCCGCCGTGCCACCGACCATTTATCCGGGCAACACCGGTGCGATCTACCTGAAGGGTGCACCGACATCCCCTGTGCCGTGCGCCACGACACCGTTCGCTGCGGCGCCGACGACAGCACCGGCGTACCAGGAATTCCTTGCCTTGCACGAGATGTTTCATCTGCTCGGACTCGTGAGCACGCCAGCGCCGAACCACGCGCTGGCCGGCCATGTGGGCAACGATCCGACGGACCTGATGTACGCCGGTACACAGGTCTGGCGTCCGTCGACGGTCGATGTGACGAAGACGAACTACTACAACGCGGCGGGCCTGCCGGCCGGGGTGACGAACTTCACCACGTCGCCGTACGTCGTGGCGCCGTAAACGCCGGATGCGCCGGGAGCGTGTGAAATGGGCACGCTCCCTTGCCTCGGCTGTGCTTCGTGCCTATGTCCTCCGAAAGTTTCCTCCACCTTCGGAGCCACCATGGTTCACGCACGACCCGTTCGCAGCGCCGTTGTGTTGCTCATGCTGCTCACATCAGCGAGTCTCGCCGGTGCGCAGGGCGCCGGTGATTCCACGCGCCGCACCGCGCCTGAGTCGGATCTTCCCCTGATCCCGACCCGGGCGCTCAAGTTCACGACCGATGAAGGGACATGGATGTCCCTCGACCTGTCGCCGGATGGCCGGACGATCGTGTTCGACCTGCTCGGTGACCTGTACACCGTCCCGGCCGCGGGCGGCGCGTCGACGCGAATCACGAGCGGTTCCGGCTTCGACGGCCAGCCACGTTTTGCGCCCGATGGCAAGTCGATCGTGTTCGTCAGCGATCGCTCCGGCGGCGAGAATCTCTGGCTCGTGGATCCTGACGGCAAACGTGTGCGTCCGCTGACCCGCGGCAACGCGCAGGCATTCATCTCGCCCGATTTCACGCCCGATGGGCAGTACGTCGTCGCGACGAAGGGTGCCGACCTGTGGCTCTATCACGTCGGTGGCGGCAGCGGCCTGCGACTGACCGGCAACACGCCGCCGCCGATCGCTGGTGCGCCGGGTGGCCCGCCCGCTCCCACCAATTTCATGGGCGCGAGTGTCTCACCCGATGGGCGATTCATCTACTCGGGCGCACGCACCGGAGCGGCCGGGTACAACCAGATGATGGGCACCACGCAGGTCGTGATGTACGACCGCCAGACCGGGCGTCTCGCGACTCGCACGCTCAATCTCGGCACGGCATTCCGTCCCGCGATCTCGCCGGACGGCAAGCATCTCGCATATGCATCGCGCCAGATGTCGGTGACGGGCCTCAAGCTGCGAGAACTGTCGAGTGGCGACGAACGCTGGCTCGCGCACGACATCCAGCGCGACGACATCGAATCGCGCGGGTCACGAGATCTGCTGCCGGGATATGCGTGGACGGCCGATTCGAAGGCGATCGTGCTCGCGCATCACGGCAAGATCTGGAGCCTCGACGTCGCGTCGGGCAAGCAGACGGCGATTCCGTTCACGGCGGAGGTCGACCAGCTAATCGGTGACCTGGTGAAGTTCGAATATCCGATCAACGACACGGTGCTCACCGTACGCCAGATTCGCGGCGCCCGCCCGTCACCCGACGGCAAGCGGCTTGCCTTTTCGGCGCTCGATCGGCTGTGGACGATGGACCTGCCGAGTGGAACACCGCGACGACTCACGACCTCCACCGATGGAGAGCACCAGCCGGTGTGGTCACCCGATGGCAAGTACATCGCGTACGTGTCGTGGAACGAGGACGGCGGTGATATCTGGCGCATTCCAGCCGCCGGCGGACGTCCGGAGAAACTGACCGCACAGACTGCGTACTACGACGACATCATGTATTCGCCGAATGGGTCGCGGATCGTCGCCGCACGTGCGCCGCGTACGCAGCGCGCGATCGTGAATGACGAGATCAACCCGAACCTCGTGATCACGGACCTGGTGTGGCTGCCGGCGACTGGTGGAGCATCGACGTACATCACGTCCCTGACCAACGCCGGTCGCCCGCACTTCTCGAGTGACACGACGCGCATCTGGGTGTACGAAAGCGTCGACGGACTGGTGTCGATGCGCTGGGATGGCACCGACCGGAAGGCACATCTCAAGGTGACGGGGTTCCAGGCGCCAAACGCGGGACCGAATGCGCAGCCGCGTCAGGCCAGTGAACTTCAGGTGTCACCGGATGGCAATCGTGTGCTGGCACAGGTGGACAATCGCCTCTTCGTCGTGCCGCTGCCGGTGACGGGTGGTGCGACGCCGACGTTGTCCGTGCAATCGGCGAATGGCAGCGCCTTGCCGTTCCGCCGCCTGTCGCGCATCGGCGGAGATTTCATCGGCTGGAACGGCGATTCGAAGGCTGTCTTCTACTCGCTCGGTCGCGCGTTCTTCCAGTACGATCTGGCGCTGGCGGATTCGCTTGCGGCCGACTCCACGGCCAAGGCGCCACCGTCTCGCGGAGAGGCGCGCCCGGGTGCCGCGCCCCCGGGTCCGAACAAGCCGGTGTACGAGCCGAAGCGCACCGACGTCACGATCTCGGCGGCGAAGGATCGGCCGGTCGGCAGCGTCGTGTTGCGTGGTGCACGCATCATCACGATGAAGGGCGACGAGGTGATCGCACGCGGCGACGTGGTGGTGACGAACAATCGTATCGTCGGCGTGGGTGCGCAGGGCGGCGTGGCGGTGCCGACAGGTGCAAAAGTGATCGACGTCAGCGGCAAGACGATCATGCCCGGCCTGATGGACATCCACGCGCACATGTGGCCGCAGTGGGGTGTGCATACGCCGCAGCCATACATGTACACGGCCAACCTCGCGTATGGCGTGACGACGACGCGTGATCCGCAGACCTCCACGTCCGATGTGATCTCGTATGGCGATGCGGTGGACGCGGGCCAGATCATCGGCCCGCGCATCTACACGACCGGCCCGGGCATCTTCGTACAGGACGACGTGAACAGCGCCGACGATGCGAAGGACGTGATGCGTCGCTACTCGGAGTTCTACCTCACCGAAACCATCAAGCAGTACATGGCCGGTGATCGCCGCCAGCGGCAGTGGATCGCGATGGCGGCGCGCGAGCAGCAGATCACGCCGACGCTCGAAGGCGGGCTTGATTTCAAGAAGAACATGACCGAGGCGATGGACGGTTACGCCGGTATCGAGCACACGCTGCCGATCGCGCCGATGTTCAAGGATGCGATCGGCCTGTTCGCGCAGAGCGGCACCACGTGGACACCGACGCTGCTGGTGCAATATGGCGGGCCGTGGGCGGAGAACTGGTGGTACGAGCACTACGACATTCTCGCCGATCCGAAGCTCACGCACTTCACGCCGTTCTCGGAACTCGAGCGCCGCGGGCTGCGTCGTCCGCAGTGGTTCCGCGACAGCGAGTATTCGTACAAGCTGTTCGCCGAACAGGCGAAGAAGCTGGTGGAAGCGGGCGGTCGCGTGGGACTTGGCGGACACGGCCAGCTGCAGGGACTCGGGGTCCACTGGGAATTGTGGAGCATCGCCAGCGGTGGCATGAAGCCGATGGACGCGCTGCGCGTCGGCACGATCTTCGGCGCCGAGGCGATCGGCCTGCAGAAGCACCTCGGCTCGATCGAAGTCGGCAAGCTGGCGGACATCCTGGTTCTCGACAGCAACCCGCTGGACGACATCCGCAACACGAACACGATCCACTACGTGATGAAGAATGGTCGGCTGTACGAGGGCAACACGCTGGCCGAAGTGTGGCCACGCGCGAAGCCGCTGCCGAAGCAGTGGTGGATGACGCATGACGCCCTTCCCGTGTCGGGCGGGCAGAAGTAGCTGCCTGACTCGCACAGGGAAACTGCTGGTCTCGCACAGAGCCACAGCGCGTTCTGGGACGTTCGAACACTTTTCACGCGGGGCACGCGGGGGGCGCAGGGAAGTACAACAGAAATGCTGTTGGAACTGCGCCTCGCCAGCGCAGTTCCAACAGCACTTTGCTTTTCCCCGCGTTCCCCGCGAGCCCCGCGTGAAAAGTGTTCGGCTCTATCGCGAGCGGACTCTCTGTGGCTCTGTGTCTCCGTGCGAGACCAGCAGTTGCCGTGCGTAGAGTGACCACTCTCGATTACATCGCGACTTTCTTCACCTCAGTCTTCGCCTTCGGATCGAGCAGCGGCTTGCGTGAGCGGAGATGTTCTTCCATCCGCAGGCGGGGCACGCCCTCCTGCATCCAGTCGGGCGCCGGCTTGCCCTGCAGGAAGTGATCGAACCATTCCTGCATGCGCACCGCGTAGTCCTTCTGGTTGATCGGACGCGCGAGACCGTGGTTCTCGCCGACGTACTCCAGCAGCACGACATCCTTGCCCAGTTCACGCAGCGTGTTGTAGTACGTGATGCCCTGGTTGAAGTCCACCGCGCCGTCCCGATCGTTGTGCAGGATCATGAAGGGGATGTGGAGGCTGTCGGCGAAGCGGTTCGGTGAGTTACGCAGGTAGGCATCCGGGTTCTTCGCATAACTCGAACGGAAGCGACCCTGGCTCGAGATGAAGATGCCCTGGTTCGTGTTCCCGGAATTCCAGTACACGGAGCTGAACATCGACACCATGTCGGTGAGTGGTGCGCCGGCGATGGCGGTCTTGAAGATGTTCGTCTGCGTCGTGATGAAACTCGTCTGGTATCCACCCCAGCTGTGGCCCTGCAATGCCACATTCGTCGAGTCGACGATCCCGCTGGCGATCGCCGCCTTCACGGCCGGCACCACGCACCACACCGCCGAACGACCCGGATCATCGAGCTTGTAGCTGATGTCCGGCATGAAGTACGCATACCCGCGCGACGTGTAGACACTCGGATTCGCGTAACGCGTCGCGTTCGGCTGTGCGTACGCATGGAAGCTCTGCGACAACTTCTCGTAGATGTACGTCACGGTCGGATACTGCTTGCCGGCTTCGTAGCCGGCCGGCAGGAAGAGCGCGCCCTGGAGCCGATCGCCGTTGTTGTCGCACTGATAGTCGATCAGGCGTGCGCCGGCGCTCCACGCCACCTCACTCTGCTGCGGATTCGCGTCGGTCAGGCGGCGTTCGTTCGCCAGGCCACCATCGGCGGCGTAGAAGTCCGGGAATTGCACGAAGGTCTGTCGCGTGTACACCCAGACATCCGCATCGCGTGCGCGCCGGTAGTCCACCTTGTCGTCCTCCCACGACATCACGCGTGCGCCGCCTCGCATCACGTCGACCATCGCGAGCCCTTCCTTCTTGGTGCGCTCGCCGTACGTCTCGATGAACAATGGTTTCGACACATCGATGCCGCGCTCACGCGGTGCCACCGCGACGCGCGCCTGATACCTGATGCCGCTGCTCTTGCCGTTGCCCGTGATGTTCATGGCGGTGCCACCACTCACCGGCACACGCCACAGGTCCCAGTTGTCGCGCAGGAATACGTGGCGCGAATCACGCGACCATCCAAGCGGGGGCGCGACCGGCGGCTTGACGACGTTGTGGTCGTCGTCCTCGTCCCAGAAGTTCGCCGCGACGCCGTCGGTGATGACGCGGGACGACTTCGTGGTGAAATCGTAGACGCTCCACTTGCCGTCGTCATACCAGACAGCGCGCTGGCCATCCGGCGCGAACACCTGGCTGGCGCCTCCGCCGAAACCTCCGCCACCAGGATTCTGCACACCCTTGGCGATGATTGCGCGCGCACCCGTGCTGACATCGATCGCATACAGGTCGCGCAACTGACGCCCGTCGACACTCGCCCGACGCTCGTACGCCGTCATGTCGGTGCCGAGGGCCCAGCGATCACCGACACCGACCGTCACCGTGCGCATGTTGTCGTCACTGAGCTGCACGACTTTCGGTGTCGCGACATTCCAGGCGGCGAGCCAGCTGAAGGCCTTGTCAGCCGATTCCTGTACCTGCTGTGCGCTCTGCAGGCGGGGATCCTTCCAGTGCCAGAGAATCAGCGACGGCGTTTCGTCATCCTGACGCGCTGGAGCCACCTGGCCGCCGGCACCTGCGCCGGGCGCCGGTGCATTCGCACCACCAGCGAGCGGC
>JACMLX010000067.1 GCA_014379355.1 Gemmatimonadaceae bacterium
AGTCGCGACGCTCTGCCCATCGCGCACCGATGATTTTTTGTGAACAGCAGTTCCAAAAAAATCTGCGTGATGGTGCGCGCTGCGCCGAGCGTTGCAAGCGGCGCACTCTCCGACCTCCCCGTGCTATCCCCGCAAAAAGCTCAGCGGTGCCGTCAGCAACGAGGTTCGCTGCAGCCGGCGCACTCCGTGAGCTCCGTGCGCTCCAGTGCCCCCAAAAGTCAGAGATGCTTCGAAATTCGGGGAACGATGCAAACGACGCACTCCCTGAGCTCTCCGACCTCTACTCAACCGCAGTTGCCGTTCCAGCCATACTGGCAGATAACACGAATTGCAGAGATCGCCAGACCGTCCCCTTGGCAGGTCAGTGCCGTCATCGCAGTGTCCAGAAAATGAGACGTCTGATGGGAACTGTCGCGGCGTGGGGGTCGTAAACCGTTCGAGTGTCTCGAGTTACAGATAGGTGGCGGTGAGGGGAATCCGCGGCACGCTGCCTGCCGTACTCCATAGGGAACACCAAACGATTCGGTCGGGATGACTGTACGGATTGGTGTCGCACATCAGCCGGGAGAATCAGATGGCCGAAGTCGCTCGTAGCACCGGAGTTCTGTCGCTGCACACCCAGCCCGCGCCGACGCCTGCCCCGCAGGCTCCGACGCGCAGAGAGCGCATGCGTGCTGCCGAAGATGCCGATGTCGTCGCCTCGTTTCTGGCTGGCGAGGAGCTCGCCTTCGAGCTGCTGGTCGAGCGCTACCAGACGCGACTGCTGAATTTTATCTATCGCACGATCGGCGATCGTGAGAAGGCTGAAGATCTGGTCCAGGAAGTGTTCATTCGTGTCTACCGCCATCTGCACCGCTTCGACGCGTCGAAGAAGTTCAGTACGTGGATCTACACCATCGCGTCGAACCTGGCCAAGAACGAGCTGCGCAACCGGTCACGCAATCCGCTCGTGCTGTTCCAGACCGTGCGCGACAAGTTCTCGGATGATGAGGAGCGTCCGCTCGATTTCGAGGATGTGGCAGCCCGTCCGGACGACGCGTATCACAAGCGTTACCTGCAGGAAGCAGTCGAGGAAGTCGTCGGTACACTGCCGGCACATCATCGCGAGGTGTTCGTGCTGCGTGAACTGGAAGGCAAGTCGTACGAGGAGATCGCCGAAATCACCGGCGTGAACCTCGGGACCGTGAAGTCCCGCCTGAATCGGGCGCGCGCCAGCTTTGCGGAGCGCATCGCACCCGCACTGCGCTAGAAGCGTGCTTCGGCGAGCTTCGGCTCGCAGCAGGATAGAGATGGACGCATGTGTATCGCCCCCGGGATTTCGCTCTCCGGGGGCGATCGTGTTTGAGGCAGTTCAGGCGGACCTCTGGAACTGGAGGGGTGCGCGTGGGTATCGTCGGTCATCTATGGATTGCCGCGCTTTCCGATCGAACCACGGTGACTGGGTCGACGACGTTCTCGACCCGACAGAGGGCGAAGCCCTCGACCGGCACCTCGTCGAATGTGGGTCCTGCGCCCGATTCGACGCGCTGGCCCGCCGAGCCCTGATGGTGGCGCGGAATGCGCCCCAGCTCGAAGTCTCGTCGGATTTTTCGGCCCGGCTGGCGGCGAGGATCGCGGACGAACGGCGCGCGCGTATTGCGGAGCACAAGCCATCGCACGTCGAACGGTCACACCCGATTGCCGGCAGCCCGACCTGGGTGCGTGTCGCGGCCGCCGTCGTCGTGGTCGTGGGTGGAACCGTTGCAGTGCGATCGACATCGTTCGGCAGCGCGTCTTCCTCTGCGTCGGCGTGGCAGGGCGACTCGCTGACCGTCGCCAGCGAAGACGCCTCGGCATTGCCGGTCTCCTACCTGTCAGCGATGCCTGGTATGGCCCCCGGTCAGATCGTCGTCGTGCGCTCGATGCGACCGGTCGGTGGCGCGCTGCTCCCGCGGTCCGATGATCCGTTGCTCGATGGCGATGATCGTGGATGGACGGGTGATGTGACAGCCACGTCCGTCGCCGCGACGTCACCGCTCTGGCCCACGGCGCAGATGGCGGCACACGCGGCGAATCGATTCGCCGCGATGGAATTCGGTGACGTACGTCCCGTCTCCGTGATGCAGGTTGCGCACTGAGCGAAGACTCGCGGTGACACTGGCCTGATCCGCGATCGGCGCGAGTCGTCCGGGCTATATTCGGTGCATGTCGTCGAAGGACACACCCAAGCAGTTCATGTCGCACATCAAGGATCGTGCGTTCGCGCCGGCGTATCTCTTCTGGGGAGACGACGAGTGGCGGAAGGACGCGGCGCTGCGCGAATTGCTGCGAGGCGCGGTGGATCCTGCGTCGCGCGACTTCAATCTCGACCAGCTGCGCGGACCTGACCTGGACGCGGACGGTGTCGGCACGATCCTGGGAACGCCACCGATGATGGCCGACCGTCGTGTGGTCGTGATTCGCGACGTGAGCGGCATGAAGAAGGCGGCACGTGCAGCGCTCGAGCGCTACCTCGCAAATCCTGCGTCCGATGTCGTCCTGGCGTTGACCGTACCGTCGGGCGTGAAGCCGGAAGCGGCGCTCACGAATCGCTGTTTCAGCCTGCAGGTGAACGCAGTCAGCGGCGACGAACTGGCGCGGTGGATCGTGAAACAAAGCCAAGAACGGTTCGGTGCGCAGATCACGCCCGACGCGGTCAGCCTGCTGCAGAGTGCCGTGGGTGACGACGCAGGCGCGCTGATGATGGAGCTGGACAAGGCGGCGAGTTATGTGCTTGGCGGAACCATCGACGCCGCGGCGATCGAAGCGGTTGTGGGCATCCGGCACGGCGAGACGTCGAGCGATCTGCTGAACGCCGTGGCGTCTCGCGATGTGTCGCAGGCGATGACCCTGGTGGGCCCTGTGCTTGCGCTGCCGAAAACGACTGGCGTCGGACTCGCGATGGCACTCGCCACACAGACTGCCGCACTCGGCTGGGGCGCCGCTCAACGCGCGAAGGGTGTGCCGCTCAACCGGCTGGCCAAGGAGTATTTCGATCTGCTGAAGCGCACGGGCGCATTTCCGGGACGGCCATGGGGCGAGGCGACGGCAGCATGGACGAAACACGTACCACAGTGGACGGTCGCGGATGCGGAGTCGGGACTGCGTGCGATCCTGCGCGCCGATGAACGCCTCAAGGACACACGTGCCTCGAACGACGAGCAGGTGCTGCAGACGCTCGTGCTCGAGCTGTGCACATCGTCGGAGCAACGTCGTGCTTGAGCGGGTGCGCGTCCTTGCCGTGCTCGCGATCGTCGCCGGCGTCGCGACATTACCTGCAGCGGCGCAGAATGCCGACTCGGTGCACACGCAACGCGTCGAGGAAGTGCTCTCGCGCGTGCGTCGCCTGACGTCGAGCGATGTGGCGGCTGCACGTGCGGTGGTCGATTCGCTCGTGGTCACGATGCCGCCCGGTGCATCGGCGATGCCGGAGGCCCTGTTCGCGAAGGCGTCGATTGCGCCGAGTGCGATCGAGGCGGAACGCGATTACTCGCGCATTGTGAACGAGCACAAGTTTTCGCCGCGGGTGCCAGACGCCCTGATGCGCCTCGCGCTGCTGGAGAGTGCGCGCAACAATCGTTATGGCGCGCTCAAGCACCTGGAACGCCTGCTCAAGGAGTACAGCGACGCGCCGGTGCGCTCGCGCGCGAGCCTGATGGCGGGGCGGCTGCGGCTCGAGTCGAACGACCTGGCGCGTGCATGTGACCTGCTGGCGGCGGCGTACGCCTCGGCCGGCGTGAACGAACGCGACGTCCGCGATCAGGCCGAGAGCCTGGGCGCGAAGTGTCCGACGCCGGTCTCAGTGATGGCTGCACAGGAGCCGCCGCCGCTCGGCGTGGCGCGGGCCAGAGTCGTGGCGCCGGTGGTGGCGGTGGCGGCGAAATCGTCCAACGATGGCGAGACGGCGTATCAGCCGATCCTGGTCGCGATGGTCCCGGAGGGCCTCGCGGGAAAAAGTCGGCGTCTAGCTGCGGCGGCG
>JACMLX010000068.1 GCA_014379355.1 Gemmatimonadaceae bacterium
CCGGCGCCGGTCGTCGCTCCGCCGGTGGCGGCCGTGGTCGAGACACCGAAACCGGCGCGTCCCGAGTCCACCACGGTGCGCGTGTATCGCGGCACGCAGATGTCGCAGCAACAGTTTCCGACGGATTCGACGAAGCGCAAACCGTAGCGCCTTCCCGCACTCCGTCTCCCGATGACGTTCGTTTCACCGCACGGCCTCACCCGAACTCCCCGATTCGTGCCAGCCACTCGCTTCTTGCGCTCACCGTCGACGCGGGTGTCGCTCGGAATGCTCGGACTCCTCGCAGCTCTCGGTGCGCCGCGATGCGTCGCGGCGCAGCCGGTGACTCCGTCGATCACCCCGATCGAGACGATCTCGCTGGCGGTCGGGCGATCCTTTCCCCTCGACCTGACGGCGGCCGTGACACAGGTCACGGTTGCGAATCCGGAGGTTGCGGATGTGGTCGTGCTGAACGAGCGCAGCGTGGTGATCAACGCCAAGTCCGCCGGCGAGACGGACGTGTTGCTCTCCGGCGCGACACTCGGACGACGGCACCTGCGCATCTCCGTGTACAGCGCCGTCGAGCGCCGTCAGATCGCGCTTGCCGTGAAGTTCGCCGAAGTCCGTCGGTCCACGATCCTCGAAATGGGCGTGTCGGCGACGGGCACCAATCGCTCCGGTGATGGATCGCAGACTGGCGGCACCGGCGTGCTCGGACCGAGTGTGTCCGGCGCGCCACCATCGACGAGTTCTGTCGCGTCACGTTTCCTGAGCGGCATCGCCACGTGGACGACTGGTGACATCTCGGCCTACATCACCGCGCAGGAACAGCGCGGGAATGCGCGATCACTCGCTGAACCGACGCTGCTCGCGGGCAATCGCGACTCCGCATCCTTCCTGGCCGGCGGCGAAATCCCGATCCCGATCGCGCAGCCGAGCGCGAACGGGCAGATCAACATCACGATCGCGTACCGTCCGTTCGGCATCAAGCTGAACTTCATCGGCGAGGTGCTCTCGGACTCGCTGATCAAGCTGCACGTCGAGCCGGAAGTGTCCACGCTCGACTACGCGAACGCGCTGCTCCTCTCTGGCTTCCGCATCCCGGCACTGCGCACGCGGCGTGTCGGCACCACGGTCGACGTCCGGCCGGGCCAGAGCCTCATCCTGTCGGGACTCTTCAACGAAGAGCGCGAGAATGTCCGTGAAGGCATTCCGGGCCTGATGAACATCCCGATCCTTGGTGCCCTCTTCTCGAGTTCTCGCTGGCAGAAGCAGGAATCGGAGTTGCTGATCATCGTGACACCGGAATTGTTCGACCCGAACTTCCCACGCTCGCGCGACGTGATCCCGCTGCTTCCCGAGACACGCATTCCGCCGGCTTCGGAAGCGATTCAGAAGCGGTTGCCACCGCCTGATGCCGCACCGCAGCGTCCCAATACCCCACCGCCCGGTGTCTGACGGTCGCGCGCGATGAGACAGTGCGTCCTTGTCGAAGGGGCGTTCGAGAGGCCCGAGCCGCTCGTGGCAGCGATGCTGCGCGCGGGTTTCGGCCCGCCGGTACGCTGCGAGACACTCGCCAGTGCGTTACAGGCGGTACAGACGAGCACCACTGAACTGCTCATCCTGCCTGTGTCGTCGATCGGCGCCGAGCAGCGCGGCGTGCTCGAGAACCTGCTGCGCGATTCCAGTGCGCTGGCGGCGATCGGGACGGCCTCCGAAGCCAGTACGGAAATCGTGCTCGACACCATGCGTGCCGGCATCGCGGAGTTCCTGCTGCGATCGGCAACCGCCGATGAATTCACGACCGCCATCACGCGCCTCGAGCGTCGGTGGTCGATGGCGCCGGTGCGCGGTTCGGTCATCGCGGTCTTCTGCCCGAAAGGCGGGCAGGGAGCGACTACGGTCGCGGTGAACCTCGCGCACGCGATCGCACGCCGGAAGCCGAAGCGTGTGGCGATCGTCGACCTGGTGGTCGGCATGGGCGACGTTGCGCTGCAACTGGATCTGCGACCGGAATACGACGTCGGTGAACTGGCGCTCAAGGTGGATCGCCTCGACCGCGAATTGATGCAGTCGGTGGCCGCGGACGGGCCGGACGGGCTCGCGGTGCTGGCCGCCACCGAGCGACTCGACCTTGCGCCGGTGCTCACGGGTGATGTGGTCTCCGCGCTGCTGGCGCAGTGCCGCCAGATCTACGATCACACGATCGTGGACTGCGAACATGCGTTCGAATCACGCGCGGTCGCTGCACTGGATGCGGCCGACACGGTGCTCCTCGTCGCGCAGCTGCAGGTGTCATCACTGGTCGTGGCGAAGCGCACCCTGACGATCTTCCGCGAGCTCGGCTACGACGACGACAAGGTCAAGGTGGTGATCAACCGCGAAGGCTCGACGAACCTCGTCACACCGGCAGAAGCGCAGAAGGTGCTCGGACGGGCGATCGATGCGCGCATTCCGAATGACTTCGGCGTGGCGAGCGAGGCGCAGGCGGAAGGGAAGCCGTTCCAACGGCACGCATCAGGGTCGGCGCTGGCGAAATCATACGAGACCCTTGCATCGATGCTCCTCGGACCGATCAGCGGCCGCGCGGCGAAAGCGACCGCCGACACTGCCAACGGCAACGGCGCCACGAAGAAGGGTCGGTTGTTCGGCCTGCTGAGGAGATAACCGATGGCTCCATCACTGCGTGATCGACTGCTCGGACGCACGCCGGCGGCAACGTCGCCGACGGTGCCGCCACCACTGAACGGTGACGGGCCGGCGAAGCCACCTGCCGATCCGCTCGAGGGCCTGCGCTCCATTCCTGAGGTCGTGCAGGTCGTTCAGGATCACACGACCGTCGACAAGCTGAAGCGCGAGTTGCACACGCGACTCGTCGAGCGGCTCGACCTGTCCGCGCTCGAGAAGATTCGCGACGAAGGCCAGCTCGTGCAGCAGATCCGCGCGGCGGTGCTCGAGTTCCTGCGCGCCGAGCAGGCGCCGATGAGCGCCGCGGAGCGCGATAGCGTCGTCGAGCAGATCGTGTGGGAAGTGACGGGACTTGGTCCGCTCGAACCACTCATGCGTGACGTGACGGTGAGTGACATTCTCGTCAACGGCCCGAAGTCGGTGTATGTGGAACGCATGGGCCGGCTGGAGCGCACAGCGGTGGTGTTCCGCGACAACGCGCATCTGCTCACGGTCATCGATCGCATCGTCAGCAACGTCGGTCGCCGAGTGGACGAGTCGTCGCCGATGGTGGACGCCCGACTGGCGGACGGGTCGCGTGTCAACGCGATCATCCCGCCGCTCGCGCTCGACGGTCCGGTGCTCTCGATCCGTCGGTTCGGCGCGACGATCGGTCCCGACAAGCTGGTGGAATACGGCGCGATGACGCAGGAGATGCTGCGATTCCTGGCGGCCTGTGTCGTCTCGCGCCTCAACATCATCATCTCCGGCGGCACCGGAGCAGGCAAGACGACGATGCTCAACGCATTGTCGGCATTCATTCCGAGCCACGAACGCATCGTCACGATCGAGGACGCGGCCGAATTGCGACTGCAGCAGTCACACGTCGTGCGCCTCGAGACCCGTCCGCCGAACACGGAAGGGCGCGGCGAGGTGCTCGCGCGCGACCTGGTGAAGAACGCGCTGCGCATGCGTCCGGACCGCATCATCATCGGCGAAGTGCGCTCGGGTGAGGCGCTCGACATGCTGCAGGCCATGAACACCGGTCACGAAGGGTCGCTGACGACGATTCACGCCAATACGCCGCGTGACGCGCTGGCACGCATCGAGACCATGGTGCTGTTCGCCGGCACCGCGTTGCCGGTGCGCGCCATCCGTGAGCAGATCGCATCGGCGCTGCACCTCGTCGTGCAGGTCTCGCGTCAGTCCGATGGTTCGCGACGTGTGTCCAGCATCACGGAGATCACGAGTCTCGAGGATCAGGTCGTGACGGCGCAGGAGATCTTCCGGTTCCGGCGGCGTGGCGTCGATTCGAGCGGCCGGGTACAGGGCGACTTCGAGGCGACGGGCGTGCGTCCGCTGTTCTCCGAGATGATCTCGACCCGCGGCATCGAACTCTCTCCCGAGCTGTTCCGAGTTCGCTGAGGATCATTCGTCATGAATGCCCTGCTTCTGATTGCCGTTTTCATCGGCGCCCTGCTGCTGGTGATTGGTGGCTTTGCGTTCGCCAATCGTCGCCGACTGGCCGCCGCCGATGCCGTGCGGTCGCGCCTCGGCGGCGATGGCGGCGCGAACAGCATCCTCCGCAACGAACTGCCGATCTCGATTCTGCGCGACTCGCGCGTGTCGGACATTCCGGTCCTCGAGCAACTGTTGTCGGGCCGCGGCATGGCGTTCTGGCTCGAACGCGAGATCGCACAGGCGGGATCGAAGCAGCGGCCAGGTGAGGTGGTCCTGTTTGCTCTGCTTTTCGGCCTGATCGGATTGACGCTTGGCGAATGGTTCGGCGGCGCACTCGTAGCCATGCTCGGTCTGGCGCTCGGGCTGCCGCTTCCGCTGGCGGTGTTGCGTGTGCGGCAGCGGCGACGCAAGCAGCGGTTCACCGAGCAGTTGCCCGAAGCGCTGGATCTCCTCATCAATGCGCTGAAGGCCGGCTACTCGCTTCAATCCGCGATCGAATTCGCAGGCCGTGAAACGGCAGCACCGCTCGGTCCGGAACTGGTGCGATTCCACGACGAGTCACGGCTCGGCATCGACATCCGGACCGCGCTCATCGCGTTGCAGGAGCGGGTCGGGACCGAGGATGCGCGGATGTTCGTGACATCGCTGCTGCTGCAGCGCGAAACCGGCGGCAACCTGACGGAACTGCTCTACAACATCTCGACGCTCGTGCGGCAACGACTCGCGTTCCAGGGTCAGGTGGAGACGTTGACCGCAGAACCGAAGCTGTCGGCGTACATCCTCACCGCGCTGCCGTTTTTCGTCTTCGGGGCCGTCACGATACTCAGTCCCGACTACATGAAGCCACTGCTCACGACACCGGCCGGGCAGAAGATGATCGCCTACGCAGTGATCTCGATGCTCCTCGGGTTCTTCATCATGATGCGCATCGCGGATGCCGAGCTCTGATGTCCGACACGCTGAATGAAATTCCCTGGACGCTGATCTTTCTCGTCCTCACGATCGTGGTGGCGATCGCGACGGCGGCGTATGTCGCGATCGCCGAGCGTGCGCGACAGAAAGTCGTGGAGCGGCTGGGCACCGACTACATCGGAGACACGGAGCGCCTCGTCGCGCGCCTGCTGCTCAATCCGGAAGAGGATCGGGTGTCGCGCCTCGCGACGTGGCTGCAGGAAACGATGCCGACCGAGTTCCTTTCCGGCGAGAAGTCGGCGCAGAAACTGATTCATGCGGGATTCGACGATGCAGCGGCGCCCGTCCTGTTCGGTGCAATCCGCGTGGCATCGCTCCTGTTCTTCCCGATGATCGCGCTCGCCCTCGGGCCGCGTGACGACGCGCTGTACTATCTGTTCGGGCTGCTGATCGCAATTGTCGTGGGTCTGTTCGGTCCGCCGGCAGTGCTGGATCGATTCGTGACCGCGCGGACCGACCGTATTCGGAAGGCCGTGCCGGATGCGCTCGACCTGCTCGTCGTGTGTGTCGAAGCCGGCGTGTCGCTGGATGCCGCCATGATCCGCACCTCACGCGACATGTATTCGTCTCATCCGGACATGGCGATGGAGATGGCGCACGTGGTGCGGCGCGTGAATGCCGGCATGGTGCGCGAGCAGGCGCTGCAGAGCCTGCATCGGCGCACCGGCGTGGATGAATTGCGCACCCTGGTGGCGAGCATGGTGCAGTGCGAGCGATTGGGGACGTCGATCGGGCGCGTGTTGCGTGTCAACGCCGAAACCCTGCGCCAACGGCGTCGTCAGCGCGCGGAGAAGCGCGCGGCGCAGGCGGCGCTCAAGATGACCATTCCGCTGGCATTCCTGATCCTGCCGGCGCTGATGGTTGTCGTGCTCGGTCCGGCCGCCCTCCAGTTCATGAAGGAATTCAAGTAGCGTGATTGCTGATCACCGGTGCGAGCGCGCGACGCGGCGTGTTCGACCTCAGACTGTGCGACTCTTTTCGGAGGTTGGGCCCATGACGAAGCGCAATCGCCGATCGAGCGCACGGCGCGGTGCCACGATGGTGCTCGTGGCCGTGATGATTCTCGTGGTTGCCGGGATGGCAGCCTTCGCGATCGATCTCGCGCGCGTCTACACCGGTGTCAACGAGATGCAGACCGGCGCCGACGCGACGGCGCTCGCTGCCGCACATCGATTCCAGCGCACCGGCACGAGCCCCGTCAATGGTGCGCTGGCATTCGCGGCACAGAATTCGGCGTTCGGAACACCGCTCACACTGAATGCGGGTGATGTCGAACCGATTGTCTGGAATCCCGCCACGCGCGCGATCGCGGTCGCTGGCAGCTGGGCTGTCGCGAATGGCGTGCGTGTCACGATGCGGCGTACCGCGACGCTTCCATTCGGTGGAGTCATCGGCCGCGCCGCGATTTCACCGACGCGGAGCGGCGTCGTCTGGCTTGCGAATCAGACAGCACGTGATTGCATGCAGCCATGGGGACTCAGCACCGCATACGTCAGCAGCCTGCTCGGTGGTCGCGCGATCACCGGACAGCCGGGCGTCGGCTTCCTGAGCACCGAGGTCTCCACCCTGGCCGGGCAGCGTCGTCAGACGGTAGTCGCCCGTCCGCCCGGCACAGCGACCGGGACCAACGTTGCGCCGACGATCTTTGAGGCCATGATCGGAACCGGAACCGACACCAGCACGTACGGACGTGAACTGCGGGGAGAAGAGTGCGACGGTGTCACCAGCCATGCGGCGGAAAGACAGGAGAACGTGATTCAAGTCGCTGTCGGTGGTGACGTCGCAAGGAAGACCATCGACGGTGTGGAGAACGCGCTGCGACCGATCTGCCGCACGCAGGGAGCGAATGGGTCGAGTCTGGATGATGCGACGTGCTACGATCCGGGCACCGGTCAGGCGGGCGTCACCGTGCTGGTTGCCGCCGCGTCGCCGGGAAGCGGCATCATGACCGTGGACGGCTTCGCCGCCTTCAAGCTGATGTGCGTCTTTCGAGGAGCCGGGATCGGAGGATCACGGGCCACCGAATTCTGTCCATTCCTGACCGGAAACCTGCCGGACAACGATTACATGCAGGGAACCCTCGTCGGATACGCGATGCCCGGCGTCGCGCTCATCGGCGGCGGCAATGAGATCGGTCGTGCGCTGAGCACGGCGCAGAAGCTCCTGCTCGTTCGCTGATGATCGCCACGTGACCATGGATGCGTTACGCAGCGTAGGCCGCTGGTGTGCTGCCTCATGTACAGGACTGCTTCTCGCCGTCGCATCACTCGGCGCCCAGTCGGTGACGCCGCTGGTTTCCGTGCGATGTCCATTGCCTGTCCCGGCGCCGTTCTCGCAGCTCAACCCGCCGGCCGTGACGATCCGCCTCATGGCGGAGGGAGAATTTCCCGCGCCCGATGTGGCCGCAGCGCGCGCGCTCGTCGTCATGATCCGCGATCTGCTGAACGAGCGCGCGCCGGTCGAACTCCTCTCGAGCGTCGATGTGCAGCGCCGCATCGTGCCCGCAGTGGTCGCATCGAGTGACGCGGATGCACTCGGACGCACGGGACGGATGCTCACCGCGATGGTTCGCAAGGTCGAGGACAGCGTCGTGGTCATCTGGAGTGTGCGCAGCGGTGCACAACCGGTGTCGATGGCGGTGCCGACGCGCCGGGTCATCACGCGGATCGACGACCTCGCGCGCGCGGCTGTCGCCATCGCGGACGATGCCGCGCAAGCGAGCGTCCTGGGGACACAATCGATGGGAACCCCGCCTCCAGCCCTCGGCAGCGTCGAGTCGGGGAACGCCTACGTCTATGGCCTCGCCGAGGCGCTGAGCACGACACCGGTAGCACTGCGTCGGTCACGCGCCTCGCTGGCGCGCGCGGCGGCGCTCGCGCCCAACATCGCAGACGTCTGGCGCTGGCTGGCTCGCGTGGAATACTCGCTGATCAATTGGAATCGTGACGCGGGCCCGAACGAATTGAAGGGCATCCAGATCAACATGCTCGCGAACGCGCGGCGTGCCGCGAAACTCGCGCCGCGCAGCGTCGGCTCGCAGACCGTGGTCGCGATGGCGCACCTCGTGAATGGATCACTCGAGCGCGCCGAGGCGGCAGCGGCAGAAGCGATCGAGCGGGATGACGGAAGCCCGGAAGTCGCTCGACTGACGGCAGCACTGATGCGCGTGCGTGGCGACGATGCACGCGCACTGGACCATCTGCGCACCGCCGCACGCATGGCTCCGCGCGATGGGCCGCTGCTCGTGGAGCTGGCCGGACTGGCACGTGTGCGCAACGAAAAGGGACTGGCGTGTTACGCACTCAACGCCGCGATCACCGCCGACGAGGATCTTGCGCCGGCCTACGCGATGCGCGCGCTCGTCCGCGCGGAGCTGGGCGACACGCGTCCCGCATGGGCCGACGCCGAAACTGCCACACGTCTTGGGCACCCGGAGTGGGGTGAGCGCGTCGGTGCGGTACTCGACGCGCGATATCGCGACATGTCGTTCGCGACGCAGCGCCTGCGACCGCTCGGAGGTCTCGGTGCGGCGCCCGCGAACTATCTCGAGGCACTGTTCATCGGCCAGGCCGCCGTCGCGATCGCGCAGTCGGGATTCGTCCCGCGGCTCGGCAGCCGGTGGCCGTGCACGGAGCTCCGCCGACCGGCGCTGCTGCGCGATTTCAAGGCGATCGGCGCGGCGGTCGTCGATACGTGCGCAAAGACGCCTGCGCTCGGTGACTCCGCACCGCAACCAACGCTCGACACGTCATCAGCTGCCGCCCACACGCGCGGCCGGTCGGTCCGGGGTCGTCGCGCGGCAGGAGTGCGCCCGTCGTCCCGCGGCACCGCGCGCGTTACAAATTCCGGATCCAATCCCTGAGCAGCGTCTGAAACACTGATGCACGTGCGGCGATATCGGCCAGATCCGTGAACGTCGCCTGCGCACGATCCTTTGCCAGCCACGTCAGCATGCCCGTCGGGTCCGCGATCGTGATCCCGATGACTGCCGTCGCCTTCACCTTCGCGCCGAGATGCAGGATGATCCCGACGCCCTGTTTCGCCCGCAGGTGCGTGGTGGCGAAATATTCAGTCGTGCGATAACTCGGCGCATTCCACTTGACGCCATCAGCGATCGATGGATCCGCAGCAAGGATCACCTGACGCAACGCCTCGATCTCTGATTTTCGAGGGTGCTCCAGCGTCGCCATGAATGCAGTCACGGCGTCGCTGGGATCGGCCGAATTCCAGCGACTCATTCCGGGTGCGGAAGATGTTGGACGAGAACCGGGCGCGCGCCGGGCACGGTCGGACGTGCCCGGGAAAAATAAGCAGCGGGGGTTCGGCAGCGCGGCTGCCGAACACCCGCCTGACAGCGCCGACCGTCGTCCGTCAGCCGTTGATGGACTTCGGGTCGTTTCGCGAACCGATCGCGATCTTGCGCGGCACCGCCTGACTCGACTTCGGCACGGTGACGCTCAGGACGCCATCGGTGAACGTCGCCTCGATCCGCTCCGCGTCCACATGCTCCGGCAGCCGCACCGAACGACTGAAGCCGCCACTGAGACGCTCGGAGCTGAAGACCCGCAGCTGTCCCAGCTTCTCGCGCGACGGCAGCGTGGCAGCCCGTGTGCCGCTGATCATCAGCGTGTTGCGGTCGAACTGGATGTCGACGTTTTCCCGATGCACACCGGGCAGATCGGCCTCGACCACGAACGCCGACTCGGTTTCGTAAATGTCGACGGGCGGCAACCACAACTGGGTCCGTGCGCGCCCCTCGGAAAACGCGGCCGGCGCGCGTGACCCCGCGTCGTCCATGGCCTGGCTCACCGTCATCAGACGGTCGAGAACCGAGTTGAAGTCGGATGAAAACATTGGGCACTCTCCGTAGTTGCATGATGAGACGGTGCCGCTGGTCCCGGCGGCGCGGGGGCAAGCCAGATTGGCCTGCGCGCCGGACTCTGGGGCAATCGGCGTTCCGGGATCTGTGGGTCATGCTGACAGACGCCGCGTGCCGTTTCGACCGCCTGCGTGTCGCCGTGACAGCACCGGCGGCGGCCATGGTCCGTCGATCAGGGGCCTACTGCTCGCACCACACGGTTTCCCGACTCAGTTTCGCGCCGGCCACCCACAGCGGAGGAATGAACGCCCGCATGTTCGGGACATCGGGCAGCGGTGTCCGGAAACGATATGCGAGCAGCTGCTGCAGCTCGGCGGGGGCGGGCAGTTCGCTGGCGCCGGGCGGCCGGCGCAACTGGTTCACCGCGCAGACCGATTCGATCACCGACAGGCCGGAGGCGATGTCGCGGAATGACGTCACGACATGCACCGCGTCGACGCGCTGCAGCTGCGACGGCAGCAGGTCGGGGCGGCTCATGTCGAGATCCATCCGCCGGAGCTGGGAACTGGCGCTGTCGAGGAAAAAGGCGCCGTGTACGTCCGGGGAGTTCAGCTTGTCTGCGGCCCGCATGTTCACGCGCACCCACGTTTCCGTGCCCACCCGGATGGTGCCCCCGTAGCCGAAGCAGTGGACCTTGATGAACGCGTCGTCGGTCAGTTCGATGAGCGTCGGAATCGCCATCGTGAATTCTTCACCGCGTTCCTTGGACGTCGTGCGCGTGACGAGTTTGCCCGGCCGGTACACGACGCGCGTCACACTTTCGACGATCGTCGTGTCGACGCGCTGCACGACGAAGATGGTGTCGCGCAGTTCACCCAGCGCGCGGGTCTGGGAATACGCGAACGGATATTGATCGGCGAGCAGGCGATATCGGTCGGCATTCTCGCGCAGCTGCGCCACGAGAGAGGAGACTTCGTGCTGCAGCACCGGGTCAGGGGGGCCCGGATTGCGGCAGCGCGCCATGTCACGCACGGCGACCGCCTCGAGGCGTTGCGGCAGCTGCTCCAGTCGCACGTCGAGGCGTGTGGTACTGTCTGCGGCGATGCGCACGGTGCCGCGCCACGGCGAAAAGCCGATGCGCCGGATCATCACGTCGTGTGAGCCGGCCGGAAGTCCGCCGAGCGTGAAGCGGCCGGTTCCATCCGTGAACCGTTCGAGCGCCAGTCTCGCGATCTTCACGACCGCGAACGGCAAGGGCGCATCGCTCTGTGCTGCGTGTACCGAGCCGTCGAGGCGTCCGGTGCGCGATTGTGCGTGCACGCTGGTGGCCAGTCCACCACCCGACACGATGCCCGCGACGACGAGGACGGCGTGGAGCAGTCTGCCCGTGAACCTGTTCCGGACGGGCCGGATGCGACGTCGCATGGGCGCGGAGGGGGGAAATCGTTCCATCGGAGAGCCGATATAAAGGCCTCGTGCACACGTCTGTCAAACGTGCCACATCCGATGCACGCTGCTCCCGCTACAAGGCCAGCTCCCAGTACTGCCCGACGAGATCGTGCCCGAAGCTGTGATGCGCGTCTTCGCTCATGAGGCGATATCCCGCACGCTGATAGATCTGGCGAGCCCCGACGAGGATGTCGTTCGTCCACAGCGAGATCGTGTGATAGCCACTGCGCCGCGCGAATCGCGTGCATTCATCGACCAGTCGCTTCCCGATGCCAAGACCGCGCGCCTCCGGCTCCACCAGCAGCATGCGCAGCTTCGCGACGCCGTCCCGGTCCGGATGTTTCACGAGGAACACGCAGCCGACGTTCACCCCGTCGCGCTCCGCGATCCAGCAGTGTTCGCGTGCCGCATCGAAGTGATCGATGAAGTCGGCGGCGATGCGTGCGACCAGTGCCTCGAATGTGCTGTCCCACTGATACTCATCGGCATACAGCACGCCGTGCCGCGCGATGACCCAGCCCATGTCACCCGGCCCGTGCGCTCGCAGCAGGTAGGGTGGCTGCGAATTCGCCGCAGCGGTGTCACCAAGCACGACCGACGCGCTGCGCAGCGCCAAGGAGAGCCGAGCACATTCGGCGGCGGTGCGGGTGGCAAGCAGGCTCGCGACGGCGGCGTTGGCGCGCGCTTCCAGGTCGTCCACCGTCGTGCGGCCCACGACGGTGAGGGCGATGAGGCTCTGACGGCCGTCGCTGGGCGATGGCGTGCGTACGACGAGACCCCGTTCCTCGAGTGTGCGGAGCAGTCGGCTGAGATAGCCGGCGTCGAGGCGAAGGTCGCGGCCGATGTCGCTGGCGTACGGCAGGTCGCGATGCGCCACCTCGTACAGCACGCGAACCTCGGCGAGGGAGAAGGGGCTCGAGAGATGACCCTCGTCCAGGGCGCCGATGACGCGCGTGTAGAAGCGGCTGAAGCCGCGCACGGCGGCGACGGCGTCTGCCGACGGCGGTTCAGGCGCTGGCGGTGCTTGTTGGTGTGTCATGCCTCAGGCCATGGAACAGGTGACGGATACAATCATAAGCTTGCCGATATCAACTAAGTTCGCAAGCCCACTCAACCGTCGCAGGGTGGTGCTGCGTACTGAAGTATCGTGCTCGCCTCCGCCCGGCTCCGACTCTTCGAAATGCTCATGCCCCGACGCCCCGTCATGACCGTTGCGCTCGCCCTTCCGGCCGCGCTACTCCTCGCTGCCTGCGCCAAGCCGCCTGCGACCGGGCAATCACCCGCTCCGTCGCCGACAGCCGCTAGCGCCGGCATGCCCGGCACGCCGCTGCTGCCATGGTCACAGCAGATCACGATTCGTGAGGGGTGGCTGACGAAACGTCACGCGATGATCCTGCCGATGATGCGGCGTCACAACATCGGCATGTGGATCGTGGTGAACGAGGAATTTCATGACGATCCGCTCGCGCACTACATCGCGCCGCCGCGTCCGTACACCGGCAATCGCGACATCTTCGTGTTCATCGACGGGGCGGATCAGGGGCTGAAGAAGTTCGCGATCACGGGATATACCGAGGAGAACCTGGCGCGCTTCTTCGACGCGCCGACCACTGAGCCGCGTCCGGCTGGGCCGACGTTGCGCGCGTTGTACGAGACCTGGAAACCGAGGACGATCGGACTTGGCATCAACGGTCGTCGAGGCCAGACGCGCTCACTCGGCTACGACGCGCACCAATTTATCGCCGATGCGGTGGGCGCTGACGGCGCGGCGAAGTTCGTCAGCGCGTCGGACCTCATCGAGGAGTATCTCGACACGCGCTTGCCGGAGGAGATGGAACACTATCGCGCTGCGGTTGCGGTGACGGAAGGCATCGTGAAGCGGGCGTTGTCACCGGAGGTCATCACCGCAGGCCGGACGACGGTGGGCGACGTGCGACGTCACCTGTACGATGCGCTCTGGTCGGCCGGCGTACGCACCTGGTTTCAGCCTGACTTGCGCGTGCAACGGGCGGGCGGCGATATCGCCACATCGCGCGGATTTCTCGCAGTGGCACCCGAAGCGACGGTGATCGAGCCGGGTGATCTCGTGCACATCGATTTCGGCATCAGTTACATGGGCTTCGATACGGACTGGCAGAAAATGGCGTACGTGCTGAAGCCAGGCGAGACGGCGGCGCCAGCGGGACTTCGCGCCGCGCTCGCGAACACGAACACGGTGCAGGATGCCTTGATGCTCCGGCATTCCCGTCCAGGCCTCACTGGCGGCGCGGTGTTCCGCGCCACGATGTCGGAGATGAAGGAGCGCGGCATCGAGGCGATGGTCTACTCACATCCGATCGGCACGCAGGGACACGGCCTGGGTGCGGGCATCGATTTCCGCGCCGCGAATCGCAGCGATACGACCGCGCTCAACAGCCGGCTGCGGCTCGGCTCCTATATCTCCATCGAGCTGAACACCGCGACACCGGTACCGGAGTGGGGCGGGAAGAAGGTCTTCGTGATGATGGAGGACGATGCCTACCTCACTCCCGAAGGCTTCCGCTTCTTCCGCCCGCGTCAGGAGGCGTTCTACCTCATTCCAGGCACTGCGCGCGGATTGGTTCCTTAGCTTGGCTCGACAGAATGAAATCGCTGAACGGCTGAATCGCAAAACCGCGAACAGACGCAGAAGGGCGACGGTATTTCTGGAGCGCGTTTCAGTGTGTGCACAATCTTTCTCGCACACATCCAAAGAGGGCAAAAGGCCTTTCGCGGAAGGATCGATGCATCGGTCGTGCAGTTCTGCGTCTTTTCGCTTCTTTGCGATTCAGCGGTCGTCGTTGAGGTTGTAGCGCATGATCGAGCCGTGGCGGCCGTGTTGGTCGCGCTCGAGGGTGTAGACATCGCCAAGGGGGCCGCTGGATTGGCCGAGGAGCGCGGCGAGCGTCCGTGATTCGTCAGTGGTGAGTGTGATGCGTGTGGCTGCGAGCGTCGGCGCGAGGTGCGCAGTGGAGCGGGCGCCGACGATGGCGGCGGCCACCGGCGGCTGGTCGAGCACGTGCCGCAGCGC